>PLNO01000326.1 GCA_003141795.1 Spirochaetaceae bacterium | reverse complement strand
GCGGAATCCAGCCGCCACCAGAGGTTCTGCAGCGTGGAGACGAAATCGGGGGTGGGGGCGATCTTCGCCATGATGCCCCGCGACAGTCCCGAGTAGAAATGGTCGTGGCTGCAGACGAGGCCCGGCATCACCACCCTGCCGTCGAGATCGATGGTGCGCTCCGCGGTCACCCCGACGGACACCCCCCGGCCCACGGCATGGATTTCCGTGCCGTCGATGACGACATCAACGCCAGGGGTGACCTCCGCCGGATGGAGATGGACGAGGGTCGCGTTCTTCAGGACGATCATGATGCCCCCCCCATAAGATACTGATGATCACGCACGATCGCCTGAACGAGGAGCCTGACCGCCGGATCCGCCACGTCGGTGACGACATCGCCTGCGGCATCCAGCGTGAGCGTGCCTTCCCTGCCGTCGGCGCGCAGGACCCCTGTCCCGGCCTTCAGGAAGAAGCCGGGGTTCGTGCTGTTGCGGAAATCTTCCTCCGTGGCGAACACGGTGAGCTTGTCCTTGTACGGCCTTCCCTCCCACGGGCAGAAGGTGGCGCAGTTGCCGCACTCGTTGCAGTAGGCGTCGATGTGCACGATCTGCTGCTCGTCGCGGAACCCCGTTCCGACGGCAATGAGCGTGTTGGCCCTGTTCGGACAGACCTCCACGCACTTCATGCAGAGCGCCCGGCACCCGAGGCAGCGCCGTGACTCCGTCTGGCGGACGGCGGCGTCCGTGCTTCCCACCGCGGAGGCCGGAAGCAGGCGATCGCGGGACGCGCGCAGGAATGCGGTGTCCTCGGGCGGCAGCGCGGGAGGGGCCCACCGCGAGCCCCCTTCGCGTGCGAGGATCGCGTCCGCGGCCCTGCGCGCCGAGGCGATCGCCTTCACGATCGTGGCAGCACCGAAGGCGGCATCGCCCACGAGGAACACGCCGGGGAGGCCCGTTTCCAGGGTTGCCGCATCGACAAGGGCATGTTCCGCATCCAGACCGAGGTTCAGCAGGACGGATGTGTCCACTTCGGTGCCCACGGCGGAGATGACGGAATCAGCCGGCACGTGCTCGAGCTTTCCCGTTGCCNNCCGATTCATCGGCGGGTCCGAGCTCCATGACGCGGCAGGCAAGTCCCTGAGACGGGGTCCACGCCTCAGGCGCGCGGAGAAAGCGGAACTTTACGCCGTCCTCCACCGCCGAGCGGTACTCCTCCTCCGAGGCGGGCATTTCCGCCTGAGTGCGGCGGTAGACGATGCTCACCTCATCGACACCGTCGCACCGAACGGCGGCGCGCGCGGCATCCATGGCAGTGTCACCGCCGCCGATCACCGCGACGCGTCTGCCGAGTCGGAGGCTGGCCGGGTCCTTGCGGAACTGGCGGAGGAAGGCGAGCACGCCGCGCGCGCCAGGGATGCCGGACTCACGGTCCCGTGCCGCGCCGATACTGAGGAGAACGTAGCGGAACCCCCCGTCACGCAGGGCGCCGACGGTCTGTTTGGCACTGCCCATATGCAGGACGGCCCCCAGGTCACGGAGGAGCGCGACGTCCTTCTCGATGGCGCCTTCGGGGATGCGGAAGGAGGGCAGCAGCCAGCGCACGACGCCACCCGCCTCAGTCTCCTGCTCGAAGACGTGCACCTCGAAGCCTTCCCGGCTGAGGAGCGATGCGGCGGCAAGCCCGCCGGGGCCCGCGCCGATCACCGCGGCCTTCACTCCCCGCGCCGCCGCGGGACGGGAGAGAGCGGCCTTTTCAGCACGGAACGCATCGCACCCCTCTTCGGCAACGATGCGTTTCATCTCCCGGATCCCCACCGCTCCTTCCCAATCCCTGCGCGTGCAGTTGTCCATGCACTGATGGTCGCAGAGGTAGCCGGTCATGAACGGCAGGGGGTTGCGGCGGATGACGGCCTGGAACGCCTCATCCATCCTCCCCGCGCCGGCGAGGTGCAGGTACTCCGGCACGTCCTGATGGATCGGGCAGGCTTCCACGCACGGGGCGACGAAACAGTCGACGATCGGAAGCGCGCCGGGCACTGAGACCTTCCCCGTGCCGCGGAAATCCTTGCGGCCCTGCGGGGCGATGAGTGCCGCATCCGCGGCGCGGCGCGTCGCATCGACGTTCACCACCGTGCTCCGCCACGACGACGAATGCTTCTCAGCGATCTCCGCGAGCTGCTTGAGCCGGGCGTACCCGCCGGGCTTGAGCAGATCCGTCGCAAGGGTCACGGGACGGATGCCCGCGTCGAGGATGTCGCCGAGATTCCACGCGGAGACGCCGCCGGAGAACGAAAGGGGCAGCCGGCCCTTGAAATCGGCCGAAAGGCGCGCGGCCAGCTCCGCGGTCAGCGGGTACAGCGCCCTGCCCGACATGTACATCTCCGCTCCGGGAAGGGCGCCGCGGTCATTGGCAGCCGCCAGCGTGTTGGAGAGCTTGGCACCGAAATGCCTGCCCTCCGTCGAGGCCAGAGCGAGGAGCCGGGTGAGCATCGGCACGGCAGCTTCGTACTGGAGGTCCTTCTGGAAGCCTTCCGGCTTCAACGCCACGTAGCCGAACCCGAGGCCTGTGAGGATACCCTTGGCCCGCTCGTAGCCCAGCAGGGTCGGGTTGAGCTTCACGAGCGTATCGAGGCGCTTCGTCGTGAGCATGTACGCGCAGATCGACTCGATCTCCCCCGGCGGACACCCGTGCATCGTGGAGAGGGTTACCGACGAGCTCATCCGGGGAGAGATGCGTCCCGCAAGCCCGCGCAGCGCCGCTGCACGGTCGGCCCACGGGGTGCCGGCAAGGAGGTTGGCGCTCCCGGCCATATCGTCCAGCTCCTCGCGGTAGCGGAGGAACACAGGCTCTGCTGATGAGTCCATGAGGCGCCTGATGAACAGGTCCATGCGTTCGGTCTTGATGCCGGCGAGGTCGTAGCCGACGCTCATGTTGAAGAGGAACGAGGGGGCGGAGAAGGCATTCCCCTCCTGCAGCGTTTCCAGGACGTGCAGAAACATCCACGCCTTGAGGTATTCGTCATAGGCCTGGTCGAGGGTGAGCTCCTGCGACCATTCGACATTGTAGCCCTCGTCGGCCGCGTCGATGCACGGCTTCTCGATGGAAAGCTCGTCCAGCGTCTGGACGGTCTTCAGCTCGATGTAGCGTGCGCCGGTGAGCCACGCGCAGACGATGTTCTGACTGAGCTGGGTATGCGGCCCTGCCGCCGGGCCAAGAGGATTTGCCGCTTCTGAAGAAAAAATCCGGCTCCGGGCAGTCCCCGCGGGCTTCCAGAAATGCGCTTGGGGGATGTCGAAGAGGGATCCTTTCGCCCTGAGCTCTGCAAAGCTGCGGAGCAGAAGCTCACGGAAGGGAATCGGGCGCATACGATCGCTCATACGTCCCTCATCCTACTCTGAAAGCCGGCCACTGTCCAACTCGGCACGGACTTTAAAGTTTTCCCGAAAAGGGTTGACAAGCACTCCCACGAGTGCTACTAATTTAGTGTATTAGTTATATAGGTCACTAAACAGGAGGGCGGAAGTGATCGAGATACGTGACATGTCATTCGGGTACAGGAAACAGAGGTTGTTTTCGGACCTCAGCCTGACTCTCTCCCCGGGCAACATCTACGGCCTGCTCGGGAAGAACGGCGCGGGCAAGACGACGCTCCTGCGCANNCGCGGGCAAGACGACGCTCCTGAAGATCATCTGCGGCCTGCGGCTCCCCCAGACGGGGCATTGCAATGTGCTGGGCTTCGATCCTGCCAAGCGTCCGGTCCATCTTCTGGAGGACGTCTGTTTCATCTCCGAGGAGCTGCACGTGGCGGCAATTCCGCCGAACCTCTTCACGCGGCTGTACGCGCCGCTGTACCCGAGGTTCAGTCACGACGCCTTCGCGGACTACCTCCGCGAGTTCGAGCTCGACACGTCGAAGAACCTCTCGGAGATGTCCTACGGCCAGAAGAAGAAATTCCTGCTCGCCTTCGGCCTGGCCACGGGGTGCAGGGTCCTGCTCCTCGACGAGCCGACNNTGGAGAACCTGATCGACCCCATCATCATCCTCGATCAGGGCCACATCATCTTCCAGCAGTCCATCGCCGAAGCTTCGGCCCGGCTCACCACCCAGCTGGAGCGGGAGGAGCCGACGGGGGACGACGTGCTGTACTCCGAGAAGACGCTTGGAGGCTACGTCGTGGTAAGACGCAACAGGGACGGCCAGGAGACGAGCATCGATCTGGAGACGCTCTTCAATGCCGTCACGACCAGCAGG
>PLNO01000054.1 GCA_003141795.1 Spirochaetaceae bacterium | reverse complement strand
TGCCGGACATGGACGGGATCGCGACGCTCCGACGGATCGTGAGCCTCCCCGATGCCCCTCCCGTCGTGATGCTCACCGCGCTCACCGAGCCGCGGGTCGTGAAGGAGGCGATCCTCGCCGGCGCGTGCGACTACATCGTGAAACCCTATGCGCTTGCGGAGCTGCTGGGCACGCTGAGGACGGCTGTCGCGGGGTCCGACGCCCGGCGCGCCGCNNAGAGCGGAACGGGAAAGGAAATGGCCGCCCGCCTCATCCACGCGGCTTCACGCCGCAGACCCGAGCCGTTCGTCGCGGTGAATTGCGGCGCCCTGCCGGAAACCCTGCTGGAGACGGAGTTGTTCGGCGCCGAAAAAGGGGCGTTCACCGACGCCGTTGCGCGCCCCGGCAGCTTCGAACGGGCATCGGGCGGGACCCTCTTCCTCGACGAGATCGGGGAGATGCCCGCCACCGCGCAGACCCGGCTGCTGCGCATCATCGAAGAAAAGGAGCTCACCCGTGTGGGGGGCACGCGTGCGATACCCATCGACGTACGGGTCGTATCGGCGACGAACAGGGACCTGAAAGCGGAGACGACGAAAGGCGGGTTCAGGACCGACCTCTTCTACAGGCTGGCAGTGCTCCCCATCCACCTGCCCGCGCTGCGGGAGCACCCGGCGGACATCCCGCTCCTTGCGGCGCATTTCATGGCACAGCGGAAGGGACCGCGCCTGGATCTCAGCCCCGGCGCGGAGCTGAGCCTCCGCAGCCATCCCTGGCCGGGCAACATCAGGGAGCTGCGCAATGTCCTGGAAAGAGCGGCGCTTGCCGCCACAGGGAGCGTGGTACAGGCCCGTGACGTGAGCTTCGACTGAGCGGGGCTATTCGATGCTTCTGATGTAGGCACCGTCCAGGCGCGTGCGCTTTTCGCCCTGGGGGGTGGTCGTGACGTCGACGACGCGCCCGACGACAAGAACGCGCGAGTTGCCGGAAATGACGCCCGGGGTAGCCGCGCGGGGAGCGCGGGCGGGAAAGACCTTGAAGAACTCGGGGCCCGAGAACTCGACGTAGCAGGAGTAGGCCTTCACGTCCTCAAGCCCTATCCATTCGCCGGTGATCAGCTCGATCCTCACCTTGAACGTCGCCTGCTCCTTGTCGAGGATGGCGACGTCGGAAACCGTTCCCGACAGCACGACCATGCGCCCCGTCGGCAGCTGCGCCTTGCCCTCCGCCGCCGCGGCGAGGCTCTTCAAGGTAACGCTGAAATCGACGACCCTGTCGAAGTCCCCGTGGGAGAGGGCCGGGAGAGCCGTGGCTCCGAGCAGGAGGAAGAGGCACGCCAGGACGGGGACGGTTCTGCGCATCGGGCGACTCCTTGCGGCAATACTATGGAGGATTCGACCCCGGGTCAATTCCCCTTTTGGCGACGAGACCCGCGATCTTGCGGAAAACCACGCCGACACGCTTCGCCTCGTTCACCGAAAGGCCGGCGCGGGAGAGGATGTCCTTCCAGAACACGGCCATCTGATCGGGCTCGACGATCGTGAAAAAGCCGATGCTCTTCAGAGAGCCCGTGATCACCCCGACCAGCTCGTCCACCGCGGCGCGGTCGACGGGGGCGAAGGGCGTGAGGCGCGATGCGTTCCTGGCCCGGTAGATCTCGTAGCATACGACCTGCACCGCGTGGGACAGGTTCAGCGACGGAAAGTCCGGCGAGGCCGGGATGGTGACGGCGAGGTCGCAGAGGGCGAGCTCCTCGTCGGTGAGGCCTGCGTCCTCGTTCCCGAACAGCACGGCGACGGTCCCCTCGGAGATCCCCGCGATCTTCTCACCGAGCTGCTCCGGGAAGAGCGTGAAATACTTCCTGTTCCGTCCCCTGCGGCGCGTGGTCCCCGCGACGAGGACGGCGTCGCTCACGGCATCGCGAAGGTCGGTGACAACGGTCGCATTTTCCAGCACGTCCGCGGCGTAGTGCGCCAGGACGCGCGCCTGCTGCGGATCGATGATCCCCTCCGGCACGATGGCCAGGGAGGTGATCCCCATGCACTTCATCGCGCGGCATGCAGCGCCCACATTGCGGGGGTCACGGGGCCTCACGAGCACGATCCGCACATTCACGTTCCCTGTCATACACCGAGCAGAGTAGCCGATAATCGGAGCATGAAGAAAGGTGTTTTCCTTTCCCTGCTCGTCGTCTGTCTTCCGGGCTGGTCGCTGGACTGGGAGCTGCCCGTTGCAACGCTCCGATACGAGATTGCCGAGGGGGAGAGCGAAGACCCCGATGACGAGACGCTCCAGCCCGCCTCTGTGCGCAACACGGTGACGTTTCAGGTGAGGGAGTCGGCCGACCCGGCGACCCTCTGGTTGACGCTCCGCGGATCGACGAAGGACTACTTCCTCCAGTCGGGCGACTACACCTATCTCCAGGCCGAGCACGAGGGCGGCTTCCATCTCGGCGAGGCGTGGAAGCTCGGCTACGCGGTCGGGGTGAAGGACATGAGCTACGCACAGCCCGGGGCCGACGGGTTGTCGAACGACACGTTGTACGTGAACGGCAGCGGCACCGCAGCGTTCACCGTCGTGCGGGGGACGACCCTCGAGGCGGGGATCGGCGGGCGTTTCGCGCTCGTGGAGGACCCCGTCAGCTCGGTGCAGACGCTGCGCCTCTCCGCCGGGCTCAGCTCGCACCTCGGCGGCTGGCTGCTCGCGGCGCGTTACCACGGCGATTTCAGGTCCCCCCTCGGGCCGCTCGGGGCCACGGCCGCCGCTGCCTACGCCACCGGAAGCGTATCTTTACAGTGGGATCCCAACGATTGAGGCCGAAAAACAGCCTACAAACGGTTGCGTATTTGACAAAACACGGTGAAACCCTTAGAATAACTGGATATCATGAATGAACGTCGCGGGGCTTCAGCTCTTGCGGCTCGGTTGTGCCGTGGCTATAATTATGGAAATGAGAGGAATTCTTGAAGGCAAAGGGGCGCCATGAGTAACAACGAGATTGTTCCGGGATTCGACGACGAAAAGGACGACAGCCTCAAAATACGCCTCCAGAAAATCGAGGACACCGAGGGGTGCCTCGTACTCTATCTCACGGGCTATATCGACACCTACAATTCGAACTATTTCCAGAAGCGCGTGGCCAAGGCAATCGAGGCGGGATTCATCAAGCTCATCTTCCATTGCAGCGGCCTGAACTACGTTTCCAGCACGGGAATCGGATCCTTCACGGCCTTCCTCAAAGCGGTGAAGCCGCGCGGCGGGGACCTCGTCCTGCTGGAGATCCAGCCCAAGGTGTACGAGGTTTTCCAGCTCCTCGGGTTCTCCCAGTTCTTCAACATCAAGGAGAACCTCGACGAGGCGGTTTCCTTCTTCGCGGCGCGCGGGGAAGAGGGCAAGGGGAACATCTTCCCGAGGATCTTCAAATGCCCGATCTGCAGCAAGAAGCTCAAAGCCTCCAAGGCCGGACGCTTCCGCTGTTCTGAATGCAAGACCATCCTCGCAATCGATAACGCAGGACAAGTCTTCCTCGGCTGAAGGGGGTCCGCATGATCTCCCGAGAAAAGCTCGACGGCTACCTCACGCGGCTCTCCCTCACTTTTCAGGAAGTGAATCCCGGCTCGTGGGTCGTGAGCGATCCCCAGAAGGGCCTTGAAAACCTGCTCATCGTGCTCGCGGAACCTCTGGTGATCCTCAGGATCCAGGTGATGGAAGCCCCGGCTTCCGGCAAGGAGAAGCTCTTCGAGGAGCTCCTTCGCCTCAACGCCATGGAGATGGTGCACGGGGCATACGCCCTGGACGGAAAGAACATCATCATCATCGACACCCTGGAAGCGGACACCATGGATCTGGAAGAGCTCGAGGCGTCCCTGGACGCCATCGGTCTCGCCCTGGCCCAGCACTACCGCACGCTCTCCCGGTACCGACACACAGCATGACAGGAGGAATCCATGGGGATTCTTGATCGTATCCGCACGGTCCTCAAATCCAACATCAATGCGCTGANNCGCCGTGAAGGCCGGCAAGGATGACCTCGCCAAGGAAGCCCTCCTGCGCAAGCAGGAATACGAGGGCTACGCGGCCTCCTTCCAGAAGGAGTTCGAGAGCCAGCACGCCGCCGTCGAACAGCTGAAAGACGCGTTGCGGCAGCTGCAGACCAAGATCGAGGAAGCGGGCCGCAAGAAGAACCTCCTCATCGCGCGCGCAAAACGCGCGGAAGCGCAGAAGCAGATCCAGCAGACCATGGGCTCCCTCTCCGGCAACTCCTCGTTCGACACGTTCGACCGCATGACGCAGAAGGTGGACCAGGTGGAAGCGGAGGCGGAAGCGCTGAAGGAGCTGGGCACCGTCACTACGGAGGACCAGAAGCTGGAGGACAAGTTCAAGGAGCTGGAATCTTCGGACGCGAGCGCGGACAAGCTGCTGGAAGACCTGAAATCCAAAATGGGTCAGATTGAAAACAAAGAGCAGAAGTGAGGGCATGGCGAGGATCAACCTCGTCGACCTCGACCCTGTGCTGACCGAACGATTGCGGGCTTCCCTCACGGGAAGCCCTTTTCTTTTCCTGCCGACCCCTGAGCCGCTGCCGCCGGATGAGGCGGACCTCTGCGTCGTACCGGCCGCGCGGGTCGTCAGTCTTCCCGATACCGGCGTGCCGCTCATCGCCTGCGGCCCGGCGGCCCTCCTCCGCGCGTGTTTCGTCGCCGGCTGCGCCGATTACCTGCGGGACCCCTGGTCCCCTGAAGAGCTCGCCGTCCGCGCCCGCGCCCTTCTGTCCCGGCTGGCCAGCCGCAGCCGGCTCCTCTGGGGCGACGCCGAGCTCCAGGGCAACGAGCTTCGCTCGGCGCGGGGTGTGGTCGCCCTCACCCACCATGAGGCCGTCATCCTGCGGATGCTGCTCGGCAATCGGGGCCGTCCCGTGCCCCGGGCGGCGCTATCCTACTCCCTCGAAGGCAGGGAGGGACGGGCCGCCAGCAGGGCCATCGATATGCACGTATCCGCCCTGCGCAGAAAAGCGCGCGAAGCCCTGCCCGACGTCCGCTGCCCGATCGTGTGCGTCAAAGGCATGGGCTATATGGTGGCGCAGGAAGTCGAACTTCTTGATAACGCCCGCCGCTAGTGGTACGCTCCCGGCAGCGTGAAAGAGCCCCTCAAGCTGCCCTTCGTCTTCCTCTTCATCCTCCTCTGCGTCACGTTCGTGCTCGCCGTCCTGAACGTGCTCGCCACGTGGGGCATGTACGATGCGGTTCTGCGGCCTTTCAGCCTGCGTTACGCGGTGCAGAGGTTCCCCCGCAGCCTCTTCGACGTCACCATCCCCTCCGTCGTGCTCTCCATCGTGCTGCTGGGTTTCCGCATGGCCCGAAAGCCCTTCTCCCGGTTTCTCGGTCTGCTCATCGTGCTCGTGGCCGGATACGTCGTCCTGGTCAACGGCATGTACGGGTTGCGCTCACTGAGCGCCTCCGTGCCGCCGCTGCGGGAGACGCCCCGACAGTACATAGGGGCTTCGACCCTCACACCGTTCGGCGGCAAGATCATCGCCGTGCGTTCCATCGACCCCGCCGGATTCCGTGACCTGCTCGTCTTCGATCCCTCCCGGACGCAGGACCGATTCGCCATGTACCCGGCGGGCAGCATCATGACACGGGCAGGCACCGTCACCTTCACCGCCGCGGGCGTGAAGATGACGCTCACCGGCACGCCCGCACCCGCGGCGGCGGCCCTGTTCGCCCCGGACCGTTTCACTGCCGCGTTCCTCGGAGACCTGCACACGCTCACCGACGACTTCGAACGGCTGATGGGCGGGCAGCCGGCGATCTTCTTCGCTGCGTGCTTCTCCCTCGTCTTCCTCTGCACCGCCTCCCTCGTGCTCCTGCGGATCACGAAATGGCCCCTCGTCAACATCATGCTCCTCATCATCGCCGTGAGGGGTTACTTCTCCCTGTACCACCTGTTCGCGGTGACCCTCGCGCCGCGCATCGCCGGCGTCGTTGCCGATCCTCTGGCCGCGCGCATGGCCCCCAGCGCGGCATTCGCCGCCATCGCCGTGATCCTTCTCCTCATCGACATCATCTTCATCCCCGCGGACCGCTGGAAAAACGGGGCCCGCGCATGAACAGGCCCCTCCTGGGCAGGATCGCCCCGTTCCTCCTCGCGTTCTACGCGCTGAGCCTCGCCGCATTCTTCGCCTACGCGCTCATCGGTTTTTCGGCAACCGATCTCCTGCCGGCCTTCCGCTGGGAATACGCGCTGAAGAGGGCTTTCGTCCTGTTCGTTCGCTACCTCATCCCCATCCACGCGGCGGCGGTTGCCGTGGCCTCCTCCCTCGCCGCGCTGCACGAGATCCCCGCCATTGCCGGGGCCCCCGTGCGGCCCTTCAACAAGGTGGTCTCCTCCACGCTCATCGCATTCCTCGTGCTCGCCGCCGCCTACACCGCGCTGTTCGAGGGCGTTTTCCCCGGCGCCGAACGGCGCCTCGCCGACATGCAGTACCGCAGCAGGGTCGCGCGCGTCTACAAGGCCCAGGCCCAGGCGGCCGTCACCGCAAAGGACTATCGCACCGCCCTGGATGCAGTCACGCGCTACCTCGCCATCGACACGGGAAACAAAGAGATCGCCGCGCAAAGGCTGGAGCTGGAATCCAGAGCCGCGCGCCAGGCAGCCCCGCCGCCCACGATCCCCCCCGCTCCCATCTCCGCCGGGGACAGCGCGCAGGCGCTCGTGGAAAGAGCCCGGGCCGCCTACGACGCCCAGGACTGGTTCACCGCCCACTACTACGCGCAGGCCGCCTCTGCTCTGGACCCCCGGCGTACTGATGCTACCCGCCTGGCCGCCCAGGCATGGGACATGATCAGCGGACTGACGCAGACGGAAAAGGACGCGCAAACCGCCGAGCTCTACCAGCAGAAGAAGAGCGCGTACGCGCTTCTGGTGAGCGGGAATGCCGTAGCCGCCTACTATCGGTTCGTCGACCTCGCGGTGAAAAACCCGAAGGACAGGGACATCGCGACCTACCTCGAGGAAGCGGGGAGGGCCGTCGCAAAGACGACGTTCTTCCTCGACGACGCCCGCAGGATGGAAACCCTGCCGGGCACGCAGGACATCCTCTTCCTGCAGACGGACGGCGAGACCAGGCAGGCCGTCTTCATCGGCAAGATGGTGGAGCTTCCCGGGGGGGAGGCGTACTTCTACGACATCGAGGCCATCAGCTACGACGCGGCGGGCAGAGTGGGATGGCACTTCAGCGCGCCGTACGGGACACGGGACGGCGGGGCGATCCTGATGCACAGCATCGACAGGAAGGACCCCACCCTCCAGTTGCTGCCGTTGTACCTCCAGGGAATCCGAGCACCGGCGGAGAGGAACGTGCTCGCCCTCACGCCGACGACGGAGGAGTTGCGTGCGCTGTCGACGGACCGCAATGCCCTCGAGATCATGGGAATCACGGAGCTATGGCGGATGCGCGGGGACCTCGGCTCCCTGGGGATGGCCCGCACCGCGTTGAACGCGGCTCTTGCCATGAAGATCATCATGCCGTTCGCCTTCCTCATCCTGTCGCTCCTCGCTGTATCGCTGGGCTGGGCGTTCAGGACGCGCGCGCTGGGCAGGCTTCCCGCATCGGGGATCATCCTCCTCCCCCTGATGCCGATCGTGCTCGCGATGCTGTCACTCCTCTACCTGTACGCGCACAGGGTCGTGGTCGGGTTCGCCGTGCTCTCCTTCGGTTTTATCGGCACGCTCATCACCCTTGCCGTGCTTCAAGTGGTTCTGCTCGCCGTCGCGCTCGTCCTTCTGGCCGGGCAGACATCCCGTTGACCCCGGCCCTCCTATTCCTTGACAGCCGCAGGCACGCTGCGTACTGTGACTCTCCGTGGTCTACCGCATGACCGTGTCCTCCAACCCGCGGATTCTCGCGGGAATCGTTCTGGCTCTCGTCCTGATTGCCGCCGGGATCGCCGCGTTCTTTCTCCTCGGGCTCGTCGGCGGCGTCCTTGCGGTGGCCGCGGCGCTCTTCGTCGACATGAACCTTCTGCGCCTCCTGCGCCGGCAGCTCGCCACCCGGATCGAAACGAGCACGGACCGCATCCTCTTCACCCTTGCCGGCAATGAGACGGCGTCCTTTCCGTGGGAAAAGATCAGCTTCGCAGGCAGCGTGACGAGCGCGGACGGACACGGCAGGCGCGGCGACCCTCGCCTGTTCGTCTACGACGAACCGGACGACCGCTTGATGAGCATCCCCGGCGAGTACGAGAACGTCGACACCCTGGCTGCCGAGCTGCGGGAGAAGACCGATTTCCGCGAGCTCGCCCTCGCCCGCGGCGAGACCCTCAAGGACAAGCTGCGGGAGCTCATCGGGCAGGCCTAGCATGGCGATCACCGGCAAGCTCCTCGGCGCGCTCATCGGTTCAATTGCCGGTCCCGTGGGGACGCTCCTGGGCGGCCTCATCGGCCATCTCTTCGACAGGGCGTCGGATGAGCGACGGTTCCTGGGCACCGCGGGGGCGGCGCGCACAGCCGTCTGGCCGGGCACGGCCGACCCTGTCTCGCAGGCGCAGGTCAATTTCCTCACGTGCCTCATCGGCCTCTCCCTGTCCGTCGCGCAGGCGGACGGCAGCGTGAAGACCTCCCACGTGCAGGCCATGAAGGGGTTCTTCCAGCAGAACTTTTCTTTCGCGGCCGGGGACCAGAACCTCATCCAGAGGATCATCGACGAGATGTACGCGAATCGGGACAGGATCGACGTGCAGGGGCTGTGCGCGTACTACGCCACGGTGTCCACGGCGGAGGGCAGGGTGCTCCTCCTGCGCCTCCTCTTCAAGATCGCTCAGGCGGACGCGGCGGGGGTGTCCCACGGAGAGGAAGAGCTCATCCGCCGCATCGCGCTGATGCTCGGCCTGGGCGAGCAGGCCTTCCGTCAGGTACGCGCCGAGTTCGTACGTCAGAGCGGCGGCGCCTGGCAGATCCTCGGCGTGTCACCCGATGCGAGCGTGGAGGAGATCAAATCCGCCTACCGGCATCTGACCCTGGAGAACCACCCCGACAAGGTGGCCAACCTCGGCCCCGAGTTCGTGAAGGTCGCCGAGGAGAAGTTCAAGGTGATCCAGGAAGCGTACGAAGAGATCAGGCGGGAAAAGGGGTTCTGAGAGGATCGACGCCGGCCTTTCGGCCGGCGTCGGATGAACCGTTGCTTACTGCGCGCGCTATTTGAACAGCGCGGTGAATCTGCCGCTCACGTATACGGCGTACCCGAAATTGCTGAGCGCTTCGAACGGCGCAACGGCAATGACGCCGGCGCCGAGCCGGAACCAGTCAGCTATCTTCCATGAGACGTCGAGCTGCGGAATGACCATGGCTGCTGCTGCCGCGTTATTGTACAGACCGAAGAGCAGCCAGGCTCCGCCGCCCACGTCGGCACGGATGACGAACGGGCTCAGCTCCACTTCGACGAAGGCGTTCGGCCAGGCGATGCTCTCGATGATGAACGTGTAGGCCTTGAGCCCCACGCCGAGCCGCACCGGACCGAGCGGGAACTGATAGTCGGCCTCCACTGACGGGAAAGGCAGGAAGGCGCCGATGCTCGTCCCCCCGGACAGTCCGGAACCGCTCGAGCCGCCGAACGTGTCGAGGTTGATCCCCATGTAGAACGGCACCTGGATGTTCGCGTCGAGCCTGAACTGCGCGCTGGCGATTGCCCCGCCGCCCAGAAGCAGGACGACTGCAAGAATAGCCACAAGTACTTTTCGTTTTACCATTCGTTCTCTCCTCCATTCATATGGAACAATACTACCACGCGCGAAGGTCACCAGCAATGCACGTCCACCCCGATTCACACGCACTCCCCCGTCCGGGTGATCCGCGCGCCGAGGGATTGGAGCCTCTGCGTGAGGTTCTCGTAGCCCCGTTCGATCTGATAGACGTTCTGGATGGTGCTCTTCCCCTGCGCGCACATGGCCGCGATGAGCATCGCCATCCCCGCGCGGACGTCGGGAGACACGAGCTCGGAGCCCCCGAGGCGCGAGGGGCCCGTGACGACGGCCCGGTGCGGATCGCAGAGGATGATCCTGGCCCCCATCCCGATGAGCTTGTCCACGTAGAACATGCGGGACTCGAACATCTTCTCGTGGATGAGCACGGTACCCTCCGCCTGGGAGGCCACGACGAGCGCGATGCTGATGATGTCCGCGGGAAACCCGGGCCAGGGGGCGTCGTCGATCTTGGGGATCTGCCCGCCCATGGTGGGGACCACCTTCAGGCTTTGCGAGGAGGGCACGCGGATGGACTCCCCCGCGGTCTCCCAGCTGATGCCGACCTTGGCGAAGCCCAGCTTCATCATGCGCAGGTTGCGCGGCTCCGCGTCGTCGATCTCCAGCTCCCCCCGCGTGGCTGCGGCAAGGCCGATGAGGGACCCCACCTCCATGAAGTCGCTGCCGATGCGGAACTCGGCGCCGTCGAGCTTCGACACCCCGTGGATCGTGAGGATGTTCGATCCGATACCGTCGATGCGCGCCCCCATGGCCACGAGCAACCGGCAGAGGTCCTGCACGTGNNATTCTCCGTCGCGGTCACCGACGTCTCGTCGAGGAAGATCTCCGTTCCCTTCAGCTTGTTTGCGGAGAGCTCGAAGAACGTGCCGGTTTCCACCCGGGTGCCCAGCTCCATGAGCGCGAGGAAATGCGTGTCCAGCGGCCTGCGGCCGATGGTATCCCCGCCCGGCGGAGGGAGGAGCACGCGCCCCCTGCGGGCGAGCATCGGCCCGGCGAGGAGGATGGACGCGCGGATCTTCTGCGCAAGGTGCGGGGGGATCTCCTCCCGCTTGATGTCCATGGTCTGCACGCGATATTCGTTGTGGCCGAGCTTCTGTACGGTGCTCCCGAGCGTTTTGAGGATCTCGATCATGACGTGCACGTCCTCGATCTCGGGCAGATTGCGCAGGACCACGGGTTGGTCGGTGAGAAGGGTGGCTGCCAGACACGGCAGCGCGGAGTTCTTGTTCCCGCTCGCCTTGATGCGTCCGCGCAGGGGGAAGCCGCCTTCAATGGCATATTGGTACATGGGGTGATTATAGTGGCGAACCCAGGGAGATCAAGGGAAGCGCCGGGCAGGAAACGGACGGACGCTCGGCGCGCTTTACTTCCCCCGGTTTCTTCACTACTTTGTAATCTGTGCCCCGGGTAGCATTTGCCCGCGGGACGTTCCTTTCATCAACATCACGAGGAGCAGAACATGCTGAAGGAATCGGTGCAAAAGGCACTGGACGACATCAGGCCGGCGCTCAAGGCGGATGGCGGGGACGTCACTCTCGTCGACGTGTCGGATCTGGGCGTCGTGAAGGTGAGGCTCACCGGAGCCTGCCACGGCTGCCCGATGGGCGAGCAGACGTTGAAAATGGGGATCGAGAAGCAGCTCAAGGAAAAAGTCCCCGAAGTGACCGAAGTCATCGGGGTTTGAAAGGAGAAACTGAATGTCGGAGATGAAGGATCTGTTTCAGGCCGCTGACTGGAAGAAAGAAAAGCACGCCCCGGTGATCGAGGCGCCGGAAACGGTGAAAAAGGGAGACCTCGTGCAGGTGGCGGTGAGCGTCGGCAAGGAGATACCCCACCCGAACACCACGCCGCATCACATCCGGTGGATCGAGCTGTACTTCCAGCCCGACGGCGCCAAGTTCCCGTTCCAGCTCGCCCGCTTCGATTTCACCGCGCACGGAGAATCCCCCGACGGCCCCGACACGAGCACCGTCTACACGAGCCCCAGCGGGAGCTGCGCCTTCAAGACGGACAAGCCGGGGACGATCCTCGCGTCCTCCTACTGCAACATCCACGGGCTGTGGGAGAGCTCGCGAAAGCTTTCACTCGGATAGTCGGATCAGAAACGCGACCAAAGAATCCGCGCGGCAGAACAAATCCGCGCGGAACGAATCGCCAAGGAGGCATGACGATGGACAAGCAGCTCGAGAAGCTGATCCAGGACCAGATCAAGAACGAGTGGTACTCCGCGTACCTGTATCTTTCCATGGCCGCATACTTCGAGACGGTCACACTCGAAGGTTTCGCGAAATGGATGTACAAGCAGGCGGGAGAGGAACAGGTCCACGGGAAGAAGATGTTCGATTTCCTGATCGACCGGGGGGTCAAGGTGGTTCTTCAGGCCATACAACAGCCGCCCGCCGATTTCGCCTCCGCCCAGGCGGTCTTCGAGATGAGCCTTGAGCATGAGAAGAAGGTGACGGGCCTCATCAACGCCATCGCCGACCAGGCCGACAAAGCGAACGACCATCCCACGAAGGTCTTCATCCAGTGGTTCATCACGGAGCAGGTGGAGGAAGAGAAGAACGCATCGCGCATCCTCGACCTTCTGAAGAAGATCCCCGCCGGCTCAGCGGGCATTTTCCAGCTCGACCACCAGCTCGGAAAGAGGGAATAGTCCCGCTCATCAGCGCCCCCCCCCCCCGGCCCCCTACGGGGGGCATTTCTTAAGCGGACCGCTCCGGGGGGCGCTTTTTTTTAACCGCCTTCCTTGACACAGCGGGCGTACGGGGCTACACCCCTGCCCATGCACCCGAACGCCATGTTCGATCCCCGTCACGAGGCGATGCCTGTCGAAGAGACCCGCACCCTGCAGCTAAAGCAGCTGCACGCGGTCATCCGCCGTATACTGGCGTACAACCCCCGGCGGCGTGCCGCTCTCCAGGAGGCGGGGATTTCCGCCGCGGAGGACATTGCGAGCCTCGATCAGATCGCACGGCTTCCCACCATGTTCAAGGAAGATTTCCGCACCGGATACCCCATGGGTCTGTCCTGCGTCCCGCCCGTCGAGGTCGCCGAAATGCACATGTCGTCGGGCTCCACAGGTGTGCCCGTGGTGATGCCGTATACGACGGCGGACATCCAGCAGTGGGCGCAGTGCATGGCGCGATGCTATTGCATGGCAGGCGCACGCCCCGGTGACGTCGTTCAGATCACGCCGTCCTTCGGGCTGTTCAACGGGGGATTCGGCTTCTATCACGGTGCCCGTCTGTACGGCATGTTCGTGCTCCCCACCGGGGCCGGCAACACCGATCGGCAGATCAAGCTCGCCGCGGATTTCGGCACGCGCGTCCTGGTAGGAGTCGTCTCCTACGGGATACGGATCATGGAGGTCCTCGAGGAGACTGGCGTCAAGCTCCCCGGCCTGGAAGTGGGGATCTTCGGCGCGGAGTCATTTTCGCAGAACCTCAAGGAGCGCTTCCGCACCGGCCTCGGCATGGAGGTCTACGACATCTACGGCATGACGGAAACGGGCGGCGTCGGAACGCTCGGGATGGACTGCTCCGCGCACGAAGGGCTCCACGTCTGGGAGGACCAGTACATCGTGGAGATCCTCGATCCGATCACTCACGCTCCGGTCGGCGACGGAACGCTGGGGGAGCTCACCGTCACGTCCCTGACACGGGAGGCCCTTCCCGTTCTTCGCTTCCGCACGGGGGACCTGAGCCGCGTCGTCTCCCGCGAGCGCTGTGCCTGCGGGAGGACCCACGTGCGCATCGCCCCGATCACCGGCAGGGTGGACGACATGCTGATCGTCAAAGGGGTGAACTTCTTCCCCAGCCAGGTGGAGCAGGCGCTGATGGAGATCCCCGGGGTGAGGCCACAGTGGAGCATCATCATCGAGGAGACCGACGGCGTGAAAGACGTGCGGATCAACGTCGAAGCTGATCCCGGCGTGACAGGGTACACGGTGGAGAAGCACCTCAAGGAGCGCCTGGGATTCTCCCCCAAGGGGGACGTCTACAAGCCCGGCGAGCTCCCGCGTCAGGAAGGCAAAGCGCAGCGGGTTTTCCATAGGAAAATCGGCTCATAGAACGGATTCTCCCTTGACACCCCTCATCCCACCCCGTATCTTTTTACGATAATTTCACGGGAAAGGAGAGTTTATGAAGAGACTTTTCACTCTGCTCCTGGTGGCAGCGCTGGCTCTTTCAGTGACAGCCGTGTGGGCCCAGACGACCCTCGTCTACGGGACCACTGACAAGGTCACCAAGATGGACCCTGCGGACGCCTATGACATGCACACGTGGGAGATCTTCCAGAACGTCAGCCAAGGTCTTCTGATGTATACCCCCGGGACGAGCACCATCGTGCCGGGTCTTGCCACAAAGTATACGGTGAACGCCAAGGGGGATGTGTACACTTTCACACTCCGCAAGGGCGTAAAGTTCTCCAACGGCGATGCGTTCAACGCTCAGGCGGTGAAGTGGAGCATCGACCGTGTCATCAAGCTCAACGGTGACCCGGCCGCGCTCGTCACCCAGTACGTCAACTCCGTCGACGTCGTGGATGACAACACGGTGAGATTCAACCTCAAGGGCCCCGTTTCCTACTTCCCGGCCCTCGTGGCCACCCCCACGTACTTCCCCATGGATCCGAACGTCTATCCCGCCGACAAGATCGTCAACGACGTGGATGAGCTGAACGGCGGAGAGATCGTCGCGCTCGGCCCGTACCGCCTGACCTCGTTCAAGAGGGACGAGCAGGCCGTGTTCGAGGCCAACCCGAACTACTGGGGCAAGCAGCCCAACATCAAGAAGGTGATCATCCGCTACTTCGCGGATGCCACCACGATGAGGCTCGCCCTGGAGAAGGGTGAAGTCGACGTCACCTTCAAGTCGATGCTCCCCTCGGACGTCCTCGATCTTCAGAAGAACAAGAACCTCGTCAACTACCCGATCCCCGGCCAGCAGATCCGCTACCTGGTCTATGAGACCTCGGAGAGCGTGTTCAAGGACAAGGCCCTCCGCCAGGCGGTTGGTGCGCTCATCAACAGGCCCGAGATCAACCAGAAGGTCTACCTCGGGGAGAACTCGCCGTTGTACTCCATGATCCCCAAGGGCATGCCCTACCACACGGAAGACTTCAAGACCGTATGGGGTGACGGAGCCGTGGCAAAGGCTGAGGCGCTTCTGAAAAAGGCCGGCTACAGCAAGGACAAGCCGTTCGAGTTCGACCTCTGGTACACCCCGAGCCACTACGGTGACACGGAAGTGAACATGGCGGAGGTCCTCAAGGCGCAGATGGAGAAGACCCCGCTCGTGAAGGTCACCCTGAAGTCCGCCGAATGGGCCACGTACAAGCAGCAGTGGGACAACAAGCAGATGGGGGCGTTCCTCCTCGGCTGGTATCCCGACTACATCGACTCGGACGACTACACCTCCCCGTTCGCCCAGACCGAAGGGGCGAAAGGCATGGGGATCTACTTCAGCAGCAAGGTCTGGGATGACCTGTTCGTCCAGGAGCAGTCGGCCACGACGGAAAAGGCGCGCAATGCGGTTTTCGCCAAGATCCAGAAGATGTGGACGGACGAAGCAATGACAGTGCCCATCTTCCAGGGCAACCTGTTCATCTTCTCGAAGAAGAACGTGACGGGAATCAAGGTTGGCGCAACCCTGATTTTCAACTATGATCAGGTGAAGTTCACGAAATAGGGAACGACTTGAGGGGCCGGGTCTCCTCTCGGGGATCCGGCCTTTTTTTGTCACGGTAACAATGCGTCATCTTCTGAACTACCTGTTCACGCGAATCCTCCTCACCATCCCGATGATATTCATCATGGTGACCCTCATTTTCGTCGTGCTGCGCGTCATGCCGGGTGACCCGGTGAGCGCGATGCTCGGCGGCCACGCGCCGCAGAGGGTCATCGACCAGAAGAAGCAGGAGCTGGGTCTCAACAAGCCCATCGGCGCACAGTACATCGATTTCCTCGGCCAGCTCGCCCATTTCGACCTCGGCAAATCGATGATCTACAATGAGAAGGTGATCTCTCCCATCAAGGACAAGCTCCCGGCCACGATCGAGCTCACCGTGTTCGGGCTCCTCGTGAGCCTGGGGATCGGGATCCCCCTCGGTGCGTACGCCGCGCGTCGCAGGCGGACGGGACGGGATTTCGGGATCCGCTTCTACGCGAACGTGGTGTACTGCATTCCCGTGTTCTGGATGGGATTGCTGCTGCAGCTCATCTTCGGCGTGTTCCTCGGCTGGTTCCCCATTTCGGGCCGCACGAGCCCCCGGGTGGACGTGTCCGAGTTCTCGAGGACCGGTTTCTACATCCTCGACACGCTGAGGATCGGCAACATCGCCGCTCTGGGCGATGTGATGTGGCACCTCGTCCTCCCCGCCCTCACGCTGGGCGTGGTGCTGTCGGGGATCTTCGTGCGGCTCACCCGGGCGAACATGCTCGACGTCCTGAAGAGCGACTACATCCTCGCGGCCAGGGCCCGCGGGATACCCGAGCGCAGGGTGGTCTACAACCACGGCCTGCGCAACGCGCTCATCCCCATAGTGACCATGCTGGGCCTGCAGTTCAGCCTGCTCCTGGCAGGGGCCATCCTCACGGAGAGCACCTTCTCCTGGCCGGGCATGGGGCGGCTCCTCCTGGAGAGGATCTACCTCCGCGACTACCCCACCATCCAGGGGGTCATCATCGTGTACACGCTGTTCGTGAGCCTCGTGTCCCTCCTCGTGGACCTGGTGTACGCGGCGATCGATCCGCGGGTGAAGTACTGAGGTGACAGGATGAGCACGAACGCTGAACGTCCGCGGATCCCCGGCGCCCGCTTCTCCCCCGCGGCCGGGCTTGCATCGCTGTTCGGGTGGTTCTCCACCTCCCGCAAGAAATACCGCACCGAATGGTGGATCATGATCGCGGGAATCGTGATCATCGTGCTCATCCTTACGATGACGGTGTTCCCGCACCTCTTCACCCATTACAGCCCCACCGACCAGAATGCCGGCGGCCAGATGAAAGCGCCGAGTGCTGCGCACATCATGGGGACTGACAACCTGAGCCGCGACATGTGGGCGCGTGTCGTCTACGGGGCCCAGACCATCCTCGGCGTGGCAATTGCCGCGGCGCTTCTTTCGGCGATCATCGGCATTCCCCTGGGATTGCTTTCGGGCTTCGCCGGCGGGGTGTTCGACAGGGTCCTTTCCCTCGTCATGGATTCGGTCTACTCGTTCCCCGGGCTGATCCTCGCCATCGCGTTCGCCGCGATGCTGGGCCCGGGTGTCATCAACATCACCCTTGCAGTCGCCGTGGTCTACATCCCCACGTACTTCCGCCTCGTGCGCGGCCAGACCCTTTCGATCAAGGAGGAGGTCTACGTGGAGGCGGCGCGCGCCATCGGGGCGCGGCGCGCTACGATCCTCAGCCGTTACGTCTTCCCCAACGTCATCGCCACCGTGGTCGTCATCGTCTCCCTGAACATCGCGGACGCGATCATGACGGAAGCCGCCCTCTCCTACATCGGCCTGGGCCTGCCGGCGGGCATCCCTGACTGGGGCATGGACCTGTCGATGGGCAAGAAGTTCCTCCCCTCGGGTGTCTGGTGGATGATCACGTTCCCCGGGCTCATGATCATGCTCCTGGCGCTGGGCTTCACGATGCTCGGCGAGGGCCTCGCCGAGATCCTCAATCCCCGGCTCCTGGAGAGATAGGCGTGGCAGTGTCGACAAAGACGATCCTCAGCGTGGAGAACCTCTCCATCGCATATCCCATCTCCATCGGCGTCGTTCGCGCGGTGGAGGACGTGTCCTTCACCCTCGACGACGGGGAGGCCCTCGGTCTCGTGGGCGAATCCGGATGCGGCAAGTCCACCCTCGGGCTTTCCCTCCTCAAGCTCCAGCGCCCGCCCGGACGGGTCACCGAGGGGCGGATCATGTACCGGGGCAACGACGTGCTGGCCATGAGCGATCATGACCTGCTGAAAATGCGCGGCCAGAACATCGCCATGATCTTCCAGAACCCGCTCACCTCCCTGAACCCCCTGTTCACCGTCGAACGGCATTTCCTGGAGACCATCCACTTCCACAACCCATCGCTGCCGAAGCACGAGGCCCTTGCCGGCGTTGAAAAGATCCTTTCCGAGCTCGGCATCGAGCGCAAGAGGATGAAGGAGTATCCCCACCAGCTCTCCGGCGGGATGCGGCAGAGGATCATGATAGGCCTGGCGCTCATCATGAACCCCGACATCCTCATCGCGGACGAGCCCACGACGTCCCTCGACGTCATCGTGGAGGCGGGGTTCACCGAGCTGCTCCTCACGCTACGGCGCGTGTACAAGCTTTCCATCGTGCTCATCACGCACAACCTCGGGCTCGTGGCGGAGATCGCCGACCGGATCGCCGTGATGTACGCAGGCAAGATCATGGAGATCGCGACGGCGGAGCAGATCTTCGCCCAGCCGCTGCACCCCTACACGCAGGGGCTCATCAGCTGCGTGCCGAACATCCAGCTCGACCAGAAGGAGCTCGTCACCATGCCCGGCAGCCCGCCGGATCTCGTGGCCCCGCCCAAAGGGTGCAGGTTCGCGCCGCGTTGTCCCAAGGTGATGCCGATCTGCCGGGAGAAGACCCCCACGCTCATGGAGCACGCCCCCGCCCACACGGCCGCATGCTGGCTCTACCAGAAGAAGGAGGGCTGAAGCATGGCGTCCCTCGTCACCGCCCGTGACCTCGTGAAGGATTTCCCGCTTTCCGGCACCATCTTCGACGTGTTCTCTCCCCGCAGCAAGCGCAAGAGCGTGCACGCCGTTGACGGCGTGAGCCTTGCCATCGAGGAGGGGGAGGTGCTGGGATTGGCCGGGGAGAGCGGATCGGGGAAGTCCACAACGGGACGCCTGCTCCTCCGCCTCATCGAACCGACCTCGGGCCGCATCGAGTACCGCGGCCGGGACATCACGAGCTTCGGTGCCCGGGAGATGGAGCATCTGCGGGCCAAGGCGCAGATCGTTTTCCAGGACCCCAACTCTTCTTTAAGCCCGCGCATGAGCGTGGGACAGGCCATCGCCCATCCCCTTGCCATCCACGGCATCGGCACCCCCGCGGAGCGCAAGGCGCGGGTGCTCGACCTCATGGAGAAGGTGGGGCTTTCCCCGGCGGCGTTCCTCTACAAGAAATACCCGCACCAGCTCTCCGGCGGCCAGCAGCAGCGCGTGGCCCTGGCCCGCGCCCTGGTTATGCAGCCCAAGGTTCTGCTCTTCGACGAGCCGCTCTCCAACCTGGACGCNNACCCGCACCAGCTCTCCGGCGGACAGAGCCAGCGCGTCGTGCTCGCCCGGGCCCTGGTCACGGAGCCGGACTTTCTCGTCGCCGACGAGCCCATCGCGATGGCAGACGTATCGGTGCGCGCCCTCATCCTCCAGCTCATGCGCCAGCTCAAGCAGGAGATGGGGCTCACCTACCTCTTCATCACGCACGACCTCGCCACGGCCAAATACCTCTGCGACAGGATCGCGGTGATGTATCTAGGACGAATCGTGGAGCTGGCCACCCGGGACGAGCTGTTCGCGCATCCCCACCATCCCTATACCAAGGCCCTGCTCGCCGCGGTGCCGGTGCCCGACCCCACGGCGCACCGCGACAAACACCTCCCCAAGGGGGAAATCCCCAGCGCGATCAATCCGCCGGCGGGCTGCCATTTCCATCCCCGCTGTCCCTTCGCCGTCGAACGCTGCAAAGATGCGCGGCCTCCGTTGCGCGAGGTCTCTCCCGGACATTTCTCCGCCTGCATCCTGGACTGAGCCGCACACCACGGGCCCTTGTCTTCTNNTCCGCCTCCGCATGAGGACATTCAAGGGTGCAAGGAGAGCCACGAATGCAGAAACGCAGGTTGGGGAAGACCGACATCGAGATCACGGCCATTGGCCTCGGGTGCTGGCAGTTTTCGCAACGGGCGAACATGATCGGCAGGGCATGGGACACGTTGAACCAGGAGACCATCAGCTCGGTGGTCGCAGCGGCGCTGAAGGGCGGCATCAGCTGGTTCGATACGGCGGAAGCCTACGGCAAGGGCCGCTC
>PLNO01000136.1 GCA_003141795.1 Spirochaetaceae bacterium | reverse complement strand
CCGGTCATCACCTCGTCGAAAACGAGGAGCGCCCCGTCTTCGGCAGTAACCGCGCGCAGCCCTTCGAGGAACCCCGGCTCGGGGAGCACGACGCCCATGTTGCCGGCAACCGGTTCCACGATGACTGCCGCGATCCTCCCCCTGCGGCTGCGGAACAATTCCTTCACCGCGGGGAGATCGTTATACCCGCAGACGAGGGTGTCGGCGGTGGCGGCGGCCGGCACGCCCGGAGAATCGGGGAGCCCGAGCGTTGCGACGCCCGAACCTGCCTTCACGAGCAGCATGTCCGCGTGCCCGTGGTACCCGCCGTCGAACTTGAGGATCATGCTGCGGCCGGTGAACGCGCGGGCCAGTCGCAGTGCGCTCATGACGGCCTCGGTCCCCGAGTTGACGAAGCGCAGCATCTCCACGCCCGGCATCCGGGCGGTGACGAGCCGGGCAAGGTCGATCTCCAAAGGGCTCGGGGCTCCGAAGCTCGTCCCCCGGCTCACAGCCTGAGTGAGCGCGGCGACGACCGCCGGGTGCGCGTGCCCGACGACGAGCGGGCCCCAGGAGAGAACGTAGTCGATGAACCGATTGCCGTCGACGTCGTAGAGGTACGCGCCCTCGCCCCGGGCGATGAACCGGGGCTGTCCGCCCACGGCCTTGAACGCGCGCACCGGTGAATCGACGCCGCCGGGCAGGAGCTCCTGCGCCTGCGCGAACAACGCGCGCGAGGCGTCGGACTTCGTCGTGTCAGTCATGGTCAGGGTCCCCCTTGAGATACGCGAGTGCACCGGCCGCGGCCTTTTCCCCCGATTCGATGCAATCGGAGATGCCGACCCCGCGGTACGAGCTCCCCGCCACGAATACCCCGGGGCTTCCCAGGAGCATACGCTCGATCGCATCGACCCTCTCCCGATGCCCGCCCGTGTACTGCGGCAGCGCCTCGTCCCAGCGCTGCACGCGGGTGAGGATCGGATCGGCCTTCAGGCCCATGCTGGCGGCAAGCTCGTCACGACAGAGGCTCACGAGGTCGTCGTCCGTCATGTCCTGCACGTCCTGCCTGCCGTAGCGGCCGGCGTGCATGCGGAGGAGCACCGTTCCCTCGGGAGCCCGTCCCTCCCACTTGCGGGAGCTCCACGTGCACCCCAGGAGCAGGCTCCCCTCCACGGCGGGGATGAGATACCCGTAGCCGTCCAGCGTGTCCGGGAGCTGCTCCTCGCGATAAGCGGCATGGATCAGCGCCGATGAGGAGAACGGGATCCCGTCCAGAAGCGCGCCGAGCGNNCAGGCACGGCAAGGATGAGGCTGTCGGCGTCGAGCTCTGTTCCGTCTGCAAGCGCAGCGCGCACGCCCCTGCCGCGCCGACGAAGCGAGCGCACCACCGATCCGCAGCGGATGCGCACGCCGTCGAGACTGTCGGCAAGGCCGTGCACCAGCTCACCCATCCCCGACCTGAAGCTGAGGAAGGGGGGAAGCTCGCCGACGGACGGACGGGCTTTCGCGAGCGCCACGGAGACGCTTCCGTGCTCGAGCTCCAGGGCCCGCAGGTGAGGGAGGGTCGCCGCGAGGCTGAGCTGCTCGGCGTCCGCCGCGTAGATCCCGCTCACCAGCGGCTCGATGAGGAGCTGGAACGCCTCATCCCCGTAGCGGCGCCGCATGAAGGATGCAACTGATTCATCACCCCCGGGCGCAGACGCGGCAACCGAGGCCTCCTGGGTCGCGCGCCGGCGGCCCTGCTCGGAGAGAAGCGTGCTGCGGGAGAGCGCATCGAGATTCGCGGGGACCATGCCGGAGAATCCCTCGGGGAGCGGGTGCAGCGCGTGCCCGTGCATGACGAACGCCGGAACGGAGCGTGGGGTGCGCGGAATGAGCCGCTCCGCCATGCCCAGCTCTCGTGCCAGACGGACCGCGGCCGGTTTGCGGGAGAGGAAACCGTCGGGGCCCGCCTCCAGGAGGAAGCCGTCCACCGTATCGGTGCGGATCTTTCCTCCGAGACGGGTGTCTCGTTCTACGAGCGTTATCTCCACCGAGGGATCCGATCTGCGCGCCTCGCGCGCTGCGGCCAGCCCCGCGATCCCCCCGCCGACGACGAGAAGGCGTTTCATGCGGCGCCGCCGAGCTCATGCGCGCGCGCGCGCACCGCCTCGGCCAGGGCGCCGATGAAGCGCGGATCGTCGTTGAGGGACGGCGGCCGCTCGAGGCGTATGCCGAGCTGCCGTGCCCGGGCCTGCGCCTCGATGTCGATGTCGTAGAGGATCTCCACGTGCTCGGTGACGAAACCGACGGGGAGGCACACGACGTCGCGGATGCCGCGGCCGCCGAGCATCGAAAGGTGGTCGAGCAGGCTGGGCCCGAGCCACGGCTCCACGCTCCTGCCCGCCGATACGTAGGCCCAGGACCAGCGCTCCTGCGGGATGCGCGCCTCGCGGGCCGTGAGAGTTGCCGTCTGCAGGAGCTGCGCCGCATAGGGGTCGGTGTCCGGAGCGACGCGAACGGGCAGGCTGTGCGCGCAGAACACGACGTGCACCGCTGCGGCTCGATCGGCGGGCCAGTGGGAGATCCCCTCCCGCACGCGCGCTGCCAGCGCGGCGATGAGCCCGGGGGAGTCGTGATAGCCGCTCACCATCCTGAAATCGATGGGCGCCCTGTACATCCGAACGCCCGCCTCGATCTTCTGGAAGTAGCGGCCATTGTTCCACGCGTTGTAGTGCGGCGCCAGGACCACACCCACCGCCCGCGTGATCCCCTCCTCCGCCATGACCCCGACCGTCTCTTCGATCCACGGCGACCAGTGCCGCATCCCGAGGTAGCAGCGGAAATCATCGCGGCCCAACCGGTCGGAAAGCGCCTCGAGCTGACGCCGGCTGTTGGCGAGCAGGGGAGAGCTCCCCCCGATGCTCCGGTAGTGCTCGGTGATCTCTTCCAGCACACGACGCGGGGTGGGCCTGCCGGACCTGATGTCGGCGAGATACCCTGGTACCGCCTCGAGGGATTCAGGACCGCCGTAGGTCATCGCGAGCACGCCGACGGGCGCCCGCCCGGAGCGCCCGCTCATCCGACGGCCTCCCACGCGTGGACATGATCGACGAGCCGGGAGACTGTATCCACATCCGTCTCCGGCAGGATGCCGTGACCGAGGTTGAAGATGTAGCCGGTGGACGGAGCGGAGGCGAGAAGATCGTTGACGCGAGGGCCGATCTCCCGCCACGGGGCGAGGAGGAGCGCGGGGTCGAGGTTGCCCTGAAGCGCGCGCGCCTCGCCGAGCCGCCGGCGGTACTCCTCCAGCGGCATACGCCAGTCGACGCTCATCACATCCCCTCCGCAGGACGCCACCTCCTCGATGTACGGCGCGGTGCCCGTGCTGAAGTTGACGAGCGGCACGCCCGCCGCGGCAGCCGCGGCAAAGAGCCGCCGATTGTACGGCTGCACGTACCCGATGTAGTCGTCCCGTCCCAGGGCGATTCCCACCCATGAATCGAAAACCTGCAGGGCCGATGCGCCCGCCTGCGCCTGGGCGACGAGGAAGTCCGCAAGGACGGTGACGAGCTTCGACATCAGGCGGTCCCACGCTGCCGGCTCCCGGTACATGAGAGCCTTGGTCTTCGTGAACGAGCGGCTCGTGCCCCCTTCGATGGCATACGTGGCGAGGGTAAAGGGGGCGCCGACGAAGCCGATCACGGGGAGGCCGCGCTGCGCGAGCTCCGCCGATGCAAGTCCGATGGCGCTGAGCGTCGTTGCCAGCGCCTCCGCGGCAGGCGGCGCGGCGAGCAGGTCGATGTCGCGCCCCGAGGACAGCGGCTTCCCCACGCGCGGTCCGATGCCGTCCTCATAGGTCACCGTCAGCCCCATGCCCGGCAGGGGCTGCAGGAGGTCGGAGAAGATGACGGCCGCGTCGTAATCGATGCGCGCCAGGGGCTGCAGCGTGACCTCGGCGGCGAGCTCGGGAGTGTTGAGGAGCGTGAGCATGGGATAGCGGGCTCGCAGCGCCCGGTATTCGGGCAGATAGCGGCCGGCCTGCCGCATGAGCCAGATCGGCGTGCGGCCGGAGGCCTCGTGCCGACAGGCACGGAGGAACGCGGACCCTTTCACGGCGGGAGCACGCTCCCCATTGGGTGCACTGCTCATGACGGGCTGCCCTGCCAGAGGACGCGCCCGATGAAGAAGGGCCCGAGCCGTTCGAGGTACCCCGAGGTCTGGCGCGTCTTTCGCATCCTCTGCACGACGGCGGACAACGGGTGCAGCTTCTCGCCGAGCACGCCGATGACGAAATCGTCGTCATTGCGGGACAACCCGTGACAGTCCAGCCTTATATCGTGCGCAAGCCCCGCCTTCCCGAAGGTGCGGCCCACCGCGCCATGCTCGGCGAGGATCGAGCGCTGCTCCTTCTCGTCGAGCTGCTCGAAAGCCCCCGCCCTGCGCAGCGGATACCAGACGGCCCATGCGAGCTCGGGGGAGCAGACGCGCTGCCGCGGCCGTGTGATGAGGGCCTCCACGAGGTCCGGCTCCCAGCCCATGGAGTAGGTGCGGCCGAACATCGTCATGGACGGCACGGGTGAGAGCGCGTCGAACGGCGGGGCCAGGAGGAGCGGCCTCACCGTGTCGAGGAAGTAGGCGGGGTCCTCGTCGAAGGTAAGAAGCCCGATGCCGGCGGGGTCGTTGAGGTCCTCGTAGAGGACACCGTGCACTCCGGCATCGGCGAGCGTGCGCGCCGCCCGCGCGGTGTCGCGGCAGCCGCTGAAGACGAACAGCTGCATGAAGAGGCGCCTGTCGAGGGTGATCTGTTCCCCGGCGCGCGTGCGTCCCTTTTCCGAGACGTCGATGCCGGCGGACGCCTGTTCGGCGCCGCGCTCCGATGCGGCAATCACTCCGTCAGCCATCCGGCTGCCTCCTTCGCGTGGTAGGTGACGATGAGGTCCGCCCCCGCCCGGCGGATCCCCGTCAGGGTTTCCAGCACCGCCGCCCTCTCGTCGATCCACCCGTTGGCCGCGGCGGCTTTCAGCATCGCGTACTCCCCGCTGACGTTGTATGCGGCAAGGGGATGCTCCGGGTGGCGCTCGTGGACGCGGCGCACGACGTCCAGGTACGGGAGGGCCGGCTTCACCATGAGCATGTCCGCGCCTTCGCGGACGTCGATGTCCGCTTCGCGCAGCGCCTCGCGGACGTTCGCTGGATCCATCTGGTGGCTGCGTCGGTCCCCGAAGCGTGGCGCGCCCTGCGCCGCCTCGCGAAACGGGCCGTAGAATGCGGAGGCGTACTTCACCGCATAGGAGAGAATGGGCAGGTGGGAGAACCCCGACTGGTCGAGGGCGGACCTGATGGAGGCAACCATCCCGTCTATCATGCCGCTGGGCGCCACGATGTCGGCTCCGGCCTCAGCATGGGAGGCGGCGATCCTCTGCAGGGCGTCGAGCGTCGGGTCGTTCAGCAGATAGCCTTCGGGGAGCGAGGGCACGGAGCGGGCGGCCCCACCGACATTGAGGACGCCGCAGTGCCCGTGATCGGTGTACTCGCAGAGGCAGACGTCGGTGATGACCAGGAGGTCCGGACAGCGCTCTTTGACCGCCCGGACGGCACGTTGCACGATTCCGTCCTTGGCGAAGCTCTCCGAGCCCACGGCGTCCTTGCCCGCGGGTATCCCGAAGAGGAGCATCGCGGGGATGCCGAGCTCAGCCACACGTTTCGCTTCGTCGACGAGCCGGTCCACGGAGAGCTGGAAGACCCCCGGCATGGAGGCAACGGGGACCTGCAGGTCCCGGCCATGGATGACGAAGGCCGGGGAGATGAGCTGCGACGGCTGGAGGGTCGTTTCACGCACCATGCTCCGAAGACCGGGCAGTGTGCGCAGGCGGCGCGGCCGTTCCTGGGGGAACCCCGTTCGTGTGTCCATCAGTCCCCCTGCCCGCGACGGCTCATGTACTGGGCGAGCGCGCCGATGAGCGCCTCCGCGGTGTTCTCGAGAGGCTGCACGTGCACGGCAAGCCCCCGCGCGCGCGCCGCCTCCGCCGTCGACCTTCCCATGCATCCGATCACGGCATGACGCGCGGCGCCGGCAAGACTCTCGGTCTCGCGCGCGGTGTCACAGAAGGCGTGCACCGCCGATCCGCTCATGAAAAGGATCGCGTCGAGCCCGCCGCTCAGCGCCGTGCCGAGGTCGGGCTCGGTGATATCCGCGGGGAGGGTCCGGTAGACAGGGATGTCGTTGACGACCGCCCCGCGGCGGCGAAGGCTCTCCACGGCTTCCTCCCGGACCGCCTGCGCCCGCGGGTAGAGGATCCGGGCACCGGCGATCTCCTCAGGCACGTCGCCGCCGAGCAGGGCGGCGAGCGTTGCGGCATCGTGATCCGCGGGGACGAATGCCGGCGCCACTCCCCAGCGGCCGAGCGCCTCGGCTGTCGCCGGTCCCACCGCCGCCGCCGACGGCCCGTTCGCGGTGAAGACCGCGGCTCCGGAAAGCGCCTGTGCAGCATGGAAGAAGACGTCGACGCTGTTGGCGCTCGTGAAGATGACCCAGTCGTAGGTGGCGAGATTCCGCACGGCGTCCAGGAGCTCGGGGGACGTGGGAAGCGGCGCGATGCGGATCATGGGGAGGACCACCGATTCAGCGCCTCGCGCCTCCAACAGCGCGCAGAGCGGCCCCGCCTGCTCACGCGCCCGGGTGACGAGGACGCGCATGCCCTCCAACCCCTGTCGCGCTCCCGGTCCGACGGCAGGCTCCGCGCCGGGCCCCCCGACCTTGCGCGTCCTCACGGACGCGAGGATCGCATCGGCCCCGGCGGCTTTCACCTTCGCGGCAAGCTCCGCGGCCAGAACGAAGGGCGCGCTGCCCGAGCCCTCCGCTTCGATCGATCCGCTCCCGTCAGGCGCGGAAACCCTCACCCGCATATGCAGGACCGCGCCCCCCGCGGCGGACTCGGCCTTTCCCAGCGGCTCGGCCAGCGCGGCAACCGGCGCGGAACATCCGCATTCCAGGAGCCCGAGGAATCTGCGCTCGGCGTCGGTCGCGGCATGGAGCGCCGGGTCGTCGATCTCCCCAAGCAGCGCTCTCACCGTTTCATCCGCGGCGCGGCACTGCACGGCCAGGGCCCCCTGCCCAGGCGCGGGGAGGAAATCGGGAAGCGTGAGCCACTCGGCTATCCTGTCGGCAAGCCCCAGCCGCACGACCCCCGCACCGGCAAGGAGCGTGGCGTCGTAGAGCCCCGCTTCCACCTTGGCGATGCGCGTTTCCACGTTCCCTCTTATNNTCCACGCCTCGCGGCTGGACGTGAATGAGACGTTGCGTTCCGGCGGCAGAGGCGTGGGCGGCGGGTTCCGGCGCGCGAAGCTGCGCGGAGCGGCGCGTGCTGCTGGAGCCCACGACGGCTCCGGGGGGAAGCGATGCCAGGGGAACGCCGTTTCGGGAGACGAGCACCTCGCGCACCTCCTGCCGATCGAGCACGGCGCCGATGAGGAGGCCGGGACGAAGATCCACCGGCAGGTCCTTCAGCGAATGCACGGCGACGTCGATGTCCCCGTCGAGCAACGCGCGTTCGATGCGTTCCGTGAACACCCCTTCCCCGCCGATCTCGGGGAGCGCGCCCTGCACCTCGTCGCCGCGCGTGGACATCTCCACGACGGAGACGGTGAGCCCCGGGCGCGCCACGCGCAGGGCCTCCGCCACGCGCGCGGTCTGCCACATGGCAAGCCGCGACGATCGCGTACCGATGCGGACGCTCATCGCTTGTCCGCCTCGGAGGGTTCGCTGAGCGCGAAGAGGTGGCGCAGCGCCTCGGCGTACTCGCGCGCGTGCCCGTTTGCCGCCTGGGCGCGGAGGCGCACGGACGGATCGTGGAGGATCTTGGCCACGAGGGCATGCGTGAGGTTCTCCACGTGCTGCCAGGCGGCATCGTCGAGCTGCGGCACGCGCGCGCGCGTCGTCGCGAGCACCTCCTCGCGTATCCTGTCGGCCTTGCGCCACATGCCTCCGATGACGGGCCGCAGGCAGACCTCCGCCATGCGCAGCTCAAGCTGCGCGAGCTCCTCACCGATGATGGCGAGCGCCGCCGGGTCGTCACCCTCCCCAGCCGTGCCCGGGGTGCGCAGGGATTCGATGTCCAGAAGCGTTACTCCGGGAATGAAGGCGGCGCGCCTGTCCACGGTCCGTGGAACGGCGAGGTCGACGATGACGATCGGGCGGCCGGGGCGCCGCGACATGGCGCCGCTCAGCATCTGTTCGGTGACGAGGGGGGACGCCGAGGAGGTGGAGCTGATGAGCACATCGATGCCCGCGAGCAGCTCGGGAAGATCCGCCGGCGTCCTGACGGCGAGCCCCCAGCGCGCGCTCAGGATCTCGGCACGCTCAGGGTTGCGGGTCAGCACCTCGACGCTCCCGACGTGCCTGTCACGCAGCGCGGGCACGACGAGCCGCCCCATCTCGCCGGTACCCAGAACGAGGACCCTCGCGCGGGAAAGATCGCCGGCGTGCTCCTCCGCGCGCTGCACGGCCATGGCCGCCGCCCCGTGCGCGCTGGCCCCGCGGGCGGATCTGATGCGCGTCCGGCGGCTCGTACGGATCGCCGACTCGAAGAGCAGGGAGAGCGTCGGCCCCGCCGTACCCGCACGCTGCGCCGCGTTGTACGCGCGCGACACCTGGCCGATGATCTGCGTTTCCCCCACGACGAGCGAGTCGAGACCGGAGATGACACGGAACAGGTGCCGTTCGGCGGCACCGGCATCGAATCGAAAAAGGGCGGATGCGAGCTCTCCGCGGGTCAAGCCCGAACGCTCCTGAAGATACCGGGCGAGCACGGGCGGGACGTCGTCGAGCGAGTCGCCGCCGCGCGCGGCAGTGGAACCGGGCCCGCCGCTCACGGTGTAGATCTCCGTACGATTGCACGTCGACAACACGACGAGCTCCGTTCTCGCGCCTTCCGCCCTATCCGCTGTTCCCTGCAAAACGGCGAGGATCTGGTCCTGGGGAAGGGAGAGTCGCTCGAGGAGGTCGAGCGGGACCGCAGCGTGGCTTGCCCCCATGCAGACGACTTTGCTATCGGAAAGCGACATTTCTGCGGTCCATCTATCGGCAAAAACTAATCATCGCTCCGAGCGAAGTCAACAAACGGACGTATCTGTTGCTGCGGTTTCGAAGATCGCCGGATGCGTCATCGGGAGTTGAACATCGGCGTCGTACAGGGTTACTCTCCTCCCACCGGCGGTCGTAGTCCACCCGCCTGAACAAAACAGGAGGTCCCCTTCGATGAAAAGGGATGAGTCGTCTTTCTCCGTGCTCTTTCTGTCGCTTTTCGCGCTGTTCCTGACCTGCCTGCTCGTCTCCAACGTGATCGCGGGAAAGCTCGTCTCCGTGGGCGGGATCGTCCTGCCCGCCGCTGTCATCCTCTTCCCGATCACCTACATCCTTGGCGACGTATTCACCGAGGTTTACGGGTTCAAGAGGACGCGGATCGTGATCTGGACGGGCTTTGCCGCGAACCTCTTCATGGCGCTCATCTTCCTCGCGGCCATCGCCCTTCCCGTGCCGCCCTTTTTCAAGGATCAGGCCGCGTACGCGACGGTGCTCGGAATGACGCCCCGGATAGTGCTCGCATCGCTTGCCGCCTACTGGACGGGGGAGTTCGCGAACTCCATCACCCTCTCCCTGCTGAAGAAGGCGACCGGGGGGCGGTACCTATGGACACGAACGATCTCCTCGACCGTCGTCGGACAGGCGTTCGATACGGTCATCTTCATCGCAATCGGCTTCACCGGGCTGGTACAGCCGCACGTGCTGTTCGGAATGATGCTCGCGCAGTACCTGTTCAAGGTCGCCTACGAGGTCGTGCTCACCCCGGTGACCTATCGCGTCGTGCGCGCGGTGAAGAGGAGGGAAGGCATGGACACATTCGACACCGGCGTCGCGTACAATCCTTTCAGGTGGGGAGAGAGATGATGGCAGAGCTCGAGTTCAAGGCGCTGGGGCACAAGGTCTCCGAGCCCTCACGGTCCCTGGAGGTCTTTCCGACCCCCGCGCACGTGCGGAAGGTGGTTCTGGAGAGTGATGAGGTCACGAGCCTCTGTCCCGTGACGGGGCAGCCGGACTGGGAGACGGTGCGCATCGAGTTCGAACCGGGCCCCTGCTGCATCGAGAGCAAGAGCCTCAAGCTGTACCTCTGGTCGTTCCGGCAGGAGGGGGCCTTCTGCGAAGCGCTGGCAGCGCGCATCGCGCAGGACGTCTTCACGGCCTGCGCGCCGGTATGGGTGAAGGTGACGATCACGCAGAAGCCGAGGGGCGGAATCACCATCAGCGCAGAGGCGTCGCTCCCGGATCCCGAGGCTCCGCGCTGAGGCGCGAGAGATCTATCCGCTCGGATCCCGGCAGATGCGCGGGGAACTCTTCGCGGATGTCCAGCGCCGCCCCCAGCGTGGAGGAGGCGACCCACGTCGCCGCCGATCCGTACGCCCCCTTCCCCCCCAGCAGGTGGTGCACGTAGTCCCAATCGGTGTGGTTGTACTGCTCGGGCTGGTAGCCGATGAAGTCCGCGCCGAGGTTCAACGCACGCTCGGGGGTGCACACTATCTGCCCGCAAAAACCCATCAGGTCGTGCGCCCACGTCTCCCAGCACGGCTCCGAGAGGACTGATGCGAGCCTCAGGAAGTCCAGCGCGATCATCATCCCGTAGGGGTCGAGGTGATGGTGCGCCACCGACACCGCCGTGCCGCCGAACGTGCTGAAACCGAGCCCTCCCAGCGGGCTGCGCGCGGAAAACGGCACGTCCCACGTGAACTGCCACCCCAGGCAGAACGACGCCGCCTCCCGCGCGGCCTCGGCAAGCGTCCGCTCCCCCGTCAGGCGATGGAGGAGCAGGAAGGCGCGTAGGAGGGCATGTCCGGCCTCCTTGTCGATGCATTCGGCATCCAGCGTGTCGAACGTGAAGCGCTGGGGCTTCACCGCGGTGTCGATGAAGTACTGCGCCCCGTGCCGCGCAGGGGAGAGGTACTCGACCTGCCCCCGGCGCGCGAGCTCCGCCATGAGCCAGATGATGTAGGCGCCGTTCGTGCCCCGCGCATCGAGCAGGGCGCCGTCCGGGGACCAGAAGCGCCCGAAGTTCCCGTCAGGCAGCTGGTGCTGGACGAAAAAATCGGCGATGCCCCGCGCATGGGCGAGCCACCGTTCGTCAGCGGCGTCGCCGCACGCCTCGTGCAGCCTGACGTACTGTTGAGCCGATTCCCCCATGCATCGTGTCGAGGTCACCCGGGAAAGGCCGCGTCCCGGAAAGAAGAAGCCTCCGAAGCGCCTCCCATGGATGCTGTAGTCGTCGAACACCAGTCCGGTGGGAAGCGCGCCGCCGAGGAGGAACCCGGCGATCTCCCCGGCCTGCACCGCGAGCTCAGGCTCCCCGCACTCACGTGAAAGGCGCTGGAAGCTGACCGCGGCCTCCATGCCCTTGGAGAGAAAGGAGCCCCCGACGTAGTCGCCGAAGAGACGTTGGAGCACGGCGGGCATGCGCAGGTCCCGCAAGGTCCCCACGACGCCTCCGCGCCGGTACAGCGCGAAGCGCCGCAGCCAGTGAGCTTTCAGCGCGATGTACCGCCCCCAATCGACCTGCGCCCAGAGGTCATCTCTGGCGGGCATGCAGCGCTTCCGCGCCGCCTGGAAAAGCTCCGCGTAGGGAACGTGCGGCCCTCCCGACGGAAAGAGCGTAAAGGTGCGCGTGAGCTTGAAACCGGAAGCGGCATCGAACCATCGCCCGCGCGGGCGGTGCTGCCCTCCGACAGGCCAGCCCTTTTCCCGGTAACACCGAGGACTCTCGTCGAACGGTGTTGCGATCTCGAGCTCCACGAACCCGTCACCGGCCCGGGAGCGGATGCTTCCGATTCCCTCTTCCGTGGCTGCCGGACGGGAGAAGAACGCCCATGAACCGGTGTCCCCGGCAAGGACGGCGCAGGAGGGGATGGGGCAGCGATCCTCCCTGAACGACCACCCCACCTCCAAGCCGCCGCGGGGGAACCTCCCCGTGCCCTCGGCATTGCCGTCGTACATGACGGAGGGCACGACCCAGTGAGGAAAGCTGCCCGAAACCTCGACAGTGCAGGGCAGTCGGACACGGGAGCTCGTGCTCAAAGACCACGATCGCGTGATCTCCAGGCCCCCGTCGTCGGCACACCGCAGCTCGTCGCGTGTCGTCCCCGCGGCGCAGGAGGCGCGCACGATGGCTCCTTCCACGGTCAGGCTATCCGGCAGGAGGCGTCCGCGCGGCGTGATGATCTCGTAGCGGATCGTGACGATGCGCCCTCCGGGGAAGCCGATACGCACGGCCCTGCCCTCCCGAACACGCTCGATGCGGAGTCCCTCCATGCCAATCCCCCTGCAGGGAAGTTGACCATCGAGGAGTCAACCTTGACTACCCCCGGGCGGAATGCTACGTTGGCGGTTCACCCACACCAATAGGCGGATCCCCCTGGACAGCATTCCGGTACGTGCCTTGGAGGCATTGACATGACTCTGCAGAAAAAGATGGGCCTCGCGTTCGTTCCCGTCATGGTCGTCGTGGCGGGGGCGGTCATCCTGTTCGCCCTGGTCTTCACCCGGCGCATCCTCAGCGAGAATGCCTATGCGCAGGCGCGGGAGACGGCCCACAGGAACGCCGCTGAGGTCGAGATTCAGCTCCAGAGTCCCATGGACGCCGCCCGCATCCTTGCCCAGTCCGTTTCCGCTCTGGAGACGCTTCCTGCCGCCGATCGGAGACCCGCTGTCAGCGCCATGCTGAAGCGCGTGCTCGAGGACAACAAGGACTTCCTTGCCGTGTGGGCGGTCTTCGAGCCCAATGCACTCGACCGCCTGGACACGAAGTTCGTCGACGCCGCCGGGAGTAATGAGAAGGGTCGTTTTACGCCGGTGTGGAGCCGCGACAAGGACGCTCCCGCCATCAGCAATGTTTCAGAGGACGAAACCGCGAACCAGGCCTATTACCAAATCCCCAAGATTTCCCGTGCGGAAACGCTCCTCGAGCCCTACCAGGACAGCTACGGTGACAAGACCACGAAGATCCTCATGACGAGCTGCATCGTACCGCTCATTGCAGCAGACGGCGCTTTCAACGGCGTGGTGGGGATCGACATCGACATGGCGACGATCTCCACATTGATCGCGGCGATTCATCCCTACGGTTCAGGCTATGCCTTCCTCGTGAGCCCCACGGGGGACATCATCGCCCATCCCGACCAATCGCTCGTCACCAAGAGCTACCTGGACACCGTGGATGCGCGAACGTCAGCCTCCGTAAAGGAGAAGTTCGCCCAGGGCGCCGAATGGTCGGGCACCCGGGTGGTGAAAGGTGAGGGCGCGACGTACATGGTGGTCGCCCCCGTGCAGGTGGGGCAGGCCCGTCCTCCCTGGAGCCTCGGACTCTCCATTCCGCTGGCCAAGGTCATGGCAGGGGTCAACAATCTCGTGCTCCTGCTGGACGGCGCGCTCATCGTGCTCCTGGCCCTCACGTGGCTCGCGATGGTGCTGATCGTACGGATCCTCATCCGGCCCCTCCGCAGAGCCGTGACGGTGACCGACAGGATCGCCGAGGGGGACCTCACTCAGACGCTCGCCGCCGAGGGGCGCGACGAGATCGGCTCGCTCGGCCGGGCCATCAACGGAATGTCCGCGCGCCTGGCCGCCATGATCCGGCAGGTGCTCGGCTCCGCGGGCCGCGTCGCCGCGTCAAGCACGGAGCTTTCCGCATCGGCTCAGGCGCTCGCCTCGGGGTCGCGTACGCAGGC
>PLNO01000300.1 GCA_003141795.1 Spirochaetaceae bacterium | reverse complement strand
GCCACCCCGGCCACTCCCACTCCTGGTTGGGCTTGCGCACCCCGACATCGAGGTTCATGAAGTACAGCCTGTTGGCTCCGATGGTGGGATCCCCGATCCGGTGCGGCTGCCACGGCCGCGCGATCGTCAGGTCATTGGGCTTCAGCATGTAGCTGCGATCGTCGCAGAAGGACGGCAGGGACCCGCTGGACAGGACGGTCAACTCGACCCCTTCGTTTCGGTGCCAGTCGAGGCCCCACGTCTGGGGCACGGCGGCGTCCCAGAACCCGAGGGATTTCACGCCGGTGAGGACCTTGTCGTCCAGGCGTGTGCCCGGATAGCTGCCGCGCGCAAGGGCGTGCAGAGCGATCTCCCCCGCCTCGGCGGCGCGGGAGACGTTCGCGCACGTGTCGGCCTTGAACTGCTTTCCGTCCGCGTTGTAGGTGGCCCGTCGCGCCCCTTCGGGCCGCAGTGTCATGGTGGAGCTCATGGCTGCCCTCTCTCTGCCGTGTATAAATTCGAACATTGTTCCAAAGCGAACGACACGCAGAGCACAACTAGGATAGCAGTATAAGCTGAATCCGTGTGTTGTTGAAGGAGGAGGAGAGATCATGAACGCGAAGAGATCGGTTGTCGTGCTTGTCGCATCCGTGCTGATGCTCGCCCTTGCGCTGCCGTTGTTCGCGGCGGGCAATGCGGAGAGCAAGTCCGGACAGAAGCTCCGCATCGCCTACATCCGGCCCACCAACGAGCCGTACTACAAGTACGGATTCGACGGGGCGCAGATGATGGCTGACAAGATGGGCGTCCAGCTCCTTGGCTACATTTCCAACATGAAGCCCGAGCAGGAGCTCGCGGCGGTCGAAGACGCCATCACCCAGAAGGTGGACGGGATCGTCCTGGAGTCCGTCAGCTCCACCTCGATCCAGGCCGCTGTCAATGCCGCCAACAATGCCAAGATCCCCATCTTCATGCTCTTCGGGTACAGTGACGACCTGAAGGACAAGATGGTCGGATCGGTCCAGGCCGATGCGAACCTCTCCGGTGGCACCATCGGAAAGTGGGTCGCGCAGAACATCGCCGAGGGCAAGGTCGCATGCATCATGGGGCTTCCCGGCCGCGGCGACGCTGAGACGTACCGTGACGCCTTCCAGCGGGAGATGTCAAAAAACGCGAAGCTGACGCTCGTGGCCTCGGTCCCCGCCGACTGGGATAGGCAGAAAGCCTTCAACCAGATGCAGAACCTCATCACGAGCTACCCCGACCTCAAGGCCGTCTTCGTACAGAACGAGGACATGGCCCTCGGAGCGATCAAGGCGCTGCAGGAGGCGGGCAAGGCGGATCAGGTGGCCATCGTGGCGCAGAACGGCGCCCCGTACGGCCTGGAATCCATCGCCGCCGGCGGCATCAGGGCGACGGTAGGATGGTCGCCCTCCCAGGAAGCCCAGCTTGCCCTGCGGATGCTCGTCGAGTTCGTCCGCGACAAGAAGGTCGCCCCGAAGCTGACCATCAGCCCGATGACCGTCATCACGAAGGACAACGTGAGCGCAGCCACCCCGTGGGCGCCCACCGCGGAGTCCACCGCAGCGACCCTCGCGCTGGACATCGCCACGCTTCAGCACAATTTCGCGAAATAGCCTCGACCTGTGTCGGGCGCCGCGCAGGCGCCCGACACCTCGTTTCAACGAAATCCACGAAAGGGAGCGCGCCATGAAGGTCGGCATTGACAGCTACTCGTATCACCGCTACTTCGGCGAGGTGTATGACAACCAGCAGAAGCCCGGGAAAACGATGGGGTACGAGGATTTCCTCAGGAGGGCCGTGGCGCTGAAGGTCGACGGCGTCTCCATGGAAACCTGTTTTCTTTCGAGCTGTGACGAGTCGTACCTCAAGCGCCTGAAGGAGATCATCGACAAGGGCAACCTCGAGGTCGTCGTCGCGTGGGGGCATCCCGAGGGCTTCGATGGCGGCGCCAGGCCGGAGGCCATCGCTGATTTACGGAAGTATTTCCCCGTCTGCCACCAGCTGGGGGCCAAGGTCCTTCGGGTCACCGGCTCGTCCCACGCCCACCGAAACGAGTCCCACGGTCCCCAGATCGAACGGCTCACGAAGATCTTCAAAGAGTGCGCGACGATTGCTGATGGCGAAGGGGTGAAGATCGCCGACGAGAACCACTTCGATTTCACCACCGCGGAGTACCTCGGACTGTTCCAGGCCGTGGGAAGCACGAGCTTCGGCATGTGCTTCGACACGGGCAACTGCCTCAGGAACGGGGATGATCCGGTGGCCTCGGCACGCCTTCTTTCCCGGTACATCTTCGCGACGCACACGAAGGACGTGCAGGCCGTCTACGGCGGGGACCCCAAGGACTGGATGTTCTTCGCGTGCACCGCCGTCGGCAGGGGCATCATCGATTTTCCCGCGCTGGTGGGGGAGATGGAGAAGGTCAACTACAACGGGCTTTTTGCCGTGGAGATTGACTGCCTCCACCCGATGCACAAGGATGAGGACAGGGCGGTCGCGGAAAGCATCGCGTATCTGAAGAAGCTGCAGAGGACCTACCCGAAGAGGGCATAGGGGGACGCCATGAGAGGGTTCACGAAAATCGACTACGACAACGACGCTGCGCCCCGCGTCGGCATCGGTGTGATCGGCTACGGGTTCATGGGCAAGGTCCATTCCAACGCGTGGCTGAAAATCGGCTACTCGTTCGCCGGCCCGGGGCCGCGCCCGCGCCTCGTTGCCATGTGCGGCCGCGACGAGGCACGTGTCAGGGAGACGGCCCGCAGCCTCGGGTTCGCGGGATACTACACAGACTGGCACGACATGCTCGCGGATCCGGCGATCCAGATCGTCGATATCTGCACGCCGGACAACGAGCACTGCGCGCCTGCCATCGCCGCGGCAAAGGCGGGAAAGCACGTCATCTGCGAGAAGCCCCTGGCCATGAACGTTGCCGACGCGCGCGCCATGTCCGCTGCCGCCGCCGCTGCGGGCGTGACGAACATGCTCTGTCACAACTACCGGTTCATTCCCGCCATCAGGTTCGCCCGTGAGCTCATCGACAAAGGCGCCATCGGGAAGATCTACCACTTCCGCGCCCGCTACCTCCAGGAACCGGGCCACGACCCCGTGGCGCCGCTGGAAGAGGTCTGGTACGCGGGGGGCACGAAGTCGGGCGTTCTTCTGGGCATCGGGTCACACGTCATCGACATGGCGAGGTTCCTCGCCGGCGACATCGTCTCGTTGTCGGGCCTCGTGACGACGTACAACACCTCCCGCAGCTCCCTCTCCGGGGCCGCGGAGACGGTCAGCACCGACGAGGCGAACGTCAGCATCGTGGAGTTCAAGAGCGGCGCCACCGGCACGATTGAATCGTCCGGCGTGGCCACCGGCCGCAAGAACGAGCTGGCCTGGGAGATCAACGGATCCAAAGGCAGCATCAGCTTCGACCTCGAGGATCCCAATCACCTCCACGTCTACACCGACGATGCACCGCCTGCGCTGCGCGGCTTTGCGAACGTCACCGTCACCGACTCCCGTCATCCCCTGCGGATCGTGTACCTTCCCCCCGGCCATAATGCGGGCTGGGAGTACGGGCACGTCCATGCGCTGCACCACTTCCTCGACTGCGCGAAGGCGGGCATCCCGGTGCAGCCCTACGGTGCAACGTTCGCCGACGGGGTGCGCGTCCAGGAGGCCATGGAGGCGACCGTGGAGTCCTCGCGCAGCGGCAGGCGGATAACGCTCCCGTCATGAACGTGCTCGCACTAAGAGGCATCACGAAGAGCTTCGCCGGGGTCGAGGTCCTCCACGGCGTGGACCTCGACCTCTCACCGGGCAGCGTCCACGCGCTGGTCGGTGAGAACGGGGCGGGCAAATCCACGCTTGTGAAGATCCTCTCCGGCGTGCACCGGCGGGACGCCGGCGAGATACTCGTCGACGATGCCCCCATCGACGTCCTGTCGCCACGAATAGCCCAGTCTCTGGGGATCGTCACGATCTACCAGGAGCGCAACCTCATCCCGCACTTAAGCGTGGGGGAGAACATCCTCCTTGGCGATATCCCCGTGGCCGCCTTTCCCGTCGTACAGTGGAAACGTCTCTTTCGCCGCGCGGAGGAAATCCTCGAAAGCCTCCACCTCGACCTCGACGCCCGACAGGTCGTCTCCTCGCTCGGCCCCGCCGAGCAACAGGCCGTGGAGATCGCGAAGGCCCTGTACAAGAAGGCGCGCATCGTCGTCATGGATGAGCCGACGGCGAGCCTCTCGGGAGCGGAGATCGACAACCTCTTCGCCATCATCTGTCAGCTGAAGCAATCCGGTGCGGCGGTGATCTACATCTCTCACAGGCTCGACGAGGTTTTCCAGATCGCGGACATGGTCACCGTTCTGCGCGACGGACGGCGGATCATGACCCGGGGGATCGGGGAGATCACCAAGGACGACCTCGTGAAAGCCATGGTCGGGGAGGAGCTTTCAATAACGCGGCTGGGGCAGGAAGCAGTCGGAGAGAGCCTTCTGGACGTGCGCTCCCTTTCCCGTAGCGGCTCATTCTCCGAGGCAACGCTCACCCTGAAGCGCGGCACGATCATCGGCTTCGCCGGGGCGCTGGGATCGGGACGGTCGCAGCTCCTGCGCTGCATAGCCGGAATAGATGCCGCGGACGCGGGGTCGATCAGGCTCGGGACCGAGGAGCTCGTCGGCAAGCCGCTGTCCCAGTTCATCAAGCGGGGGATCTGCTACGTCCCCGGAGAGCGCGACACGCGGGGGCTCATCCTCGGCATGAGCGTCGCCGGCAACACGACCCTTGCCAACCTGCGCGCCGTGACGCACGGCCCGATGATGGACCTGGGGCGCGAGCGGCAGCTCGCCCTTGACTACGTGAAGGCGTTGAGCATCCAGGCCAGCGGCGTGCAGCAGGAGGTGCAGTACCTGAGCGGCGGCAACCGGCAGAAGGTGATGCTCTCCAAATGGCTCTGCCGCGGGGTCGAGGTCTTCCTCCTCGACGAGCCGACCCAGGGCGTCGACGTGGGCGCCCGGGAAGAGATCCACAGGATCATGAAGAAGCTTCTGGATCAGGGCAAGGGCATCCTGATGGTTTCCTCGGATCTGGACGAGCTCATGAACATGAGCACCACCATAGCGGTCATGAACAAAGGGCGGATCGTCGCGGCCCTCGATGCCCTGAAGACGAACAGACAGGAGGTCCTCTCGTATGCCATCGGCACCACGCACCCCGACACCAGCTGTGTCGAAGTCTAGGCCGCGCGGCCCCACGGGGACGCCCGGCAGGGCACGGGGGCAAACACTGCGCGGCCCCAAGGGGCGGGCCTTCGACGTTCAGCAGTGGGGGATCATCCTCGTCCTGATCGTTCTCGTCATCGTCCTGAGCATTTTCGCCCGGGGGTTCCTCTCCCCACGCAACATCAGAAACGTGCTGCAGCAGGTCTCCACCCTGGGCATCCTCTCCATGGGCATGACCGTTCTGATGGTGTCGGGCGGAATCGATCTCTCCGTCGGCTCGGCGATCTCGGTGGTAGCCGTCGTTGCCGGCACGATGCTCAAGGCGGGGATCCCCGCGGAGCTTGCGATCATCGCAGGTCTCGGTATCGGCTGCCTGATCGGGTGTATCAACGGGCTGCTCGCCGCCTACACGCGCGCATCGCCCTTCATCCTCACGCTGGGAACCATGACCGCGCTGCAGGGAGTGTCCATCATCATCACCCAGGGGTTTCCCATCACGAACCTCGGAAAGCGCTTCGAGTGGATCGGCGGGGCGATGATCGGACAGATCCCCTTCATCGTCATCCTCTTCTTCTTCGTCATGCTGATCTGCGGGTTCGGGCTTCGCTACCTGCGCATCGGGCGCATCGCCTACGCCATCGGCGGCAATGAGAACACGACGTACCTCGCCGGCATCTCCGTGAAACGCTACAAGATCCTCTTCTACGTGATCTGCGGCTTCTTCGCCGGCACGGCGGGGCTCGTCCTCTCCTCCCGCATCAGCTCCGCGATCCCCACCATGGGGGCGGGCTTCGAGATGAACGCCATTGCCGCGGCGGTGATCGGCGGCATTCCGCTCACCGGCGGCAAGGGCAATGTCTGGGGCACCCTCACGGGGGTCCTGCTGCTGGGCATCATCGCCAACGGCTTGAACCTCCTGCACGTCGATGCGAGCTGGCAGTACGTGGTCACCGGCCTCATCATCGTGCTGGCCGTGATCATCCACGAGCACCGGGGGAAGTAGACCTATGCTCTCTCCAGCGCCGCGCCGAGCCTGCGGATCCCTTCGACGAGCGCCTCCTCGTTCACCGAAGCGATGGAGAGCCGGAGGTGGAGACGATCGTCTCCGGGGAATTGCGCGCCGGCAGCGGCGTCAACGCCGTGTGACCTGAGCAGGGCGCCCAGCTCCTGTTCGTCCAAGCCTGCTGGCGCGATGGAGAGCCAGATCAGGTATCCTCCCCGGGGCCGTGTCCAGCTCACCTTTTCCGCGGGCAGGAACCGCTCCAACGCATCCAATGCCACCTGCATGCGCCGGCTGTAGATTCGATTGATCAGCTCAAGGTGCCTCTGGTAGCTCCCCGACCTGCACATCTCGTTCATGACCGCCTGCATCACGGCGCTGCCACCGTCGTCGGTCTCATGGCGCAGGCGGCTGAGGATTTCGATGGAGGAAGGCGGCGCTGCGATCCATCCGATGCGGAAGCCGGGGAACAGGACCTTGGAGAATGTCCCCAGGGAGATGACCCCGCCGTCGAGAGACTTCATGGACAGGAGGACGCGTCCGAAGTAGGTCATCTCTTCCTCGAAGGCGTCTTCGACGATGGGAACGCCCCGTTCACGACACAGGCAGATGATGTCCTGCCTGCGTTCCTGCGACGTCGTGATGCCGGTGGGGTTGTGAAAGCTGGGGATCGTGAAGAGGAAGCGCAGGTCCTTTTGCCGGAGGCTCTTTTTCAACGTGTCGGGATCCATGCCGTCATCGCCGAGCGGTACAGCCACCGGCTGGACCCCGCCGCGCCGGCAGAGCGCGAGCACGCCGCCGAAGACGGGGGACTCGACGATGACCTTCCCACCGTCGCCCGCGAGCATCCGGAACACGAGGGACAGACCGTGCAGGGCGCCGTTGGTGATGAGGATTTCCTCCGCGTCCACCGGCGTGCTGTGGCTGCGCAGGCGCGCCGCGATGCTCTCCCGCAGGGGCGGGTATCCGAGCGGATCGGCGTAGCCGAGGAGCGCCGCGCCGTCGTCGCCGCACACGTGGTTGAATGCCCTGCGGACGTCAGCCATGGGGAAAAGCCCGGGGTCGAGTCGGTATGCTCCCAGGTCGATGGGCTCTGTGAGATCGATTGGATCGACGCATCCGCTGGAGGGGCTGCCGCGAGCGGACGGATCGGGCTCCCCGGGAGGCGGCACCGCTTTTCGCGCGCGCGAATATGAACCGGGCGTGCTCTGAAGGTAGCCCCGGGCGCACAGCTCGTCATAGGCGAGGCATACCGTGTGCCGGCTCACATTGAGCTGACGGGCCAGCCGGCGCGTAGGCGGCAGGATCTCGTCTTCCGCAATCGCGTCGGTGTCGATGAGCTGCGCGATCTGCTCGGTGATCTGCCGGTAGGCGGGCAGCGGATCGTTATCGTGAAGGGCGATGAGGAGCATGGATGCTTCCCAGTATACAGCCGGAGCTATTTTCCGCGGTAGTGCTCCATCGCGGAGAGTGCAAAACGCGCCTGGACCGTGGCCGGGCCGCCGCCCATTTCGATCGCGACCTCGAGTGACTCGAGGATCTGCTCCTCCGTGGCCCCGTGCTGCAGGGCCTCGCGCACGTGGTGCTCCATGCACGGCTCGCACTTCACGATCACCGAGATGGCCACGGCAATCAGCTCCTTCGTTTTCCTGTCCAGGCTACCGGCACGGAACGCCTGTTTCTCCAGCTCCGTGAAGGCCCGATAGACGGGGGACTTCTCCTCGAAGTAGGCCTTTGCCCTCTCGCGGGCCTGAACGTACTCGTCGATCCTTCTCTCTTCGTCCGTCATGAGGGAAGCATGAGCTTTCTTCGAAAAAGTCACAGTGCCAATTCACGGGAAAAGAGCGGGCGGATTGGCCCGCGCGCATCAACCCTCCGCGACCGCCTCCGCGATCAGAAGCGAATATGCCACGTTCACGTCCTTGCAGCGCTCGAGGCCCGCAGGGTCGACGTCGGGGTGGTGGCGCATCATCATTGCGCGATAGCGCTCGCGCAGCGCATCGGCGTCGCACGAGGATTCGTCGAGACCCATGACGCGCAGCGCCCACGCGCGCCGATACGAGGTACCGCGCGGCGTGTCGCCTCCGCCGCCGGTGCTGCCGCCGCCGCGCGCGCCGCCGGCGCTGTGCGCTCCCCTGGGGCGTTCCTCGGGGTCCGAGAACCCCCTGTCCGCAGCGGCGAGCCGCAGCCTGTGGATGAGGAGCGCGAGGAGCGCGTCGCGGCTCAGCATGTGGCAGGTGAACATGCGCCTGAGGTAGCGCGCCGCCGTTGCCGCGGCGATCTCCGGCAGGTGCTTGCGGATCTGAAAGGACTCCGCGCACCGCTCGACGAGGGCCTCGAGGTCGGCATACTCGCCGCAGTACAGCTCCACCGCTCCCCGTACGGTCCGCTTGTAGCGGATCATCGCCTCAAGCTCGTCGCCCCGGATCTCGTGGCCGGCGCAGAAGCGCCGCGCGCTGGAAAGCAGGTCCTCGGTGAGCTCGACCCCAAGGTCGTGCGGCACGAACAGTCCCGCGCCCGTGAGCTCCGCTTCCGCGCCCTTGCCGGCCACAGCCTCGAGCACCGTGACGAGGTCTCCGACGGTGTCCTGCGTCCATCCGTCGATGGCATCCGAGAAGCTGATCCGCCCGGCTACCGCGTGGAGCGCGCGCCAGAAATCGACGGGCGTGACGCCGAGTGAGCGCATCACCTCGTCCGACGTGACGCTCCATGCGCCGAGGTCGTCCGCACGGTGTGAAAGGAGGGATGCGAGCTCTGCCAGCGGCGCCATGGCGTGCTGTAGCAGGTTTCCCGCCGGATTGCAAGGCGGGGGTAACGGCGGTTGACAAAAAAGACCGATCGGTCTTAAATAGCGTGTGAGCAAGGGGGACCAGACCCGGCGGCGCATCGTGGAGAAAACCGGCGGGCTTTTCAATCGGTTCGGCTACCGCGCCACACCGATGTCCGCCGTCATGCGCGTGACGGGCCTGAAAAAGGGCGGGCTGTACAACCACTTCAGGTCGAAGAAGGAGCTGGCTCTAGCTACCTTCCGATTCAATGTTTCCACCGTGTCGACGTTTCTCGACGGGGCAGCGGCAGGCGCCGCGGATCCGGTCGGCCAGCTCAGGCTCCTCCTCGCGGCAAGCCTGGGCATTGCCGCCGGGGATGTCGTCCCGGGGGGATGTCCCGTTCTCAACGCCGCTGTGGAGTCCGACGATGCCTTCCCGGCGCTTCGCAGGGAGGTCGTGGTCGGGGCGGAGAATCTTCGCGGGAAGATCAGCACGCTCCTGCGGAGGGCACGGGACTCGGGTCGGGCCCGCAGGGACACGGATCCTGAAAACCTCTCGGTTTTTTTTCTTGCCTCGATCGAGGGCGGGATCATGCTTTCCAAGCTTCATGGCGCCTCTCTTCCATTGAAGACGGTGCTGGAAAGCTTGAACCGCATGATCGACTCGATCGAAATCGGGGCGGAGTGATGGGGGGAATGCCGATGGAACGATCAGCACGTCGCGTTGTCGTCACGGGGATGGGCGTCATTCATGCCCTCGGGACCGACGCGGAGGGCTTCTGGAACGCCGTTGTTGCCGGGGCGTCGGGCATCTCGCTCATCACGCGGGAGGATTTCGCCCGTTTCCCCACCCGCATCGCATCGATCGTCGCGGACTTTCCCGAGGAACGGTACCTCGACCGCAAGGAATCGAAGAACTGGGATCGTTTCGCCCGGTTCGGGGTGTGGGCGTCCCTGCAGGCCTGGGAGATGGCGAACGCCGCGCACGCCGGTGTCGACGGCGACAGGGTGGGGGTCTGGCTGGGAACGGGGATCGGCGGGGTGGAAACCCTGCTGCGCGCGCAGGACTCCCTCGCCAAGGGAGACGGCTGGAGGACGAGCCCCTACACGATCCCGATGATGATCGCGAACATGGGGGCAGGGCTCGTATCGATGGCCCTGGGCGCGCGCGGTCCCTGCCTCACGCCGGTGAGCGCCTGCGCGACCGGCAACAATGCCATCGGCGAGGCATACCTGGCCGTCCGCGACGGGCGCGTCGACATCGCGGTCTGCGGCGGCGCGGAAGCGCCCATCGTCCCCGTATCGTTTTCCGCCTTCAACAGCATGCGCGCGATGTCCACGCGCAATGAGGTCCCGTCGGCCGCCTGTGCGCCGTTCGCCGTCGGGCGTGACGGTTTCGTCATGGGCGAAGGGGCAGGGGCGCTGGTCCTGGAAGAACGGGAGACGGCGCTCCGTCGCGGCGCCACGGTGCTGGCCGAGATCGTCGGCTACGGCGCAACGGCCGACGCGCACCACCTGACCTCCCCCGACCCTGAAGGCCGTGAGGCCGCCGCTGCAATGGGGATTGCCGCCGGGATGGCGGGCTGGGAACCGGGGAGCGTGGACTACATCAACGCCCACGGCACGGGGACGCAGATCGGGGATATCGCCGAAACAAAAGCGATCAAGCGTTTCACCGGTCCGGGCAACAAGGTGCCGCTCGTCAGCTCGACGAAGGGCTCGACCGGACACCTCTTCGGAGCCGCCGGCGCGATCGAGGCCGTCATTGCTATCCAGGCCCTCCGCTACGGCCGGGTGCCCCCGACGCTGAACCTCGTGGAGGCCGACCCCGAGTGCGATCTGGACTACGTCCCCCTCACGGCGCGGGACGTCGATTTGCGACGCGTGCTCTCCAATGGCTTCGGGTTCGGCGGTCACAACGCGGTGCTCGCCTTCCAGAAGGCCTGAGGCGCGTTCAGCGGAGGAACGTGTTCTTCGCCCTTTGCGACCTCAAGCAGTAGGGGATAATGACGGCAGCGCCGATCACCGCAGCAATGGCCTGACCGAGCTGCGCCTGTTGACCAGAATCCGTTTTCGGCATCCCGCGGGTGATCGCGAGCTCGACGAGAAGTAGCACGATCGTTCCCCCCTGGAGCCAGATGAAGAGCGGCGTGAACATGCGCCGGCGCTGGAAAAAGAGGGCGGTGAGCAGGGTGCCGGCAAGGACCATGGCCACCGAGGCTGCCAGCTGGGCGATCCAGCCCGGCGTCCACGGGACGCTTCCCGCAGCGATCCGTACAAGCGTGACCATTCCCATGACGGGCTGCACGATCAGACCGATCGCCATGACGATCAACCAGCCGCCCAGTGGCAAGGCCTGCCTGTCCTCCGATCCCACGTGCGACGCGGTCCAGTAGAGCATGATGCCGCAGCCCAGGAGCAGCGCGCAGGCCGCGGCGAGGATCACGATCGAAAGGAGGTTGTCCGGAGTCTGCATCGTCGTTGCCACCGGCTTCGACGCGCTCCAGGTGAGGCGGTAGCCCAGGTCGTCCTCGATGCGCTGGACGTCGCGGTTGTACGAGGCCATCCTGCCCGGCCCCACTTCGACGGTGCGTGCGTCGTACTCGTAGGAGAGGCTCACCGATTTTCCCGAGGAGGAGATCCTCGTACGGAGCGTGAACGCGTCGGTGGTGGAGGTCGTATCCTCCGCCTTCACCGTCCACGGCTCGGGGAGGTCGATGACGATGTGCTGCGCGACACGCCGCGGGTAGTCCACCTCCATCGGCGAGGTACGTACCTTCGTGCGCGGCACGGGGATCTCCGAACGCACGACGTCGGGGAAGAAATCCGCGACGCTCGACCCCTTCGCGGTGCCGGGGCTCCAGAAACCGGGGATCGTGTAGTGCTCCACGGTGCTGAACACGTCCGCGTCGGCGTCGTCCTCGTACGACATCTGTTCGACTGACTGGATGGAAGGGTAGCGGTCGGCGTAGAAGTTGAGGTAATCCTTGGCGATCTCCTTCGTCCGGCGTGATGCGAACTGGGCGCGCAGGACGTCCGCGGCGTCTCCGCGAGCGATCGTGGTCACGTCCATCCGGGCGGCTTCCTCGCGCCCGCTCACCGTGAAGCGCTCGTTCACTTCGACGTCCGCCGTGGTACCCCGTGCCGTGCCGAAACGGTGAAGGCCCGGCTCCGTTCCTTCAATGACAAGGCCGTACCCGTAGTCGGGAACGTAGCGGGCGAGCACCGATCCACGCTGGTAGGTGCGCGTGGGGTCCATGAAGACCTCCCGCCCGCCGATCACGGCGCGTGCGATCACGTGGTCGAAAGCCGTCGGAGACGGCAGCAGGTCGGCGATGAGCGTGCGATCCGAGGTGTTCACGAGCACGGGGGAGGCTTCGATGCCCATGCGGTGCAGAAGCGTGAGGAGGAGATAGGCCTGGTCCTTGCAGTCGCCGAATCTGCCGCTCAGCACCGTTTCGGGGGACCGCGGCGTATAGGAGCCCGCGCCGAGCTCGATGCCGAGGTAACGGATGTTCTGCTGCACGTAGTCAAGCGCGGCGCGGGCGCGGCGTTCGGGATCCGTCGAATCGCGCATCCACGTGTCGCTCAGGGTCGCAAGCTCACCGGGCACCTTGGCTTCGGGATACAGGGCCTGCGCCCACTGGCGCACCGCCTGCCAGTCGGAGAACTCCGAGAGCTCGACCCACGGAGTCTCGATGTACCACGGAGGGGTTCGGTCTTCAGAGACCGCGGGCGGGAGGTCGGAAAACGTCCACTCGAGCACGCGCGTGTCGCCGTTCTGGGAATGCGTGGGCTCCACGGGCGTCCCGTGCAGTTTATAGCTGATCGAGCGTGAGGCCGGCATGAGCACCCGGATCCGCTCCCGCGCCACGGCGTTGTGCCATCCGCAGGAATACTCCCCGATGTAGCGGCCGCCGAAGGCGGGGTTCCTCCCCTTGACAGTGTAGGAGTAGTCGATGACGTCCCCGACGCGCACGTCCTTGAGAACGAGGGAGGCGGTGAGAGAGCCGTCGAGGATGAAGCTCTCCAGATCAGGCTCCCGGTGGAGCAGCTCGACGTCCTTCCGGGACAGCCGCGAGGCCGACGCGCCCTTGCGGGTCACGGTGACCGAGTGGAGGAAGAGCTTCTGGTAGGAGGGATCGAAGTCGATGAGGATGCTGGAGCCGTCCTGCACGCCTTCCGCCGTGTTGACCCGCATGACGATGCGGGTGTAGCGCTGCTCGGTTGCCACATTGGTCTGATAGTCCACGAGGAGGTAGGAGAGGGACTCATCGCTGGAATCCGATGGTGTCTCCGCGATCGACGTCGACGCGACCCAGGGGGAAGCGGGAGCGATGCTGAAGCTCGCCTTCGGCTCCTCCGCGAAGGCCCCGGCACAAAGAACGGAAAAGAGCACGAGAAAAAAAAGCCTCCGCACCATGCAACCTCTTGGAGGGAATGGTAGCACATCCCCGGCATGGATTCGAGCATCCGCATGCGCTATGATCTCTCACCATGCGGATCCTCCTGGTGCAGCCTCCGTTCGTGCAGCTCAACGCGCCGTACCCGGCCGTCCCCTATCTGGCGTCGTTCTGCCGCCGCGAAGGTCACACGGTGGAATGCCTCGATCTGTCCATCGAGCTCTTTCACCGCATCTTCAGCGGCAGTGGCCTCGCGCTGATCTTCGCCGAAGCGGAGAAGAGGCTGCCCTCCCGCATGCCGCGGCTCGATGCGGCCACGCGCGATAATCTCCTGCGCTACCTCTCGAACGCCGACCGCTACGTGCGCACGATCGACGCGATCGTAGGTCTCCTCGCGACGGGAGACAACGCGTTCAGCAATGAGCTTGCCGCAGGGCGCCGCGTGCCGTGGGGGCATCGCGCGGAGGGGTTCCTGGAAGCCAACGACAATGAGATCGACGCATCGGACGCGCCGCTCCTCGCGAGCCTCATCATCGAAGACCTGGCGGACTTCATCCGATTCGCCCTCGACCCGGAGTTCTCCCTCGTGCGCTACGCCGAATCGAAATCATCGTCCCAGCCCGACTTTGCCGTCGTCGAGGCCGCGGCCCGGGGCAGCTTCCTCTTCGACGCCTTCTTCCGTCCCCTGGTGAGAGAATCCCTTGCCGCCGTCGAAGCTCCCGACCTCGTCTGCGTCACCGTGCCGTTTCCCGGGACGCTCCCCGGGGCGCTCGTCTTCTCAGAGGAGGCGAAGCGCGCCCTCGGACGGACGCTGCCTGTCGCCTTCGGGGGGGGCTACGTTTCCACCGAGCTGCGCAGCCTGCGGGACCCGGCCGTCTTCGCGTATGCCGACTACCTCTGCTATGACGCGGGGTACGCGGCGCTCGCCGGAATCATCGCGTCCCTCGGAGGCGGCGATGAGGCTCTCTACAGGACGATCGTGCGGCGCGGCGAGCGCCTCGTTGCGCATGGGTTCGACGGCACGGATCTCGATTTCTTCGGCTCCGAGCCTTGCTACGAAACGTGCCAGCCTGCGGAGGCCGGCGCGCTGCGCTCCTTCGACGACACGGCAATACGGCAGGTGTTCCCCGACTTCTCCGATCTGGACTTCTCCCGTTACGTGCGGGTCGTGGAGGGGACGAACCCCATGCACGCGCTGTGGTCGGGCGCGGCGTGGCTGAAGGCGCGGCTCGCCTACGGCTGCTACTGGCGAAAGTGCGCGTTCTGCGACACGTCCTTGGAGTACATTGCGCGCTTCGCCCCTTCCAGCGCGGAGGCGCTTTTCGATCATCTGCTCGAGCAGTCGCGGCGCACCGGGCAGCGGGGGGTGCACTTCGTGGACGAGGCGATGCCCGTCGGCCACCTCCTCCGATTCGCCCTGGCGAATTTGCAAAACGGGAAGCCGCTCGTCTTCTGGGGCAATGCCCGGCTGGAGGCGCGCTTCGACGATGACACGAGCGCTCTGCTCGCCGAGGCCGGTCTCATCGGCGTGTCCTTTGGCCTTGAGATGGTGACGGAGAGCGGCCTTGCGAAGACGAGAAAGGGCATCGGTCTCGATTCGATCGTACGGTCACTTTCGGCGCTGAAGCGCAATGGGATCCTCGCGCACGCGTACCTCATCTACGGCTGGCCCGGGCAGACCGAAGCGGACATCCTCGATTCGATGGAAATCGTGCGCCAGCTCTTCGCCGAAGGCCTCCTCGTTTCCGGGTTCTGGCATCGCTTCATCCTCACCCGCCATTCGCCGATGTACGCCGAGTGGCAGGCCGGCGCCCTGCCGTCACTGCGGGCCGTCGAGCCCGCGTGGACCTTCGGCGCGAACGACCTTTCCTTCGAAGGCGAAGAGGAGTTCGAGCGCTACGGCGCCGGCCTTGACGCAGCCCTGGGAGCGTGGATGGAGCGTGCGGAGCTGGACCAGACGGTGAAAGCCTGGTTCGATTTCAAGGTGGCGAAGCCCCGGGTGGATGCCGGCCACGTGGCGACCCTTCTGGAATCAGCCGAGCGGCGCGCGCGCGCGCCGCAGACCGGACGTGGCCGCACGGCGGTGTGGCTGGGCGGCCGGCTCATGAGGGAGGAGTCGGCGCAGGACCGAGTGCGGCTCACCTGGGCGTACCGCAACCTTCTCCACCACGTGGAGCTCGAGCCGCGCAGGGCTGAAGCACTCTCGGCTGCGCTCGGCTGGGCGGCCGGCTCGGCGCCGGTGGCATCCCTCACGATGGATGAGCTCCTTGCCGCCATTGACGTGTTCGGCGGTGAGCCTTTCGAGGCGACGAAGGCATACCGTACACTCCGCAGGTTCGGGCTCGTGGCCGTGTGAGGTCGGCCGGGCATTGTGACCCTGGGGGAGGCGTGGTACTATGCCCTCGATGGAGTCTGTCGCACGCCCCGCGTTCGCATCTCCGCTCAAGGTCGGCGCTGTGGCCGCCGCTACCTTGTTGGCGCTGCTGCTCTGCGCCCGCTACAGCTTCCTCCTCTTCCACAGCATCGCTGAAATCTTCGGCGTCGCCGTGGCGGTCGCCGTCTTCCTGATCTCCTGGAGCTCCCGCGATTACCCTGAGGCCAAACCGTTCGTTCTGCTTGGAATCGGCTACCTTTTCGTCGCCATCCTCGATGTCTTCCATCTCCTGTCCTACGAAGGAATGGGTGTGATTGCCAACGGGCAGGATGACGCAACCCGGCTGTGGATCGCCGCGCGCGGGCTCCAGGCCGTCACGACGTTCGCCTTCGCGTTGCTGGCGTTGAAGCGTCGGACAGCTCCGCACGCCCTCGCCTTCGGCCTTACGGGCGCGGCCGCCGCCACAGCGCTTCTCACCGTGTTCGTGTGGGACGTATTCCCGCGCTGCTTCGTCGACGGCGTGGGTGTCACTCCCTTCAAGAGGGCGAGCGAGTTCGTGGTCGTCGCGATCTTCGTAGCGTCCATCGTTCTCGTGGCACGCAACAGCCACTCGATAACGCGGCGGGAGCAGGCGCTGCTTTCGGGGTCCTTCGCGCTCACCATCGTGAGCGAGCTCTTCTTCGCTTTCTATATCGATCTGTACGGCTACGAGAACCTCATCGGTCACTGCCTGAAGATCGGGTCGTTTTTCCTCGCCTATCAAGCCCTGTTCGCTGGCAAATTGCGCGCGCGGTATACCCTGATCGACGAGCTGGAGCGGTCAAAGGCGAGGCTGGAGAAGAGCCAGGCGGAGCTCCTCAATGCGAACCTCTCCAAGGACAAGTTCTTCTCGATCCTCGCCCACGACCTGCGCAATCCCATTGGCGGATTGATCAACTTATCCGAGCTCTTGAAGACGAGGTTCGACGATCTGGGGCCGGCGAAGGTCAGGGAGCTCTGCGGGCTGCTCCACGAGGGGGCAACGCAGAGCGCGGAGCTGCTGGAATGCGTCCTGCAGTGGGCCCGGGCTCAAACAGGACGGCTCGAGGTGCATCCCTCCTGCATCCGCCTCGCCGAGCTGTGTGAAGACATTGTCGGGCTGCAATCCCCTGTCGCGGCCGGCAAGGGGATCCGCATCGCCACGATGGTGGACCCCGACGCCACGGCGTATGCTGATGAGAACATGCTCGCCACGATCCTTCGCAACCTCGTTTCCAACGCGGTAAAGTTCACGCCTCGGGGCGGTGAGATCACGCTCGCGACGCAGGTGGAGGAGACGTGGCAGCTCCTCACCGTGTCCGATACCGGCGTGGGCATGAGCCCCGACCAGATGCAGAAGCTCTTCCGCATCGACGTCTCCTTCTCCTGCCTGGGGACGGAATCCGAGCGCGGGCATGGCATGGGCCTCATCCTCTGCAAGGAGCTCGTGCAGCTCAACAAGGGGGAGATCCTCGTCCAGAGCGAGCAGGCAAAGGGGAGCACGTTTGCCGTGAAGCTGCCGCGGCCAGTGGAGATCGGCTGAGCGCAAGCACCGCGTCCTTTCAGCCGTGCTTCATTGCATGGTGGAGACGGTGACCACGGTGGAAGCCCGGGATCGCTTCTCGCGGCTCGTCAACCGCGTGGCCTACGGCAATGAGACGCTCGTCATTACCCGCCGCGGCATCAAGCTTGCCGCACTCATTCCCTTCAATGATTTGGTGAGGCTCATGGATGAGCAAAAGCCACGGGATCCGGACCTGGAGTGGGTCAAGGCTTTCGGCCGCTGAGACAATCAGGATGACGACGAAACGTACGTTTCGTCGTCATCGTTATGCTTGCATAGGGGGGGGCGGTTCGACAGGCCGCAGCCGCCCTATCAGCCCTCGCCGCCCGTCGGGCGCAGGCTCGAAACCCTGCGGATAGCTCATCCGTGTCGTCCAGACCTGGGTCGTGCCTGTGGCTGACCACGCTTTTTCATGGAGCCCCTCGACAAGCGCGCGTCCTGCTCTCATTGCCTTGTCCCCCGATTCCCGCTATCCTGAGGGTGATCATGAGCTACAAAGACTTCCTCACACTCATCGAAGTCCTCGGCGTGCTCGCGTTCAGCATGACGGGGATCTTCGAGGCGCGTCGGCTGAAGATGGACATCGTCGGCGTGTACTCGGTGGCCATGATCACCGCGTTCGGAGGCGGTACGGTCCGCGACGTCTGCCTGCAGCGCTATCCCCTCTTCTGGATCCAGGGCTGGCCCTACGACGTCGCCGTGCTCATCCTGTCGATCATTTCGGTGGTTATCCTTCGGCAGGTGAAGGACAAGGCCAGCAAGCATCTCGTGCTCGTCGTCACGATTTTCGACGCTCTCGGGCTGGGGCTCTTCAGCGTGCTGGGCGCCGTGTACAGCCTGCAGGTCTATCCGAACCTGTACTTCATCGCGGTGATCATGGGAGTCATCACGGGCTGCTTCGGCGGGGTCATCCGCGACATCATCGGCAACAAGATCCCGACAGTGTTCCGCAAATCGCAGCTCTACGCCACGTGTAGCCTCGCCGGTTGCGTGATGTACCTGCTGCTCTCCTGGCTGAAGATTCCCGCCGCCGTGTCGATCCCGATGGGCACGGCGGTGACGTTCGGCGTGCGGATGCTGGCGGTTCGCTACAATGTCATCCTTCCGTTCTGAGCAGAGCGCGGAAGCAGGGAGCTCCTCCTTCCGCGAGGGTCCCTTCGACCTGGAATCCCTTTCCGGCTTCGAGCTCAGCGCTCGCCATCCGGGCGCGCTCCCCGTGTTTCACTTCCGCGAGGTAGTTGATGTCCAGACGCAGAGACGAAGCGCCCAGCTGCGGCTCCATAGGCAGGATGTCCTGGATCCACTGCACGTAGCGCGCGTTGTTCACGTGCCCGTTGTAGTCGATGTCGGAATATCCCGCCCGGCGTTCGGCGCATACGACGAGGTCCTCCCGGGGGTCGATGCTTTTTGCACCGTCCAGGAGCGCGTCCATGCCGGGGTTGTCGGGGATGTCCACGCCGAGTGACTCTATGCGGTGCAGCCGCTGAGAGGCCGTGTTGAACACGACCCATGCGCTCCTGCCCCGGGCTATCACCCGGCCCTCAGCGGTCGTGAGCTCGTAGTCGCGCAGGGCGAACAGCCGGTCCTTCCCCCGCGGCCACGTCCTGGCAACGATGCGTGTCCCCCAGCCGGGCCTTTCCTCAATGACGAGCGACATACGGGAGAGCACCCATGCAAACCCTTTCTCCCGCAAGATCTCCGCGCCGACGCCGAGGGCGCGGGCGTGGTTGCCGGCAACCTCCTGGCAGAAGTTGAAGGCAGCAGCCATCGTGAGCTTGTCCGCCTGGTCGACGTCCCATGTGCAGATGGTGAACGGTTCTTCGCGTACATGTGGCATATGCACGGGATAGTGCCACTCTGCGCGGTCTTGTGAAAGGGCCGCTTGATAGCCATCCCCCCGCGGACTACAATGGATCATTAGTAATGGAGAATTTGATGACCGAGTCTGAAGCAAAAAGGATCTTCGACGAGAAGCTGCCGCTCTGCGACGTGCTCGGTCTGGACGTGAGGGCGGCGTGCATCGAGGCCGGCGTCCCCGCGGACATGGTGGACGCGTTGCTGCGAGCCGACAAGGCCATGACGTCCGCAATAGACGTGGTTATTACCGATCCGAAGCAGCTGCCTCAGGAGCCGCCCTTTGAGAGCGGCTTTGCCTGCCTCAGCCAGAAAAGAACGGGTCTGCCGATGCTGGTCTGGAGCCTGGTGAAGAGCGACCTCCGGCAAACCCCCCATGTGCTCGTTCAGGTCAACCATTCCGCCACACCCCAGATCAAGAGCACGGTGCGCGTATCGATCGAGGAAACGCCGCGGCTCATTCTGGGCGAGGGGCTGGAAAACGACGACTTCACCACCGTGAAGGCTTTCATAGCGCGAAATCGCGCCGCCCTCCTCGGACATTGGAACGGGGTCGGGAGCGCAGCCGAGCTCATTGCCGGGATCGAGCGCGTGGCACGCTGAGAGCCTCGCCGGGGAAAGTCGCACTACGTGTCCTTCCGAACGGAACGCGCTTTCTGTCATATGCATCTTCTTATGACTCGGTGAGCGATCAACGGGACATGAGGAGGACATCATGAGCTCTGGACGTAAAGGCGGTACGTGGAAGGCTTTGGGTTCGTTCAAAACTCCCCTGCGGCGTTGGATACCGCGCTCGAAGTTCCAGCTGGCGTCCGGAGCGGTGTTTGCCCTTTATTCCTCAGAATATGTCTCGGAACCCGGTGAGGCCGCCACATCGGCGGAAAGGACCTGGGATCGAAAGGCGATAGCGTTCTTGAGGCGAATGTTTCTGCTGGCCTTCAGTGGGGGCTGAATCTCCGTGGCAGAGAACGCACTGACTATAAGGTTCGATTCTCGACGAAAAGCTCAGCTCAATGAGCGAAAGGACGATGACCATGTTCAGCAAGATCAAGACTCTGAGGGGCTATACTTTGCGTGGCCTCGACGGGGAAATCGGAAAAGTAGAAGAGTTCTTCTTCGACGACAAGCATTGGGCGGTCCGCTATCTGGTGGTCGACACGGGGAGCTGGCTCTCAGGAAGGGAAGTATTGATTTCTCCCTACGCGCTGGGGATGATCAATTGGGATGAGCGGGACATCACCGTTGGCCTGACAAGAAAGCAGATCGAAGAGAGCCCGCCTATCGACACGGACAAGCCGGTCTCCCGGCAGTACGAGCAGGACTACTACGGCTTCTATGGTTGGCCGCTGTATTGGGACGGCCCCTACATGTGGGGCGCCGTGCCGTACATCGAGCGTAATCCTGAGATGCGGAAGGGAAAGAACGAGGGGGGGAAATCCATCGACCCGCACCTCCGAAGCACGCGCGCCGTGAGCGCCTACTATGTCCAGGCCAATGACGGCGAGCTCGGTCACGTCGATGATTTCATCGTCGACGATCAGGCGTGGGCTATCCGTTATCTCGTCGTCGGCACGCGGAACTGGTGGCCGGGGAAAAAGGTCCTCATTTCACCCCAGTGGATCGAGCGTGTCAGCTGGAAGGACTCGAAGGTCTTCATCAGCCTCTCTCAGGAAGCCATCAAGATGTCACCGGAGTACTCGGAGGAGGCCCTGCTGACTCGGGAGTATGAAACCGGCTTGCATAAGCACTACAGCCGCAAGGGATACTGGATCGAAGACGCGGCAGCCAAGGTGCCCGTCCATTGACGCGCTGAAAAGCGCACGCGGGCCGGCGCGGGCACCGTTAGCCGTGCTGATTCCCGTGGGCGCCGATTTGCTTCCCCCCGGGCTTGACTTCACAAACCCGTTTTGTGATATATTGCTAATGAAAATCACGAAACGGGTTTTTATCGACGATCTCTCTTGTTTTCGCCGTAGCGGCGCCGGGATTCGGCCACAACTTCCTGCCGGCGCAACCGGGCTCGAGTGTCATGGCAATCCCGGACATCGGCGTCTCCCGAGCTGCCTACCGCACCCTCAGCGCGCCGGGCCAGGTCGATGTTTACGAGTTCAGCGCGAAAAAGGGGCAGGAGATCTATATCCAGATGACCGTTCCCTTGCTCGACCGGGAACGCGACTTTGCCCCCGAGTTCTCCCTCGTCTTCATGGGTGATCCTGGCACAGCGTTCGGGGACGCGGAAGTGATAAAAGGGGCCCGCGGGGACACCCCCCCGGCCGACGGCACGTACCGCATCGGCGTGTATACGCGGGACGGATCGATGGGCAAGTACGTGCTCGCCCCGGGGAAGAGGGAGCAGTTCGGGCTGGGCGATATCTTCAGCCTCCCGTCGATCATCATCGACGTGCGGACGTTCTGCGAGGTGCCCGTGTGGCCGGACTACCTGCTGTTCACCACGCTCGGGATCTTCTCACTGGTCGCGCAGCTCGCCTCCCTTCCGTTCTTCTTCGTCACGCGGAGGATCATGAAGGGGAAGGCGTGAGAAGCCGGTGAGCGCCGCTCGCAGCTACACCGTGAAAGTCAGCCTGCGCGCGAAGAACGTGCGTCTCTGCCTGTCGATGCGCGACGGCCTCGTGGTCGTCGTGCCCCGGGGCTTCGACCGAGGCAGGATCCCGGCCCTGCTGGAGAAGAAGAAGCGCTGGCTCGACAGGGCATGTGCGCGCATCGAAGCACAGCGGCGGATCGTGGAGGCGGAGCCCCCCGATGTGGTGCCGCGGCGGATGGCCCTGCAGGGCATCGGGGAAGAGTGGAGCATCGAGTACCGATCGAACGGACATCCCGGGATGCGAGCCGTCGAACGACCCGGCAATCGCCTGCACGTCCTCGGCGACACCGGTGACGTCGAAGCCTGCAGGACGGCCGTCCGACGGTGGCTGAACCGAAAGGCCCGCGCGCACTTCGAGCCCCGGCTCCGGGCGCTCTCACAGGAGCATGGCTTCAGGATCGCTCGTGTGTCTGTCCGGTCTCAGCGAACGAGGTGGGGAAGCTGCTCACGGCAGGGGACGGTCAGCCTGAACCTGAAGCTCCTCTTCGTCCCGCCGGAGCTGGTCCGGCACGTGATGCTCCACGAGCTGTGCCACACCGTGCACATGGACCACTCGCGGGCGTTCCGCGCGCTTCTCACGCGGTACGAGCCAGATAGCCGGGAAATGGAAAAGGCGGTCCGCAACGCGGGGCTCTTCGTGCCTCCGTGGCTCGAAGCCCCGGAGTGGCGTCCTCCCGGGCCTTGAGCTGTCGAGGCGCCCCGGCAGGGGCGCTCACAGCTTTGCGGGTAATTCCTCTTTCAGCTCCCGGGCGAATATCTCCGCCTTCTCGAGATCATTCGCGTTCGGCCGGCCCCGGTTCATCCCTCCGAAGAGCTTCAGAAAGCTGTTGTTGTTGAAACCGGCGCAATTGAACTCACCGACCACGAGGAAGCCTTTTGACCGAAGCTTCTCTCTGAGCGGGGTATGGGCATCTTCCAGTCCATGATCGAGGCAGGTCTGCCGTGACACTCCGCTCGTGGAGAACAGGAATGCCGCCTTACCGGAAAGCTCCGGCAGTCGTTCGGCGAGCGCAAACAGCGCCGCATGGTGCCTCTGATCGAATATTCCCGAACCGAAACCTATCAGGCTGCAGCCCTGGATCTCCTCCGTGGTCACCTGCTCGGGAGATACGACGCGCGCCCCCAGGACCCCTGCAATTCGCCGCGTGATTTTCTCAGTGGCTCCGTTCTCCGACGATACAAGAATGATGAGCACGTCCGAGCCCCTGTCAGCCTCCATATGTGTTGGATTGGACGTGACGGTTGTCGCCCCCGTTATTGCATCCATCTTCCTGCCTGAGCACCCCATGAGCAGCGCGCAGCCGACAACGAGACACAGTACCCGACGTCCGGCTTCCCTTCTGCGGTTCATGCGATGCCCTGCTTTCGGAGCATGTGGATTCCCGCGGCCAGCCACCAGATGATGGCCCCGACCCCGAAAGCATAGCTGACAAACGCGAGCGCAGGTATCATCGTTCCGATCAGCCCGGCTGCGCTGATAACCAACCCGAAGATGTTGACTGCCCCGGGAAATGCCTTGTTCCTGAATGCCGCAAGACTCAGGAGCCCGACCCAGAGGCACCCGAGATACTTGTCGGAGGAATCGATAGCCAGGCATATGGTGTCCAGCGCATTCCTGAGTGATTCAGCCTGGCCCGGGTTTCTTCCGTATAGGGCTATGAGCGATTCGATGCCGTAGATCGTGATAAGTCCACTCAAAAAGACGAATGCGGTCCAGATGAATCCGAGAGCCGAGCCGATCTTCGCCAGGCGCGGCGAGCTGCCGTTCAATCGTTCGTAGAGTGCCAGCACGAGCACTGTGAGGCACAGACCGTTGATCAGGTACATTGAAAAGTGCCAGAGAAACACAAGCAACCTGTTTGCCATGAGAAATGCCATGTAGTCCTGGAATCCCAAGGTCGAGTCCGCCATCGGTTTCAGCACGGATGCTACCAGCCCCAACGCGAACAGGTACGTTGCCGCTGCGATGATTGCGGAGATTCCGCCGGCCTTCTGCAAGTTCTTCATCCCACTCTCCTTCTCTGCTTCTGAATGCGCATCGAGGGTATGCCTTGGCACGGCAAGGCATCCGTTGTATGCTTACAGTGTAAGTGTGTAACTTACACTGTAAGTTTGTCAAGGGGCGGGAAGAGTATGAAGAAGGCAGTATCGCCCGGAGGCGGAAGTCGGGGTTCGCTGACACGAGAGCTCGTCCTCCGGACCGCGTTGGCGATCATGGATGAAAGCGGGATCGAGAGTCTCTCCATGCGCCTGCTGGGGACGAGACTCGGGGTTGAAGCGATGTCTCTCTATAATCACGTGGCGAACAAGGATGAAATACTCGACGGCGTGCTCGATCTCGTTCTGGATGAAATCACCATCCCGTCCGCAGACGCCGACTGGCGGTCTGCAATGTATGAGCGCGCGGTCTCGGCGTGGCGTGCCTTCAGCCGGCACCCGTGGGCGAGTGCCCTCATGGATTCGCGCGTGAGCTCGGGTCCGGCCCGATTGCGCTATCTCGACACCATGCTTGGAACCCTGGAGCGTGCGGGATTCTCACTCGAGCAGGCCGCGCGGGCCTTCTCAGTCCTGGACTGCTATGTGTACGGATTCGGACGCCAGCGGCTCAACATGGCTTCCGGCGGTGAAGAGGACGACAAGAAGCGGGCCGAGGCATTCCGCGACACCATGCCGGGCGAATCATTTCCGTACCTTGCGCGGATGGCCGAGCTGACAATGAAGACGGGCTATGACGAAGGTGCCGACTTCGAGTTCGGCCTCAACCTCATACTGGACGGGCTCGAGCGACTCCAGTCTGCCGGCGGTCGGACTTGAACCGACACGGGCGTTGCCACCCACCAGATTCTGAGTCGCTCACCCTGCACTATAGATCATGCCGACCGGTGTCTATACGCTCTCATCGCAAATATATAAGCCACGAGCATGATTCCGACACACCACGCAAGAGCGACCCATATACCATTGCCCGCCTGTTGACCTGACAGCAGCGCACGGATGGTTTCCACTATCGAGGTTACCGGCTGGTTTTCGGCAAAGGCGCGAACAACTGGCGGCATCGATCGGGTCGGCACAAACGCCGAGCTGATAAACGGCAGGAAAATAATCGGATACGCAAAGGCGCCTGCACCGTCCACCGATTTTGCGGACAAACCGGCAATCGCCGCGATCCATGTCAGGGCCAGTGTAAACAGCGCGAGTATGCCGGCCACGGCAAGCCATGACAGTATCCCCGCCGACGAGCGAAACCCCATAATCAACGCTACGAGAATGATGATGACAACTGAGATTGCGTTGGATACCAGCGAGGTCAGCACATGCCCCCACAGCACGGTTGAACGTGCAATCGGCATGGAGTGAAAACGCTCGAATATGCCCCGCTGCATATCGATAAACAGGCGGTATGCTGTATAGGATATTCCGCTTGCTATCGCAATCAGCAGGATGCCGGGCAACAGGTAGTTCACATAGTTATCCGTACCGGTCCGAATTGCGCCGCCGAACACATAGACGAACAGCAGCATCATCGCGATCGGCGTGAGGGTGACCGTGATGATGGTGTCCATGCTTCGAAAAATATGGCGCATGGAGCGTCCAAGCATCACGCCCATATCGCTGAAGAAGTGTTCATTGATCGTTTCCATTTAATTTTCCCCCTTCTTTCCGATGATTGAAAGGAATATCTCCTCCAATGTTGGCTGTTTTTCAACATACTTCACCTCTGCGGGCGGAAACAGCTTTTTCAGTTCCGCCAGCGTGCCGCTGGCGATGATCCTGCCCTCATGCAGAATGGCGATTCGATCGGCAAGCTGTTCCGCTTCCTCCAAATGCTGCGTGGTCAGGAATACCGTCGTACCGCCGTTAGCAAGTTGTTTGACAACCTTCCAAACCTCGATGCGCGCCTCAGGGTCAAGTCCGGTGGTCGGCTCGTCGAGAAAGATGAGCTGCGGTTTTCCGATAAGGCTCATGGCGATGTCTAATTTGCGCCTCATTCCGCCCGAATATGTGGACACTCTGCGGTCGGCGGCCTCGGTCAAGCCGAAGCGTTGAAGCAAATCGTTCGCAACCTGATGCGGATCGGCGATGTGCCGCAGCTTGGCGATCATGATGAGGTTTTCCCGCCCCGTCAAAATCTCGTCCACGGCGGCGAATTGCCCGGTAAGGCTGATCGACTGCCGCACATTGCCCGGCTTTGACGCAACATCGAACCCGTTTACGAGGGCGGTTCCGCCGTCCTGCTTCAGCAGTGTAGTGAGAATTTTTACAATCGTCGTCTTGCCGGCACTATTGGAGCCGAGGAGGGCAAAAATATTGCCCTTGTCCACCTCGAAATCCACGCCCTTGAGAACATGAAGCTTTTTGAAGGACTTCTGAAGCCCCTTCACCTGGATCGAATTGTTTGGCATATCCTTGTCTCCCTTATATGACGGAAACCTTCGATAATTCGGCCCCCATGCCCTTGAGCGCGGCGTAGGTCAGCTTATCCATCGTCGCTCCATCAAAGCGAATGGTTTTGATTGCACGGTAGTTTTTATTCGTCAAAGCAAACGCCGGAAGGAAGGACGCATTTTTAAGGGTCGCGCCTTTAAACGTGACCTCGTTCAGTGCCGCCTTGTCGAACTTGACGCCAATAAAGCTCAGCCCATCCAGGCACAGCCCTCGCAGGTCACTGTATTTGAAATCCACACCGTTGAAGGTACAGTTCTCAAAGATCGTTTCTCTCAGGTCGGTCATGGTCAGCTTCACGTCGATCAGTCTTGCGTCGGTGAATTTTGCCCGTGCAAGCCCCGAGGTGCCGAATTCTGTGCGCACAAGAATGGTTTTATGGAAGCTCGCGTCCGCCAGATCAAGAGCTGAAAAGTTACAGTCCGTCAGATTTGCGCCGTCAAAATTGGCTTCACGTAGATCGCTTGCCTTGAACGAGCTGCCAGTCAAGTCCGCGCCTGCAAAGTCGGAGCCGCGCAACGCGCTCCCTTCGAATTTGCCTTTATGCGCGGTAACGCCTGCAAAGTCGCCCTTTGACAGGTTGCTCCCACTAAAGCTCATCTGTACCTGCCGCTCCAGCGAGCGGGAGAGGTTGGCGACCTCTTGAAGGGTCTGCTCGATGTTGCCGATGCCATCGATGGTCATGCTAAAAGCTGTTTCCTCGTCCTTGCCCTCGGCTTTGAGCTCGTTGAAGCGCTCCTGTAGATCAGAGAGCAGGTCAGCCTTTAATTCGGCGACGCTTTTTACCCCATCGTAGGGCGCAAAAGCGCCATTCAAATAGTTTGTCAATCTCTCGTTCATAGCAACAACTCTCCTTAAAGTAAGTTATCGAGCACGCGTTTCGCGTACTCCCAATTGCTCTTATTACGGCCGTAGGTATCCTTACCCTTTTTTGTGATCCTGAAATATTTACGTCGGCCGCCTTGTGATTCATCGCCCCAATACCATTCTATGTCGCCCTCGCTCTCAAGCCGCTTCACGCTTGAATACATGGTGGCTTCCTTCAATTCATACTCACCGCCGGAATTTTTAGATATGAGTTTTACGATCTCATAACCGTAACGGTCACCTTCCATCAAAAGGTTCAAGATCATGGTGTCGGTATGACCCCTCAGTAAATCAGACGTTATTTTATTTTCTGTCATCAGCTCCCCTCTGTATTTACACTATACATCAAAGTACTATGACAGTCAAGATACTATGAATGAAAATATACTATGACTGACGATTTTAGATTTATCTGTATAGGCGGTTGGAGGTCTCGAACCTGCCGCGGCGGGCCTCGCGCAAGGAAGGACGAACTTATCCCCGGGGGACAGCGAAGAGGGAAGAATCAGTCCAGCGACATGGGTCTATGCCGCGTGGTGGCTGTGATGAGGGCGAGCACCCTCATGGGCGACATCTGCGAAGAGTGGCTCGAGTCGCACGACAAGCAGGGGCGCCGCCGACCGGCGGTCGGTTTCTATCTTGTTGTCCTGCAAGTAGTTTGTTTGCCGGCGGTCGGACTTGAACCGACACNNTTCGACCGAAATCAAGCGTTTCTACTGCTACATCCGCTATGCCCGCTATTCTGGCGCAGCCAATCGGTATGGATTCAGGTATGGGCAGGGCTTCAGCGAAGCCGATTTGCATAGTTCTCCAATGTGAAGTCAACCATAGGGACGCCCAAGCCAGAACCCAACAGCCAGATCACACTCGAACTACCATCCTTCACGGAAGTCCTTGCGCTGCTCCACTCGATCAACGGAAAACTCGCAAGAAGCGACAGCCTGATTGTTCCGCAACAAGCTTGGTTCAGCCTCACCGCGGCAGCACGACTGAAGGGTGTCCCTTACGGCACTCTAACTGGGAGAGCCTGGCTCAAGCCCAACCAAGGGAAGCCCGACGGACTCCAAGGAAACAAGAAGATGTGGAGGCGAGACACGATCATCCGCTGGCTGAACGAAACCGATGCGGAACTTCCACCACCCGCAACGATTCCCGAACGAACGCGGGCTTCGCGCCCTCGCTCTCGAAATGCTGGTGCAGAGGATAAGGGCCATTCAAGCTTGAAGTCGTAACTGGGCACCCAACGTCCCCCGCTCGACTCGCCAGCGAACAGCCCACCAGCGGATTCCTTGCAGTACGCTCGCATGTTCCAGGTCGAGAGTGAGAGCTCTCGAAGTCGATGACAGAGAGCAGCCTGTCACACACTGGCTGAAGTGAGAGGGCGCCCTTCTGACTTTGCTATCCGTCGCAAATTTCAGCACCGCGCTATTTCTTGGACGAAATCTCGTCCCAGCAAAGGTCGCCCCTTGTTTTGTGCTATAATGATGGCGATTCGGGCCGCCCCAACATGCGACCCGTGACATCGAAGTCCCTGGCGGCCGCTGGGGGTGGAAGAGCAGACAGCAGAACCTCACTCAGAAGAATGCCGTAGTGCATGACTCGGAGAGGTCTGCCCAAGGATCAAAAGAAGGAGGGATTATTGGAAGGCCTTTGCAGGGCAGTCGAGACGGTCGACGCCTCAGGCGAATTGGGGCCGATGATCATGGACTTGGAGAAGGGGACCTTCGTGGTGGCGCCCCCGAAGCGCAGAAAGTACGCACAGGTCGCAATCACCTCGTGCGCGGAGTGCGGCGAAGAGCTTGTGATCGCCCAAATCGTTTGCCAGGGCCACTCATGCAAGGCGGCCTGGCACAGGGATGATGCTGGCAACCTTTCGAGGGTTCCCGTTCACGAGCGGTCGGCCTGACGACTCTAATCGCGCGGGGCGGCCCGCGTCGCCCCGCGCGGAGCCCAAATGAACAAAGATGATGTCCGATAGCAGGGCGACGAAAGGGCTACTCCAAGGAGGTTTGGCAATGAGAATCAGGGTCCCCAAAATAGACTGGTCACAAGCGGAAGCAATAGATGAGGGCGCTGTCCACGAGGCGTGTCACGCAGTAGTGGCATGGGCGATCGGGGCGCGTGTGTGCCTCATAACCATTCGTCCAGGCAGGCAGGACGGCATCGAGTACGGCGGACGCACACGCACCGTCCAGGAGGCGGGGAATGGCGTCGAGGAAGCCTGCTTGGACTTTTCCGCGATCTCCGTTGCTCCGATTCTCCTATTCGCGTTTGGACGACGGATCGCTGGCCAGACTCATCGAGTATCTGGAGTTAGGTTGATGTCTTACGCATACGGGAACAGGTGTGCGGCCGATTGGGACGGCGCCTACGACAGGATCGTCAATACTTACGCAAGGCCTCACCTTCCGCGGATGGATGAAAGCCTCAACAGAGCAAGCACGATCATCGAGCGCTACTGGGAACAGATTACCCGACTCGCGCGGACTCTCCAAGACGCCAAAGAACTCGAAGGCGACCAGATCCTAGACGTGTTGAACGCCGCCAGGAGGAAGACTGCATGAAGCAACGAACAGCTATGCGCGGCGGCCGCCCGCCGTGCAGTAGGGCACTGGTGAGGAAGGAGTAAACGATGGCGAAAACCATCGAATTGCTAAGAAGGCACACGCTGGCGCGGCGTGTCGCGGGCAAGCTGTCAACGGCGAGCGCTTCAGACGGCCGCGACTTCACGGCTGCGGTCTTCGAAAAGGGCCAAAGCCTCTTCGAGGGTTCTGCGTTCGTCCCGAACAGCGAGATCCGCAAGCGACTTGCACGACAAGAGCCGAAACCAAGCGGGGGGAGGCCGCAACTCCAAGAAGCGTTTGCAGAGCCTGATAAGGCTCTGCTCAAGGCCTGGCTGACGGGATGGGAGGTCGTCAAGAACTCAGACAAGAAGGAGCAGACCATCTGCGAGGCGGCGGAGCAGATCATCCACCGCGAAATCGAGTGGGGCAAGAGGTGCTCCGAGGTCAAATGCACTTAAGGAGGCGGGGGCGCTCAAGGGATCAGACACCGTCGACCGCGGTCTTAGAGGCCTCTGCGAACAGCACGGCGTGGACTACAACCGAGCGGTCAGGGCGGCCAGGATGGCAGAGCACGAGTCCACCTGCGCGACGGTGATTGCCAAGTGCCGCGAGAATGGGACCATCCCGACGCGGACCATGTGTCTCACCCGTATCGAAGGTAAGGGGAAGGACAGGAAGAAGAAGGCGGCGCAGAGGCACGCAAAGGAGGCGATCGGCAACCAGCCGACGACGGCGACCGCTACACGCGACCTGGCGCGGGCTGTCCCTGCGTTGCGAAGCATCCGCTCGCGCTTCGGAGACGAGAACGTCGAAGAAAAGGTCAGGTCTATGTGGGCCGCCGACATTGCCGCCATCAAGGCGGAGCTGGATCGGTTCGAGGGCAGAAAACATCGCGAGCTGTGCACGGGACCCGTTGCTGCCATCAAGGAGTTCGTCTCGCTCAAGGACATAGCGGCCCACTGGGCCAGAGTCCCAACGGTGACTCAGGCGGACATCGCAGGTCTCCTCGACGATGTTGACGAAACTTTGGCTGCGATACGGGAGGCAATCGGGGGAGCGAGGATTGTCCCGTTCAACTCGGCCTACGACGGGGAGACTCAAGACGACACCGAAGAAGCGGGCGAATAGCAGCGAAAACCCTCGGGGACGAACTGCGCGCCGTGTTCGATGAGCAAGCACTACCGATCGGTGGAACACGTTGCGGCCTTGTCCGCCCTCGATTCCCGCTTGCCTTGGCACGCGAAGGACCGCCAGAGGTCGGGCGACTATGGCGATGTCGCAGCGGACATCTTGGGCGTGATGTGTGCCGAGGGTGGGGAAAGCGCGAGTGATAGGACCACGACTGAAAGGAGAACAGGATGAACCCATCGTTTGACATGATTTTCGGGAACGCTCCGTTCAAGGCTGGCGGAAGGCAGAACGAGGCCCTGCGCAACGCAGTAGTCGTCGCCCTATTGTTCGACAGCTTCGGAATCGGCTCGGTTTGCAGTCGGACGAACACGGCGACGAGAATCACCGAGTGCCTGAACGTGGTAGGTGTCGCTATTCCGAGCGACTTCGCTCGCCAGCTCGCAGGCGTCATGCTGACAACGCCGAGCGGCGATGGCTTCAGCCACTGGGACATAAAGGAGCGGGCCATGAAGCCCCTTGGCATCCAGCGGCAGGGTACGAGCCCGTTTCTCCTCGTGTGGCCAGACGCGATGCGAGTGAGTGTCCTTTCGGGCATCCAACGCAGACCCGACTACTGGTTCGACTACTACGACATCTCTGGCCATGTAGGTGTCTTCGATCACATCAGTGATGTGCTCGGCGGAAAGGAGAAGCGCACATGACAGAGACAAAGCGCCCCAAGATGAAGATGCCCATGGGTAGGAGCCAGTTGGGGCTGATCTTCTCCGAAGTAAGCGCCCATGGAGAGGAATAGGGAAACTGCTTCGTGAGCGAGGATAGAGAGAACAGGATCACTGAGTCTTAGCTTCGGTCGGCTCTTAGGTGAGACATCGTCAAAGCGTGGCGTTGGCGTCCTTCTACGCCAGCTTCAGGGTACAGAGGGAGAAGCTCATGAGATGCGCGGCGGAGTGCAGACGGCTCATCGAATGCCTACTGAGGCCGCATCGTCGCATTGGCCCCCGCCGCGAAGGAAGGGCGGGATGTGGAGCGGAGGAGATCTCCGACGCAATATCCGCAGCATGAGACGAGAGAGAGGAATGGAAAAGAGCGACAAAAGGCTGGCACGGCACGCCGAGGACCTTCTACTCGGTACGCAGTCGCAAATGGCCTCAGCGAAACTTGCCGACGAGCATCCCCGAAGGCTGTGCCACATGCCACGGCGTCATCCTGGCGGGGCAGAGGGTTCGGATGGGCGCCGAGGGGCCCAGGCACACCAATTGTTCGCGGGAGGCAAGGCGTGAATTCAACTACTGGGCTTCTGAATATGGCACCTACACGCTCGTGGCGGGACTCGGCCCGCGGGGTGGAAGGAGAGACTGGCAGCGCACCGAAGTTGCCCTGACCGTCAGCAGTCTGGACGAAGAGTCTGTCTCATGGTCGGCTGTCGACCAGTACGGCAACAGCTACGAGCTTACCTGGTACAAGCGGAGGGCTGACTGGCCAAGGGGATGGCGGAACCTGGCCTACCCTGACCTCGTAGTGGCGGAGGCACGCGGGGGGATGTGAGGCTACCTCTGAGCAGCGCACACCAGACTTGGATGACGGGATCGGCCAGACTGGGGCAACAGCATGGTTCCTCGGAGAGGAGATACGACGTGAGACTGACTATCGACTTCACAGACCGAAGACATCGACCAGTTGGCCCACACACTGTGTGCCAACTTCGTTGCCGAGCAAGCTGTTCGCTTCGAAGTCCACAGCGGCGACCCTTCAGAGTTCGACAAAACGGCGACGATGGCGTGGCACAACGTTCTACGAGGCGGCGTTCGTCCAGCCACGACCTGAAGTCAAGAGGCGCCGCCACGAACGGTACATGGCCGATCGGAAGCCATAGCGAAAAAGGCGAAGTATCAGCGCAACCACAAGGAAGACGTCCACGAATGCCAGCGTCGGTACCGCGAGAAGCACAAGGAAGAGATTCGAGAGCGAGATCGCAGGTACAGGGAACGCATCGCGGCCGAACGGACCTCCCGCAGTTTGGCCGAGGGGATCGGGTAGGCTGGGGTACGCCGACGAAGCTGAAACGGTGCCACGAGCTTTCTACGTCAAGAAGAACGATGTTGGCGCCCGCAACAATCGGGCCGCAGGTCGGCCCATTGGGGGGATTCTTCACGCGGAAATTTGTTTTCGCGAGTGCAGCCTCGCGATGCGCGTCAGAGTTTTGACGGCTCCCCTTCTCGCGCGCGTGGGCGTAGAATCGGTCACCCAAGGATAGGGTGGTACGCCAAGTTTTTGCATACCCCCCGTTGGGGGAGCGGCGCGTTGGGCGGCGCTACGCCGAGTTGCATCCCGTTGGCGCCGTGCTCATAATCAGTGGTGAGGGGATCCCTAACAAGTGCTCAACTTTGGCAGCATCACCACGCGACAACGGAAGGTGAGCTGCATTTTGCTGAGGAAGAACTATGACGAAAACAGGCATGGTCCCCATGAGAGAGAAGCGGACAGAAGCGCTGGCTGCCGAAAGTGACTCAGAGCCCACTGAAAGCAGGTGTCCCCAACGCCGTTCGACGCCGCGCCCGAGCGGACGGTGAAGATGAACAGAGAAATGGCTTTCAAAGACGACGTGGTGCTCCACGGCAGTGCACTCGTCTCCGCGCGGGAAGGAGAGTTTGCCGCCAAGCTGACGTTGAATCCCAGCAGGATTCCAACGCTATCGCCCGATAAGCCAATATCCGTCATTGATCTCGCAACCAGGCCTGAGCTTGGATCGAAACATGAAATGATCCAATTCGAGACCTCCGATGACTACTACACCTTGTTGGATGCCGACCAAAGCAACGGCCAGTACTTCCCATGGGTGGTGGTGAAGGGCCCCAAAATCCATGCCAAAGAACAGATGGCGTTCGCTCGTGTCCACTTGGGCTACAGCAACCTCACGAAGTGGGTCATGGGCAGGAGCCATTTCGAGTCCGATGAAAGCGAAATCCGCTACAAACTGATCTATCGCAAATTCGAAGAGCGGGTAGTGGTTGGAGACCGCGAGATCAGTGTGGGGCTCTCTTATCATCCCGACTGGAAAAGCGACAATAACGAGAAGAGGCTTATCGAGAGGGTTATGATTGATTGCACCCCCGTTACGGGTCTTCTCAGCCTCGATGACTGTCGGAACCTTGAAAAGGACTTTGCGCTCATCCTCACGCTCCTTATAGGAACGCCTTCGACGATCGACATCATGATCGCGGAATTGGGGAAGAAGTTGGCTTACATCACTTATCCTGCTGCACACTCCTCTCAGTCCTTGTCCGAGGACTGGCATGCAGTTCATAACAATCGCTACCTGTGCGAGCACGGCAAATGGGCGGTCATTCTAACGACCTACTACACAAGGAGGGAGCGCTTCAGGAGGCTGTGGTCCAGGGTCTTCTCCATGATGAACTATAACGACGTGTGGGACTATCGCGTTCTCGGGTATGTGTCAATTCTTCAGAACTACCTTGACCAGAAGCGGGCGATGACGGGGCCGCAACTGCCAGATTCAGTCAAACAACCCCTAAAGAGGCAGGCGCGTGCGTGGACGAAGCGGGTCCGCTCGAAACTCGGCCGCCACGATCGGTATCGCCCCGAATGGGAAGCAATCTTCGATGAGATGGAAGCCGCAATTGGTCGTTATTCGTTTGGCATCCGATACAGCTACGCCGAGAAATTTCAACGGCTGCTGTTGGGTATGGATGCTCGACTTGTCGAGATCCTGTCCTTTGGCATTGACGACTTCGCATTCCTGAAGGACCTACGCGATGGCGTGGGTCATGGGACCGACCGTTTCGGACAACAGTCGTTCGACAGATTGGCGACGCTGGAGTCGAAGGTTGTGCTCCTGATCTTGTCTCTCGCGTATCAGGACCTCGGACTGGACGCCGAGGATGTCATTATTGCTTATGGCCGCAGCTTCAATCAATTCATCTTGGGGGCCGCGCTGAACAGAGTCTCCCTGGATCGTTACGCTGAACGAATACTATTCGTCAAAGTCCCAACGGAGGTTCAGGAGAAGGTTCTTTCCTTGAGGGCACCCTTCGTCGTCCTTGAACAGAGAAAAAGTACACAGCAGATCAGGTTCAGCGAGGCCAAGAGCGGTCTGGTCCGAAACTGGCACAGAAATGCTGGCGATTTCAGGCTCTTGCGAGACTACGTCCAGGTCAAGCTCTACGAGGGAAGAAGCGGAGTGGAACTCATGGATCCGTGTGGCGCTTCAGCCTACCTGGAGAGCGAAGGCATAAAAGAGCCAACGTTCGTTCACGGTCTCGTCCAAGTCCTGCTTGCCGACGGCGAATGGGTGCGCTGAGCGTTGGGTCAGTGCCGTGTCCTCCCCCTTTGGGTAGCGGACGGATCGTCCTCCTTTGGATCGCGTCGAAGGCTGTCACGGCAGAGAGGCGCCTGCAAACGTGGCGGCGGGACTGACAAGAGGCGTCTTCTGCCTCGCCTTCAGTTCTCCTTCTCTTGCGCTAGTGCGATCCGTTCATAAGGAACACACTGAGTGCGTCGTCGGCCGAGGAAGCGACGGCAGCGTTCTTCTCGGATCGTCGTTATGATGCCCTGGTCTTTCTGAACGCCGATCCTGAAGCGGACGGTGTCGTCGTTGTGAAGCTCCACTCGGATCTCGGCTGCTCGTGAGTCACGCGCCGCTCTGGCCCGTGTTCTTCGGGACTTTGTCTCTGCTTTCCTGAGGACCTTGAAGCGGCAGGAGATCGGGTGTCTCAGCGTCAGAAGCGCCCTGATCGTTATGTGGTCGATCTTCATCGCTAGACTCAAATAGAACTGTACATTGCTCAACTGCGACCTGGCAGCGAGTAGTTCGCTGGCCGACCTGTCGTCTTCACGTAGAAGGTCGCCAAGATACCCATGTTATGCGCTTCCAGAAAGCTCTCGATGATGCCATCGCCAAGATGAGGAAGGCTGCGCTCGACCGACGGACTGCCCTGCGGAGAGTTGCCTACAAATACAGTCCCGACAAGACGCTGAGCAGACTATACGCCTACAGGCTCGTCCCACGGACGCGAACGGACGGAATGCGGTCTGAGGTGGTGCCCGAGGAGGCCGCGGTCGTCCGCGAGGTGATCCGCGGCTTCGCGGAGGGGCTCACCGTCGAGACGATCAAGGCCAAGCTGGACGCAAAGGGCGTCCGCAATAGAAGCGGTAAACCGTTCAGCCGCGGGGAACTTTTGGGGCTCGCAGTCAGAAGCGTGTTCTGCGGTCGTGTCAAGGGGCCATTGGGGACTCTCGTTCGAAGTCGGGTGTATGAGCCGATCGTGAGCCGTCGCGAGTGGGCTCTGGCGGCCCAAAACGCCTCCAAGGCGGCCCAAAACGAGGATTTCGAGTTCGCCTGGGACACCCGTAGTGACGCCTACCAGCCCATCCTCTTGGAATGACTCCAGCCTGACCATTTGGACCGATTCTGGCGCTTCCGACTTCTCTGAACCTACGCCGTTCACCTCCTGGGAAGTGCGCCCAACCCTTCAGGGATCCCTGATGCGATCCTTTGCACACACGCACTGCCCCCACTGGTATCCTGCCGATGCGCCATCGCGAATGGCACTGTCATCCCCGAGAAGTTCACCTCGTTGTGGGGCCCTAAGACTGCCGTCAAACAGACGTTAGACGGGGGTTACTGGCGAGCGTCCACGACCTGATCTTCCCGAACGTCGCGGACTGAGGACTCTATCCGAAAGTGTGTCTATTGCGACTTTTCAGCACAAGGTAACTGAGACGGGAGGCAACCCTTGCGACAGACAAAGATGGCATCTCTCAGAATTCCAGTGACCCTAAAGAACCTTCTCCGAGCTCGATCGGTCGAGAAAAACCTCTTCCTTGCCGAATACCTTGAGGCGCTGCTGATACGCGACATGCAGCACACGGGCGCGGAGAAGATGCAGACACCAACAACTAGTAGCTGAGCCTTCTTGCCTCCGTCAGAGCATAGTTCTGGCCAGGAGGAAGCGAACATGGAAGAGCAATGGAATCAAGACCGCTTGCGGCGAGGGGACCGTGCCGTTCTGGCGGAGATGGCGCATTACGTCAAGGACAAGATCTCGGAGGCTGGTTCGTCTGGCCGAGGATCCAACCTGCCGTTTGCGGCTGCACTCTTGCCCGACCTGGAGATCGACAGCGAGCCCGCTGTGATCGACGGATGTGGACTGCACGCGCAGTGTCGCGAGAGCCTCGGGGACCTGGCTGCCACGATGATGATGACCTACGGGGCTCGCCGCGTGTGCTCCATCGTCGAGTTTCTGGAGGACGGCCAATACGGTGTCCTGGTCATGATGATGAACTGCAGCGGCGAGGCAGGCGGCATGGTGATGCAGTACCGCCCCGCAGTTGACGGGTCGCTGGCGCTCTCAAGGCCGATCGCGGTAGAAATCGGGTCCTTGCCGCTCAAGAACTAGAGTGCTCAGAGGCATAGTTCCTCTTGAGGCCGCAAGGAGACGCTGTGCCCCGCAGGAGGGCCCGTTCAGGGCGGCTACAGAGATGACGAGGAGAGAAGGGTCGTGTTCGACGAGCAGCAGAAAGCAACACTCACCAGGGTCGTGGAAAGCTTCGTGTCGCAGGTCAGGGCCCTTCGCGGGGAGCTTCATGAGGTCCGCGCTGAGGTCGACCTGGTCGAGCGTATTATGACTGGCCAGATGGAGTCGGATCGGGCGGCGGGGCGGGGAGTTCAGAGGAAAGGCTGCCGCGGACGGGCGACGGTCGAGTTGTCGGAGGAGTTGAGGCAGATCCTGAACAGGAGAGGGTTGTAAAGAAAATTTTCCTTTCGGATTGAGGGAAGACACGGATCAGCGAGCATAGTTCCTGACAAGAAGGGAGCAGGAAGTGAAGACGTACACGCACATGAAGAGAAAGGCAATGACGGACGCCGACGCGATCAACGCGATAGCCGATTACTGGGAAAGGATCTGGGCCGACGACGTTTCCGCCCAAGTCCACCTGTTCGACAGAGGCGCCCCTGGGCAGAGATGGCTGGCCCATCATCTTCTCGGCCGAGATCGCCAACTTCGATCCCATCATCAAGAGGTACATCGTCAAGGGGGAGAGGTTTGCGCTGGTCGCGCATGCGTGGAACTCAATGCAGGGGGATATCGTCCTTCGCTGGCAAGCGACCGCATGGATGTCTCCATGGGGGTCCTCTTCTCGCCGACGAAGTCGCAGAGGTCAACTAAAGGCAGGGTCGTCGGCGAACGAAGGGTTTGGGCGGGCTGGAAGCTTTGTGTCAGTTGGAGATGTCTGACCGCGGCTAGCCTGGAACGTCCAAAGCATAGTTCCAGCCAGAGAGAAGAATACACATAGGGCGATTGTCGCCCGCAACTAGAAGCAATAGGGCGGTCTGGTAGACCGCTAGCGAGAAAGGATGTCCGCGACGGTCTCGGAAGCCGTTGCGGGGAACCTTTTCCCGATCCACCCGAGGGCCGTGTTCTGGTCGACTTCCGAGTGCGCCGAAAGGCGCAAGACCAGACGCGGCCCTCGGTTTCGGGAGCCCGAATGTACGACTCGGAAATTGACAGCGTGGACCTGGCGGAGCATGACCGCGCACCTGACGCCGAGGAGACGGCGCGGGAGAGGCCTAACGGCATTGCTGCTCGCCCTCCCAACGATGAGCAGGCGAAGCAAAATGGCGAATCGAGCCACCCCTGGAATCTCGGCGTGCTTGAGCCAAAAATCTTCTGCCTCTGCAACCAGAACAAGGAGTTTCTCGCAAGCGCCGTCGTCACCTTGAAGGCTGAATACTTCGAGAAGAAGGTCCTCGGCGACCTGTTCGATCTCTACAAAGAGACCTACGCCTCGTGCAGCTCGGCGCCCACACGTGACATGGCGGAGAGTCGACTGCGAAGAAGGTTCGTCCCCAGCGGGGAAGGTGTCGTTGACAGCGTCCTCGACAAGTGCTTCGCTACAGAGCCGATTCCTGATGTCGAGCGCTACCATATCGTCAGCGAAGCGGCCAAGTTTGCCCGTAAAGAGACCATCTACGCCGCGTGCATCACCCTCAACGGCCTGATCCTGGATGGGCGGTACGAAAAAGCGGCAGAAACACTCGACGCAGCGGTCGCCCTCCACCCTTTCGAGGAGGATTGCGACGGTGACGAGTTGTTCGACGACATGGACGCCATCCTTGGAGAGGTCCGCGCTGCGCTTGAAGGCAGGATGGCTACTGGCTACCCCTCTATCGACAAGAACCTGAACGGTGGCTGGGGTCGGAAAGAGCTGGTCTGTGTCATGGGGCCGCCTGTCATGGGGAAGTCCATCTTTCTGGTCAACTGGGGCGTAGAGGCGATCCGTAACGGATTCAACGTCATTCACTATACCTTCGAGATGTCGCGGGGAATGCTTGCTCTGCGCTATTTCGCCGCTGCTGCAGAGATCCCGCAGTCACAAGTTCTTGGCAGCCGAGAGAAGCTTGAAAAGGCTCGGATGGCGCTGCGTGTGGCGTCGGGCGCTCGCCTCCACTTGAAGGAGTTCCCGACATCTGGCGCCAGCGTCATCGAGATCGCAGCGGATCTTGACGCGCGCGCGCGGAAGGGCTTCAAGCCCGACATCGTGATCGTTGACTACGGGGACATCATGAAGGCGGTGCGCGAGCACTGCAAGAGCGCCTATGAGGAACAAGGTTGGATCTTCAGGGAGCTCCGCAAGCTCGCCATTGAACGAAACGTCGCGGTCATCACCGCAACCCAAGCCAAACGAGAGGCCCTCAACCGAAGAGGCGGTACGACAGACGAAGTCGGAATGGACATGACTGCCGACTCCATGGAGAAAAACAGGATCTTGGATGCGCTGTTCAGCATCAAACAGAACCCGAAAGAACGGGAGCATGGTGAGATCGCCCTCCAGGTGGCAAAGAACCGAAACGGACCCATGGGCGGCTTACTCCCGTTCCATGTGGACTACGCGCGGATGACGATCAAGGAGGGAAACGACATCAGCGGCGCCGTGAAGGAATGCGTCGCCGAGCAAGAGAAGGCAAAGGAAGCCGCGGAAGCGGTGAAACCAAAGGAAGCGGCAGCGCAGGGCGACAGAAACTTGAAGTCCCTCTGGGAGGACAGGTGAAAACGAAAACCTTCGGGCGCCTGCCAGTGGGCTGGGCAAGAGTCAGCGTTGTCGTCTGGGATCGCATCCTCAAGGGAAAATGGGAGCGATGGCTCTATCTCCAGTTCTGTACCCTCCGCTGGATGCGCCCCGTCAAATACAATGCGGACACCCTCGCAAGAATGTACGTCAAGGCCGAGGGCGGGAACGTCCCAAAGGTTGGCAGCAATGCGGCAAGACGGCCCCGAACTCAAGGCGGAAGCGTGGCTAATGCCGTGAAGATGATCGGGAAGGCCCGCGCCTCGCTTGCAAAGAAGGGAGTCATCGGCGCCAAGAAGATCTGGGAGGATCGGGAGCACTGCCACTACGAGGTCTGGCTTACGGATGGGACTGCGGCGAAGAGATACCTCGCCCAGTACGAGGTCAGCGCCTTTGACTACATCAAGGTGCGGACGACTTACATGTCAAAATTGACTGACTCATAACATGAATATCCTGCGGGAAAGGGGACCCCTTACCCCTTCCCCGCAGAAGGAACGGAAGATCCAATTGCAGTCAGTCAACATAGAGTATCTTCTCGCAAAGGGGGGGAACAAGAATAGCGGAGCGAGCGTGATGCGCCGCGGCGACCTGCCTGCGGCGCGGATCGCCACGCGAAAGGACGCTTGCGCGACCGACGACTAAACCGCGCTGCGTTCCCTCTCAAAAGAGCCACTCGGAATTGACAGTAAGGACGGCTCAAACGGGCGGGCTCGCCAGGCAGGACATGTCACGTCGCGTTCACGATGTCGTCAGCCGAGAGAGGCGGCGTAGAGGGCCCCCCGACAATTGAGGCGAACCTTTCCCCTGCACAAACGAAGATAAGGCATGGCAAATGTGTTCCAGACAGTCCTCAATCAGCTAGACGAACTGAATAAGATACCCGACCCGCCACCCGTGATCTGCCACGACCCCGTCGAACGCCTAGTGCGGAAACTGGCCGCTCGACGGGCGGCAGCACGAAGGCGCGGGCGAGTCGTCAAGAAGCCGAGGCCGCTGTGACCGACGTCGATCTGTCCCGCTTGGCCGCGAGACTTCTCGAAGGGCTCCTTGAAGTGCTGGACGACACAGACCAGAGGTGGGAAATAGCCCGCCGCACCGCCAACCGATTCAGGGCAACTTCCGAGTCGAACTTGCCAGTCTCCAAGCATACTTTCTGATAGAACGCCCTTCGCCGTTGGCGATAGGGAGGCTCTGGACTTGCTGTAGGGGCACCCGCACCGATGACGCGGGTGCCCCATTCTGTCAAGCCGTGGCGAGGGATGCCATCGTGTCTCTTCCATAGAGATGCAGGTCGGGCCGAGGAGGAACCCAAAGTTGCCCAAGCGCGAGGATCAGACTCCCCGCATCGCTGAGAATCTTCTCCTCCGCCGCACTTGCGACTGCTGTATCAACCGCGCCACGCCGCCCGTGTCAAAGGTGGTTCACTGTTCCGCTCGCCGTGAGCATCCCACAGAAGACACCTGCATCCGCTACACGCCAACCCCCGAGAAAGCGCGGGCCGAGCTCCTGTTTGATGCGCGTATCTGGTGAGGCTCTGAGACGCCGAGGGTCGCGAAGTCCACTGTGCGGGTGGCCATGGAGCTCTGTGTCGCGGTCTGCCGCCTCCGAAGTAGGATGCGGCGAGAAAGGCTAAGTCGATGACTGTCCCCGACCCGCTGAACTTGCGATGGTTTGGGCAGTGACCCTTATTGGGGAGGCACGCTCTCTCCTTGCATACTTACAAGAAAGGACGATGCATAGCGTGAAGCTGAACGAAATCAGGAACTTGACCGACCAGGACCTTCTGGAAGCGATCTCTCTCCGCAGTCCACATTACACCAAGCGCCTGGCGGCTGCGGCTTGCATCGCAAGCGAGGAGGTCTTGGAGCGTCTTGCGATGACAGATGACCACTGGCGTGTTCGCCTTTCGGTGTTGAGGCGCCTGACAAACAAAGATGTATTGTTCAAGGTCGCGACCTCGGATCCCGAAGGACGGGTACGCTATGCTGCAGCAGGCTGCTACTACAAGGTGATGGGCGGGTTCGATGCCAAGGGTGTCATGAGAGCTGTGCACATGCGGGAGTATTTGCTCGCTGCGACGGAGGCGGCGATCAAGGGAGTCAAGAGCCAGGCAAAGTTGAAAAAGCTCGCCCGAGACTACAAGGACCCAGAAATCCGCGCCGTGGCACTCACCAACCTGACTGATATGGCCACTCTGGCGGAAATCCTGCTTGGTGAAACAGACGATCGCGTGCGTCGCGCTGCCTTGGACAGGGGCAGGATCCTGTTTGGAGATCAGTATTGCTGAACTCGCTCGCGGGCGGCGGTCCGATCTCGTGCGCCGCGGAGGCTGGCCCGCTGTGTATGGAGCCACGATAGGTGGCGTCGGGCGTGACGCCATAGTCGCTGAGCAGCTTCTCCTCAATCGGACTTGCGACTGTTGCGCATTCTACCGCCGAGCCGATCGAGCGCAAGGGGGTAGGCTAGTACTGGTCGCCGAGGTTTGCCCCGTAAGACACCAAGCCTTGCCGCAGTGCCGCGCCTGCGAGCGACGGCCCGATCAGCCAACGGAATAGGGGCTGCGAGCGGCGACGTGGAGGGCGGATATTGAAGGTCGCGGAAACCGCCTGCGGTGAGACAAGACATCCGTGACGCGCGGAGTTGCGGACGCTACTTGAAGATCTTGAGGTCCTTTGGGGTCGGGTCACCACTGTCGTACTCAATCCGAGTCTCGTCCTCGCAACTAAGCACCAGCAACCGCACTCCCGAAGGCAGTCGGAACCCCCCATGCGAAGTATCTGAAGGCTCCAACTTCACAGACGAAATCTTGCTGTCCATACATGGCGAGCATCGCCGCCCTGCGGCCATAAGCGATCGCTTGGAAGTCCTCAAACCTCCTCCTACCATCACGATAGGGCTCCATCGCCTGCGCGAAGAGGTTGTTGCCTTGGCCGTCCACGAAGGTGCACTTCATATACTCGGATTCCGCGATTTTCTGTCTTTCCACTTCTTCCACCCCTTCCCAACTTTGCTTGAGCCATGTCGTGTCGGACTACGCTTCAGGACGCCGCCGTTATACCATATTTTACCAGCAAGCTTCGGGTGGCCGCACTCCGCCGAAGTATCGACTTGTTTCTGCGTCTTGTTGCCCGCCATCCACTGGCTTGCCTATCTTCCTCCGTATGAAGCCGCGGATCACCCTTCTTGCGATCGGCGTCGACAACTTGGAGCGTTCACTTTCGTTCTATCGGGACGGTCTTGGGCTGCCCACCAAAGGAGTTGTCGGCACCGAGTTCGAGCACGGGGCCGTTGCCTTCTTCGAGTTGAGCGGCGGGCTGAAGTTCCCGCTGTACCCGAGAAATGACATTGCGCACGAGGCAAAGGTGCCGCAGAGGCCAAGAAGTTCGACAGAGTTCGTCATCGCCCACAACGTGCGAAGCAAGGAAGAGGTGGACTCGGTCATCGCCGAGGCGGGGAGAGCTGGCGCAGTAGTCACGGACCCTCCGCGCACGACGTTCTACGGCGGCTATCCCGACGGGCACCTGTGGGAGATCGCCTGGAACCCACAGATGATGCCTGAGGGCTGGGCTGTGGCCGTTCAGTGTTCCGCATTCATCGCGACGAGCCTCGACGGGCTCATCGCGCGGCCAGACGACAGAATCGACTGGCTGCCCACCGCCTCGGAGCGGGCGACGACTACGGGTACAGGGACTTCATTGCCACGGTCGACGTTCTGGTCTTGGGCAAGAAGACCCTACGAGTCGGCAAAGTCTTTCTCCCAGTGGCCTTACGGCAAGCGCCGTGTGTACGTCTCCAGTAGCGACTATCCATCGGCGGGCGAGACGGCACCCCGCTCAAGATCGCCCCGACGGTTGTGCCAGGAAGGCGACGCGGAGGACGACGTGGTGGCCGAGATCATCCGTATCTACAACACGCAAGTCGAAAGGACGAGGAGTTCGCCGAGACAGACGCGGTCAAGTGCGCGCGGCAAGCTGTCAGGTACGCCGAGAACAAGAGGAACGGTCAGGCAACCCCCATGGGCTCTCGTTTCCCGCGCTTGCGCGGACTGGGTCGCTACTTCGTAGGTTTCCACTCGCTCGCCAGTTTCTGAGCTTCTGCTATTTGATCGGATGTCATTAGTCGGGCCACCAAATCTCGGCCTTTGATGGCTTCATTCCTATTGTTTTTGTCGCTTCCAAATCCAACAGCCGCGAGATTCAGCCACATGTGAGCCTTGACGTAATCCTTTGGAACTCCCTCGCCCTTGAAGTAGGCGAGGCCAAGGACGAACTGGGCACTGGCCACTCCCTGATCAGCGGCCTTCTGATACCATTTGGTTGCCTCAGCGTAGTTCTGAGGAACCCCTTTGCCGCTGTAGTAGGCACTACCCAGGGAGTCTTGGGCACCAGCCAACCCTTGGTCGGCTGCTTTTTGGTACCATTCGACCGCCTCGGCGAAGTTCTGAGGGACTCCCCAGCCGTTGTAGTAGAGAACGCCAAGGCGGAACTCGGCAATATCCAATCCTTGATCGGCGGCTCTCTCGTACCATTGGGCTGCCTCGGCGTAGTTCTGTGGGACTCCTTTTCCGCTGTCGTAGAGAACGCCAAGATGAAACTGGGCCTCGGCCATCCCCTGGTCGGCGGCTTTCTCGTACCATTGGGCTGCCTCGGCGTAGTCCAAGGTGACCCCGTTGCCCTCATGGTAGGCAGCGCCGAGGCTGAACTGAGCCGCAGCCAACCCCTGGTCGGCGGCCTTCTGTAACCATTTGACTGCCTCTGGGTAGTTCTGAGGAACTCCTTCAGCAGTGAAGTAGAGACTGCTGAGCATGTACTGGGCAAAGGCCTCCCCCTGGTTGGCTGCCTTCTGAAACCATCTGACTGCCTCGGCGTAGTTCTGTGGAACTCCATCGCCGTTGTAGTAGGCTAAGCCAAGGTTGGACTGAGCGCTGGCCACCCCCTGATCGGCGGCCTTCTGGTACCATTGGGCTGCCTCGGCGTAGTTTTGTGGTACTCCTTTTCCGTTGTCGTAGAGAGCGCCAAGGCGGTACTCGGCATCAGCCAATCCCTGATCGGCGGCCTTCTGGTACCATTGGGCCGCCTCGGCGTAGTTCTGCGGAACTCCCTTTCCGCTGTCGTAGAGAATGCCGAGGCCGCACTGGGCAAAAGCCAACCCCTGGTCGGCGGCCTTTTGTAACCATTTGACTGCCTCTGGGTAGTTCTGAGGAACTCCTTCAGCAGCGAAGTAGAGACTGCCGAGCATGTACTGAGCAAAGGCCAACCCCTGGTCGGCGGCCTTTTGAAACCATTGGGCAGCCTCCGTGTAATTCTGTGAAACTCCATCGCCATTATAGTAGGCCACGCCAAGGCTGAGCTGGGCATTGGCGTCTCCAACATTCGCCTTTGCAAGAAGATCGGGAGGAATCTGAGCGAACAACGGAAACGACAACACCAACAACAGCGGAGCAATACTTGTCTTCTTCATACTTCTCTCCTGCTGCTCCTTTATGCCTGCCGAGCGATGGGGCCCCCCTGAATGCCTTCATTCATGAACTTCACCACGGTGTGAAGCTTGCACTTCTCGCAGTACAGCTCGAAGCTGAAGTTGAAGGAGTAAGGAGCCAGCGGCCTGAGGTCTTGGTACTTGAATTGCCCATCTGGAAGTTGTCCGTACCTTATGACTCGCATCCGCTCCGAACCGCCGCCATCGCATCTCGGGCACAAGAAGTAGAAGTAGTCGGTATCGGTCTTCCCCGTGAGCTTCCCACCGCTTACTTCGACAGTACCGTATTTCCTGATCATGTCGCTGTATTCGCGTTCTTTGCTCATACTTCCTCCTGACAGTCCTGAAGAATCGTACTCTTGTCCTGCTACTCCGACAAGGTCTGTGGATTGGGGAGGCGGTATCGCGGGCCTCGGCAGCTCTTGTTGCGATGACCGATTCGCGTTAGGTAGACTTCGATCGGGCGTGCCAGACGAGTGAACGAGCGGGCTGTAGGCAGAAGCATCCAGGCGAGCCCGTTGCTATGTTGACCCCGCTGCTATACTGACCGTATGGAAGAATTCGTTCCAACCCAGACTTTCTTCGGAATGAACGACTATCGGGATCTGTACTTCAAGTGCCACCAAGACCTGAAGGAACTTCAGAACAGCGACCCGCGAAGGAAGTCCTACGCCATTTTCAATCTCGTCGTGAGCCTGAACCACATGTTCGACTGGTTCCTGAACGACCTCTCAGCGAGCCCCGAGATGAAGATCAAGTGCATGACCCGATTCAATCCCTACAAACCAGAGGATAACCTTCCGCGCGCGTTCAGGAATCTGTACGAGAGCCTGGGCTCGGAGTTTCCGCGGCTGAACGAGGACCAGTACTTGGTAAGGTGTGTGGGGAACAAGGCTAAGCACTGGAAGGCATCCCCAACGACTGAGGCGCACAAGGCCGATGTCGGCGTCGGTGCGGGCAGCCAATACGCTCGTGTTGGTGCTCCCTGGATGCAATGCGGGGTCTCGACAATTTCCATTGTCACGTATCTGGTCGAAGACGGTGGAGAGTTCTACGACATGAAGCTGGTCTGCTCCGACCTCCACCAAGAATGGGGGAGCTTTCTCCGAGAAGAGAGCCTCTTCGTCATGTCCGACCATGAAGCCGCTGAGGGCGAATCGTGAGGCAGCATTTGAATGCGACGTTGCTGCGGGGACTCTCGCTGGATCCTGAACCGTTGGCCTTCAAGCGCGCGTCCAGCGAAGAGGCTTCGCGTTGCGGTCGCGCACAACGAGTCCCCGCGCCTCAAGGTCGAGCTGAACGCATTTGGCCCACCATCCCACCTTCGCGCCGCCAGGGAACTCCGCCTCGGGCAGGAACGGCTGCACGGCTTCCCTGATCTCCTGCTGGGTGAGGCCTGGTGGCTTCTTCGGGAGGGCCTTGATCATCGCCTTCTTCATGGCCGCGTACTTCGCCTTGTCGACCTTGGTGACGTAGCCAGGGACGTTGACGTTCCTGACCTCAATCTTAGAATCTGCGTTGCTCTTCGCCATGAGGAATAGGGTACTGAGGTCGAGATATTCCTGCCACTCCAGTGCAGCGGCATGCGGATCCTGCCCGCGCCTCAGGAGGCTTCGCGCCAGCGGAGGGGAACTGAGACTTCGCAAAGTGTTCTGGCCAGTCGGCGAGTTCTTCAGGTGCCGTGCGAACAAGATAGGTGCATGGCAATCTTCAAGAAGGTCATGGATCGAATCAACGCTCTCGACAAGCCGAAGCGTTTTTCACCGCTCGAACGTATGATTCGTCGCATTGCAGCGGAGAAATCTTGGAGGGGCTACCGCCGCAAGCCGCGAAAGAAGCTGTGACCAACTCAGACGTCGCGAGGGTCGCTGTGGGGCGGCTTCAGCAGATCGTCGAAACCCTTAACGCCTATGACCCGAGGCTGGGGATCGTCGCGAGGGTGATGCGGCGCTTCGAACCCGAGGCGGCCGACTTCGTCATCAGTGACGAGTTCGAGGCCGCGGAAAACCTCCTCCTCAACCGCACGTGTGACACGTGCGCGTTTCTTCGAAGGACCAGTCGAGTGGAGAACCGTCGGCTGGTGCTGGTCGCGGAGATGTGCGTGGGGATGGCGGGAAGAGCGCTGCCAGCCCACAGGACGTGCGGGGGGTGGAGAAGCGGAAAGCCTGCGTGAAGCAGTCGCATCCCCTGGAGCGGTGAAGCGCGTCCCTAGTGCTCGCCTTCTTGCCGCGCCATAGCGATATTTGGTCCTTGCCCAGCAGGCAGGAGGCGCGTTGTGACATTGACCGAGATACGCACGTTGTCTGAGTACGACGATTGGGCGACAGAGCGCACCCTGGAGTCGGCGTCCTCATTGCCTGAGAGCAAGTACCAGGAGAACCTGAAGTCAAGCCACGGGGGCATTCACGGAACTCTCGCCCATGTCTGCTGGGCGGATGGACTGTGGCTTTCACGCTGGCGCGGGAGTCCGCCCCCAGGATTGGCGGCCGACGAGATGCCTACCCTCGACTCACTGAAGGGTCAGTGGAGACTTTTTCGAGTCGACTTGCAGACGTTTCTGGGCGGCTTGTCAGACAGCAAACTCGCCGCCCCGCTCTTATACAGCGATACGAAGGGGAACAGGCACGAGGAGCCGCTCTATCAACAAATGCTCCACAGGATAAATCATTCGTCGTACCACCGAGGGCAGGTCGTCACGATGCTGCGGCAGATCGGGCACAAGCCTATCGGGACGGATATGATCGCGTTCTTCAGGGAACGACGGCCATGATCGGGCCCTGAGCGCCGTTCCTCGGTCGTCGATCATCAAAGGTAGTCACCAAGGTGGTCGGGAGTTCGCTGACGAGGGGCTCTATGCGTTGAAGCCGACGCGGAAGCCATGTATCGTTGAGCCGCTCTGTTGCCTGCGTTCGTCGGTGAGGAAAAGCAGCATTGCCAAGCGAAGCTCCACTGCGACGGATCTGGGGAAGTCCACGAGTCTGGAGTCTATGTAGGCGTCAACCACGAGCTTGTCGTCGTGAAGCCAACTGTAGCCCTCTATGAATCCCACCGCGGACGAGGTTCCGCCAAGGCTGAGGTGAAACTCGACGCCGTGGCCGAGCCCACCACTGAGGTCTCTCTTTTTCCAGTGCACCTGCATGGCCTGCTCCTCTTTCTACTGCCTGAGTGTAGCCTGTGGGCTCCGTGGTGGATACGAACTGGTCAGCCTATTACTTGGTCGGCGCTACTACTGCATCTACTCGGCAACACCAAGCAGGCGCAGAAGAGCGAACGACGACGGCGCTCGCTCATGGTGGACCCCACGACACGTCCAGAATTCTATGGCCGTAGTTGTGGCCATCGGGCGTGCAGCGCGGTATGCCCATCCTATCAGCGACGAGGTTGCGGAGAGCCATGTCGATTCCCTTGGTCGCCAGGAGTTCGGCGTCGGTCATGCTCTTGATCTTCTGGGCGACGACGCTGATCCCGTCTCGCCAGGCAGCGGGTGGTGCGCTGGGAAACTCGGCGTACATGCGCTCCATGCGCCCGATGCTCCTGTAGAGGGCCCTGAGTCGGGCCAGGTAGCGAGTTCTTATCTCGGCGGCGGTGATCATGCTATGTACTATACATATGTATAGTAGTTGTGGAAAGCACATTCTTGGGGCAGAGAGCGGGACGCGCAGCGCCCCGAGGGGAGACTGCGGTTGCCACGCGGTGAACCTATGTGCTCTCTGTAGGGAGATGGGCTTTGAGACGCTCGGCTTCCCTACTGTAGACGGCTCGTTACCAGGAAGCCTTGAGGCATTCCATGATACCGTGCGTCAGGTTTTGGCTCGCTTGAAAACCGATGACGTCCTGAACCATTGTAGTGCTGGCCTTGGACGGACTGGAACACTGGCGGCGAGCGTCTTGTTGCGGCAGGAGAAGACCCCAAAGCGGCAATCGGGAGAGTACGGCTGTCAGACGTGGCGCCGTTGAGAATAGCGGGCAGGAGGATCTCGATAGGAGGCACACTGAGGGCTTTGGAAGCCGATATCCGCGATTCCAGATGACCAAGGGGGAACCTGTGTGGGCACTGCTGATTCTTCTCGTGGTTGGAGGGACGGCCTTCAGTTTCTTGCGATCCAGAAATACCGAATTCCGCAACCTTCCTACGAACATTCTTGGGAACTGGCAGGGACGTACCGTAGAGCAGATCTACGCTTTCCATCCCAGTGGTCGATGTAAGATCTCCGCATCGACGGCGGACCACCAATACGCACTGATCGACGGAGTCTACAGACTTGACAAGGACATTCTGACACTGTCCATCGAAAACCAGACCATCGTCAGGATGAGGGCCTTTGTCAATGGAGATATGCTCGTTCTCACCTCGCTGGAAAACCGAGAGAAGCTTCTCTTCAACCGATTCTGATATGGCTAGGCGGCCCCACGGGGCGCGAGTCCCGCCCTCGCATGTGAGGCGTGGTCGTCTTACTCACCGTCGGAGGCATAGATCCATAGTCTCGGTTTCAGCAACTCCATGGCGGGGCTACGTCACGTCCCAGCCCATCAACTCAAGATAGACGCAGGTCATGAAAGCGGCGCGACACTTCTCGTAGTCGGTGTGTGGCCCCGCCTTCATGGTTTCTTCACCCCATGACATCATCTCTTCCTTGCCTGGAGTCTGGGCGGACGCCCACATTTCGAACCAAGTGCCGTCATCCCAGGTCTTCGTCACTTCCAGTGCGACGGCCAGAGCCTCTGACGCCATGGCGACTTTGCCCTTCTGCTTCAACGTCTTCTTCAACGGCTTCCTGAACTTCGCCATCGCGCCTGTCATTCCCGCGGTCCACCTTACGCCTTTGGGCAAGAGCCCGATCGGAATTCGGCCAGCCACTTACGGGCCTCCTCTTTCGGTCGCAACGACGTCTTGGGCAGACGTCGGACGGCCGCCCAGACTCGAAGGACGAAGTCCAATCGCCAAGGTCACATTGGTGCTCCGTATGTCCTCATTGGCGTCATGAAGTATCGAAGGGTCTCGCCAGCCTTAACCGCGTTTGAAAGCATGCCAACCTGATCGTAGTCCACAGGAACGTAATCGCCCTCGGCGAGGGCATCCCCTTCGAGCGTCTGAGCGCTTGTTACATGCCAGTACGTGTACCCAACGGGCACGCGGGCGGGGGCCCTAACCATGCAAAGGGCGTGGCCGTCACCCGAGTCGCCGAAAAAGCACGCCACGTAGGCCTCCCATCCCCAATAGTCGCAGAAAGCCGCCGTGAGCAGCGCCCAATCCTCGCAGTCACCGCCGCCCTGGCGCACGAAATCATCAGGGCGGAGGGCGGTCGCGTTGCTCTTGTAAGAGAAACGTCGGTACATCGAACTCTGAAACTTGCCGAGTTCCCCCCAGGAGAGATCTCCTGATTGGTCTGCGTCGGCAGCCGCGAAGATCGACACAAGTGTCCCCTCTTGGTTGCCGTACTTCGAGATGAAGAGCTTGTTTCGGGCAACGGCCGCCATCTGATTTCGAGAGGCGGCACGCGCCGTCACCGCGCTCGACATCGGGTTCGGCAGGGCCTTCGCGTACCGACGGAGATCGGCCGACGAAATGCGTGCGTAGTCAGGGACTTCAAACTGCATCTCGGGAACGCGGAACTCAGGAATGACCATCGCAGGAGTGTCCATCGCGGGTATGTCGATGGCGGGTATGTCGATGGCAGGTATGTCCACCGCGGGGATAGTGCCGAACGCGGTCTTCCGCGCGGGAAGGTGTCTGGCGGGATAGTGCCGCGCGGGGTAATGTCGCGCGGGATAGTGCCTTGCGGGAATGTACCTGGACGGAATTGTGTGTGCAGGGAAGACAACCGTGTACGTGGGTAGCTGATCGAGTGGACTCTGGGCGGATGCAGAGGGCACCAATGCGAGCAGAGCGACCAAGAGGACAACGGCTTGGCACAGGGACTGGGCTTTCATCGACCTACGAACCGCTTCATGATTTCCGTCGGCGAGCGCCTGTTCGGTGATGCACACTGTATCACTTCGCACCAGTGAGAATAAGTGCGGCTTTGCCCGTCGACTCCCCTGCGGGCGAACAGAGTAGCGCAAGCCACGCGCGCGATGACGACCATGGCAGCGGAGCCTGTTCACGTCTTCTGTGACGGCACTCGCCCAGAGGCCAGCCTGTAAAGCGCGCGAACCAGGTTGATAGCACCCACGAAAAAGAGCCCCGTCGTGATCAGGTAGCCGCCGCTGACCGCCAGAACGATGAGGCCGATGACAATGAACGCCGCAGCGCCAAGGAAGGAGCGTCCCGCCGCGGCGCGGACAAGTGACTTCCGCTGGGCGGTCATGCCGTGGGCCAAGCTGGTTGCGACATCTCGGGGGCAACCCTTGGCCATCAGGGCCGCGGCAATGTCCGAGATGCGCGTATTCTGCATGCTCAGCTCTGCGGCGAGGCTGGCCATCTCCTGGAGGAACATGTAGGCCGCAGCCTGCGGGTCGATGTTTTGCTGCCCTGCGAAGGCCGCCTCCTGTCCGCTAGTCAGGGCCTGGTCGTATGCCGAGCGACGCATCGGATCCGACAGGACGGCATAGGCCTCGGAGATGCCCTTGAAGCGTTCGGTCGACTGCCTGGAGCCGCCGTTCTTGTCGGGGTGCCACTTCATGGCCTCCCTGCGGTAGCCTTCACGGAGGGTGGCTGGATCTGCTTCTCTGGGGACGCCAAGAAGATCGTAATAGGTCTCGCTCACTTTTTTGCTCCTGACAGGACCACTATGGCACGATCTCATGGGTTCGGGAACTATCTGCTGAGTGCGGAGTAGGGGGCCGAAGCTGACCCTTCGTCTGCGATCGCTACCATCGAGCGGGGCCCATCGTGCGCCTCTATTCCGAGCAGTTGGTCATGAGAAATGGCTCTCTTGGCGCGTCTCGAAAGCCTCTTCAGGAACCTACCAAGCCCATGGGCGCTTTCGTTGCGCCGAGGACGCGCCTGAAGTAGCATCGCTTGTGCCTAAGGCGGCTGAGCTTGAGCCACTCATAGAGAGGGCACTCGGCAACTTCATCGCGTTTGTGAACGAGAAGAGCTGGGTGGGTCGAGAGCGGGAAGCAGTCTCGCTCTTCGCGTTTGGCTTTCTCCTGAAGGAGTGTCGTCCAGGCGCTGTCTTGCAGGATCCTGCGCAGATCGGAATAGAGGTCGCCGTTCCTCAACTGCGCGGAGACGGACGGAAGAGGGTGGTGTGCAAGGATCTCGTTATCTGGTCCGAACCCCGCATGACGGTCTGGGATCGAGACGGGAATCCCGCAAACTATCCGATCGGCATCCTTGAGTGGAAGTGCAACCACTCAGAACAGGTCAGTGGTGACATCGAGTGGCTGAAGCAGTTTTCGCTGTTCAGCGACGACTTCGTTGGATTCTCGATAGACTTGAGACTGGATCAGCAAGAGCGTTCGATGGTTGTCAGAAAGATCGTTCAGGGCACGGCTCTGGCATTCTCGATATAGAGCATTCATCCTGGGCAAGCGGTTCAAATTGGGTCTTCCCGATTGGAAACGAGACAACGGAGATCGGAGAGAGGAATGGCTCACAACTACCTCGAACAGATGATCGCCGAATGGTACGAATAACCAGGACTACTTCGTTCGAAGAAATGTCCTCGTCGGGCGACGGTCAAAGGGCGGCTATGAGTGCGAGTTGGACGTCGTCGTTTTCCATCCTGGCAACCGCCATCTCATCCACATCGAGCCTTCTTCGGATGCAGACAGTTGGGAGACGAGGGAGAGGCGGTACGCCAAAAAATTCGAAGCGGGGAAGAAGCATATCCCTGCCCTCTTCAAAGGGTTGATGCTCCCTGATCAGATTGACCAAGTCGCCGTTCTTGTCTTTGGGAGCAAGGCCAACCACGAGCGTCTGGCTGGAGGGAAACTGATCCTGGCGGAGGAATTGATTGCTGAGATACTCACCTCGTTGATGCACAAGTCCATCTACTCAAATGCCGTCTCAGAGCAGTATCCCATCTTGCGCACGCTCCAGTTCGTCTGTGAGTACAGTGACACGGTGCCAAGGGTCCTGAAGATGTCACGGGCCAAGGTCGGGACGAGAGGAGGGTCATGGAAGCCTGCCGAACGCAACGACTCGGATGCGGAAGACGCAGAGCAAGACCTCGACGAGACCGCTGGGTTTACGGTGGATGAAATGTTCAACGCGGAAGATGACCCCGAATACGCTGAGCACAACGAGGATCTCCTGGGGGGAGATGAGGCGGGCGACGCACGCGACCCGTGAATAAATGAGCGGGCGTTGACGGAGACGCTGCCTGACGGCCGTCGGAGCGACTCTGGGCGCCAGCTTACTGACAGGAGATCTCAGCCCGCCGAGAGTCGAGGGAACCTCGATTTGCGTTGGCCGTTACGCCTCAACCTGGCGCCCTTGCCCGATAGCGATCGCGATGACTCGGCTTGACAACTGACCAAAGGGCGTTCCACGATTCCAAGGTAGGGTGCGGTGCGCAGCAAATGTGGAGGCAGAATGATGGTGACTACTCGGCGTTGGAGTTCAGTCGACCTTTCTCGATTTCCAGTTCAGCTTTTCCTTGTCGTTGCGGCGATCGCACTGGCGTTCGTGAGTCTGGCTTCCTGCTCCAGCCAGAGCGAGCCACAGCTCAAGCTCACTTCCGTGCGTAACGACGTGAAGACCTACACCTTAGACTTCCGAAGCCCGCTACATGCGCTGGTGATCGGCGGGGACCAGCCGCTCTTCACCAACCATATTGAGGCTTCGGATCTTGATATTGACCAGAATGTGCGCGACGGCAAGACCCTCAGTTTCCAGCTGAAGTTACCGACCCTCACCTTTGCCGCGAACATCGACGGCGAAGGCAACGTGGTTGGCTTTTCGATCCACGACGGCAAGAGGGACGTGGACATGGTTTGGGACAAGGACGGCAATCGCATCCGATAGGAACGGCACCCACGAGCACCCTCAGTCAGGCCCCGAGGCAAGATGGACTTCGGATCTTCCTGTTCCCAGTGCCATAGCCCATCATCGCAGCGAGGACCGCCCCGCACCGTTGGCGGGATCATTTCATGTCGGCTGGACGAAGCGGCTTGAGTTCTTCGCTTGTTACAGCTCGCTCCGTCTTCGAATATCATAGGAATCGAAGTGACTCCTATCAGGAGGTAGACGTGCCACTCCAAAGCTATGCCGAGGTCGTAGATTCGTTGAGGAAGAAGAAGCGTCAGAAGCATCTCCTGCTTGGAAACGGATTCAGCATGGCCTATGATGCCAAGATCTTCTCGTACAACGCGCTCAACTCGTTCATCGAGCGACTCGATAACGACATCCTCTCCAGGCTCTTTGCCATAGTAAACTCCAAGAACTTTGAAGCAATAATGCAGCAGCTTGAGACATTGAAGGAGCTTGCGAGGGCGTTCGGAGCAGACGCGGCATTCCTCAAGAGGATCGAGAACGCAAGCAAGGAGCTTCGGGATAGTTTTCTGGAGGCTCTAAAGGAACTGCACCCAGAGCATGTCTTCACAGTTCCTGAGGCCAAGAGCCGCGCGTGCGCAGCTTTCCTGAAAGAGTACTTGTCAAACGAAGGTCTAGTCTTTACCACGAACTACGACATCCTCCTTTACTGGGTGCTGATGCGGAACAAAGTTGAGAACGCAATCGACGGCTTTGGGAGGGAGGTTGAGTCGGAGGGAGACTTTGTGCCAGACGAGGACCTTCAGTTCTCGGAGCTTCAGTGGGGAAAGCACAAGGACGAACAGACTATCTTCTATGTCCATGGCGCACTTCCTCTTTTTGACACGGGCGTAGAAGTCGTGAAGGAAGTGTACAGTCAGGACAGCTACCTGCTTGAAAATATCAAGAAGCGCATTGAGAAGAAGGAGTACCCTGTCTTCGTTACCGCAGGGACAGGAAAGGACAAACTCACCCATATCATGCACAATCGGTACCTGTCCCATTGCTACGAGAGGTTATCCGCCATTGAAGGCTCCTTGGTCACCTTCGGTTTCAATTTTGGCGAGTACGATAGCCATATCATTGAAGCGATCAACGCTGCGGCCAAACATGGACGTAAGGCAGGGGACAAGCTTCATAGCGTCTACATTGGCGTTTACTCCGATGCGTCCACCAAACACATTTCAGCAATCAAGGATAGGTTCAAATGCAAGGTCAACCTCTTTGACTCAAAGACGGCCTCCGTCTGGAGCAGCAGTCAGAAGCAATAGGCATGCATCGGATTGGCCGACATCGAAGTGCTCTCTGGCCAGCGCGTCCGTGAAGGCGCACGATTGGCACGATCACGCATACATCGTGGGGCGGGTTCGAAACTGTGCCCTTGCCTTCTTTGAGCTCTGAGGCGGCTTGAGGCTGGCCCTCCATCCGAGGAAAGACATTGCTCACGAGGCCAAGGTACCTCTGGGTCCACGTCCATTGAGGCGGCATGCTATCACCGTCAGAATGGGACTGCAACGGACGTCGGTTCGGAAGGCGCGAGGGGAGTGAGAGGGTGCGTGACGCCTTGTCGCTTCAAGAGGAAACGGGGTGGGGGCAAGCGGTGCGCTCGGATCCTCAGCGCGCCGCCGCCCCGAAGGAGTGAATCCGTGGAGACGATCGTCCTCCGTATTTCGGATCCCATGAGTTCAAAGAAGGACGAGCGTTTCCTGCTCGGCCTTCAGTTCTCTCGCCTCTACAATGCGCTGAATGCCGCACTGAGATCCTATGTGGCGCTCAAGACAGACAGTCCTGCTGACAAGCGCGATCGGATAGAGCGAGTGCTCTCACACGGCGCCATCGTCGCGGAGTGCCTTTCCACGCTCGAAAAGCACCATACGGATCTCGAAGGGCTTCCATGCTGGAGTTCAACCGAGCCCCGCATCGTCTTCGTACAGTCGCAGCTTCGCGAGCCAAGTTCGTTCTACAGGACCGTACTGAAGACGATTCGGGACAAGATCATGTACCACTACGACTTGTCGGTGATCCAGGACGTCATTCAGGACTACCCGCTCCACGACGGAATCAGATTCGGTGAAGCAGAGTCCACAAGCGGCATCGACCTCTGCTTTCCGTTGGTGGACGAAATGATCATACACTACTTGATCAAGCGGTACGGACCAGACAAGCCTGAGATGGAGGTGTACGAGTCCATCATGGACGGGCTGATTGACTGCTTCAACGGTCTCTTGTGGACTCTGAAGGAGATCATAACCGACTTGATAGCTTCCCAGATGGAGTGGAGATCGCCATCCGTCGGCCGATAAGTGCAGGTCTTTGAGGACGCAACTCGTCGGCGAAAGCGGGACTGACCTCTCGCAGCGTGCTCACCGCCAGCTCACGACCCGAGGTCATGTTCTTAGCCTCAAGGCGTCGCATGAGCTTTCGCGCATACCCCTCGATGGAAGGATCCCCATTTGGCATCGAGTACAGGTCGTTCATGCCACGGCCTCTTGCGCCCTCGACAACAGGTGGCTCATTCCCAGAGTCTGGAGTCGAGCGCTTCTCCACCCTCTAACGACGTCGCCTTCTTGCCGCTACCCGTCACAGGTCGCCTGATTCGGTTGTACCTCGCGGGTCGGAAGGTCTCGTCCAACTCCACGACATGAAGCTCGTCGTGTCCCCTCTTGATCCCGCTGAGCACCTTACCCTCGTCATACGGGCCGACTGTCTTCACCTGGATCCTGACTGCCTTCGGCCCGCGCTTTTTGACTACGATATCAAAGAGGGCGTTGTGTTGGCCGCTCAGCGTCACCTCCGCGTCGGGATTGAGACGGCGAAGCCACAGTAGCGCCCAGAACTCACCGATGGAGCCAGTTCGATGGCTTTCTTGAAACTCCTTGCGCAGCCTCTAGCTCCTTCGACTGGTTGATCCCGAACGACGTCGACACGACTGTGGCCGCATCCAGCAACACCTATGACCGAATCGTCACCACCAAAAGCACCGACGAGGATTTCGACGGCGTGTCGGGCGTCTACCGATACGACGAGGCTGGGGATTTGGCGGGATCGGGGCTGACGGTCGGGCAGGTTTCGGACCACTTTCCTGTGTACGCGGAGTTTTTGGTGGCGTGGGATACCGACTGAAATCCTCTGATGCAAGGGCCTACCAGCATGCCAGTAGAGTGGTCTTTCTCTTGCGAGAGCTGTAGGATATCGGTTGGGAGGGTCTCTTGAGGGAGTTTCAATTCCGTAAACTCAAGAAGCATATCGTGAGTCGAAGCGGCGACCAAATGGACATTCATTTGCCGCTTCCGCGAAGCCCGCAAGGCAAGTTCCAGCGCTACTGTCCTTCTGATTCCTGTGTCCCACGGCGGTTTCAGTTGGCAGACGCGCCGCAGGAACAGCGGATAGCAGAAGATCATACCTCTTTGGTCCGCCGTTTGCCAAAGACGACTGGGACGACATGCCCCTATTGCGGAACAGATGGAGNNACCAGAGCTTCACTGCCCCAGAGGACATCCAGGCAGCGAAGCAGTATCTGGAATGGGCGGTGGCGGAAGACGCGTCCGACTACATGGAAGATCTCGCGCGAGAGTTCAATAGCAGCGTCAGCAGGAACTCCTTCATCCAGTTGAGCATGCACGTAGAACGGTCAAGACGGCCCAAGCCGTACCCCTGGAGGGAGGACCTTCTTCGAGATCTGACCTGTGACATCTGCGGTCGGCCCTATGGGGTCTATGCAATTGGGCTTTTCTGCCCTGACTGCGGTGGAAGGAACGTCCACGTCCACTTCGATCGGGAGGTGGAGTTGATCTCCAAACAGATCTCCGCCGCGGAACGTTCCGATCTAGGAACAGACAAGGAACTGACCTACCGATTGTTGGGAAACGCTCATGAGGATGTCCTTACGGCCCTCGAAACGTATCTCAAGGTCGTGTTTCGGTTCCTTGCCGCGGCTCGGCTTGGTTCGGCAGACCTTGCCGAAGCCGTCAAGGACGCCAAACGCGGGAATCCATTTCAGAACGTTGAGCGCTCAAGAAGCCTATTCGGCGTGTTAGGCGTCGACCCGTTTAGAGTAATCTCGGAGGCGGACCTGGGATTCCTCATGGCACACATAGAGAAGCGTCACGTAATCGGACATAACCTCGGACTTGTTGACGAAAAATACCTGGTGAGCGCGTCCTCTGGACGCGAAGGTGAAAACGTCAAGATCGCTGGTGACGAAATACTGCGATTTGCGGCTCTCGCCAGGCGCATCGTGGTCGACGGCCTCGAACGCTCCGAGGTCGAGTTTCTTCCGCCAAAGAAGGAGCCGCCGAAGTAGCTTGTCCGCTGGTGTTCACGCCACCGCCCACTGTTCGGAGCGCACTTCCGCCTGTTCGGACAAGGCAGAGTCGCCTTTTAGCCTCTCGGTTGCCTCACTCCCAATCGGCGTTCTCGAAATTGAGTGTTCTCGCATTCTCAGTGACCGCGCGTTTCGTTTGGTCGGACGCGCCAGATGGAAAAGTCACNNGGATCTCCAGCAAGCACGGCGATGACCTCGTCTGCCACTTCGACGAGATGAATCTTCGCGGTCGTAGCGTTTACCGCAACGGTGCCATGGAAAGCGTGGAACTTTGGGCCAGGCTGGGCACCAAGAGGGACGGGTCCAGGAAGTGTCGCACCAGGGATCGGCTCGGGTGGTTTCGCACCAGGTGGAACAGCGGGTGGATGCGCCGCTTCATACGCCTTCGCCGCTTCGGGTTCAATCAAAAGGAGAGTGTCATCAAGTTGGACGTTTGAGTCACCGAACTTGAAGCCGTCGAATTTGCCCTCGTGCCGACCGTAGGCTGTTCCGAAGAAGTCACGACTGGTGGCGCCCTTGATTATGGCCTGCTCCAGCACGCCGCGGCTTCTCAGCCTCGGCAGGTAGAGGTAGCGAGTGGTATCGTCCCAGAACGCCACGCCGCCGAATGCTGGCTTGTCGCTCTTCCAGTACAGTCTCTTCAGCTCGTCCCTCAGGTGAATCGGCGACCAAGTGGTGACGACAAGCACGTTGTCCAGGCAAACACGCTCGATCTCGGGCCCTAAGGTCGCCGCACCCGTGTTGAGAGGGAACACTTCTACCGTCGGCTTTGGATTCGTGGGGCTATCCTGCACTGGGCAGAGCAACCACTTGTAGCACTCCCGTGCGACGCGCGGGAGCACATCTTCTGCTCCTTGCAGCTCCTTCTTGGCCTGTTGAGCCTGAAGGTTGTCAAGAACCAGACGCATCGCACCGACGTCGTCAACGATCGAGCTCCAGGCCAGAGCAACGCGGATACAGTCACTCAACCGTGCAAGGGCGCCCTGATCTGGCGCGAGAAAGAGCAGTCGATTCGCTCTAAAGCGAGGCTTGGTCCCGTGGTTCCTGACCTGGTCGAGCACGCCGTCGAATGCCGCATGCGATTCTGTTCGCGAGTAGGACTGCTCTGGAGAAAGCACAACCAGGCGGAGTGCACCGTCGTCTGGTACGTCACTATGGGGAGTGAATGTGTGCACGCCATCGAAAAAGGTCGCACTGTTGGTGAGCTTGTGGAGTACCTCAGCCATTCGCGCCCTGACCTCCTTCTTGTCGTCGAAGCGCTTCTTTCGTTCCTCCATCTCTCGCCGCAGATTTGCTCGGGTGTCGAACCAGTAGCGCGTCTCCTCTTTCGCTTTATCCCCCGAAGGATTGAGATAGTGAAGTTGGTCCGACAGGCGATTCAGGGCATCAGAGTACAGAGATGACGTTTGGCCTGGCTGAAGGCAGCCAAGTAGCACTCTGGCGCGGTCGATGCCGCGAATACCAGGCTTGGTAGTCACCGAGGAGGGAGCGGTCGCGAGAAACAAGGTTCGTGCGACGCGGCGGGCGGCCTGGACGGAACCAAAGCGGGGCTCTTTGGTTTCCAGCATCGTGGTCTCGGCCCGCTCTCCGTCAATGTCGCGGTCAATCACAGGATCCCATCCTGGCCCAAGGTAATAGGTCAGCTCATTACGCGCATTTCCGTCGTACAAGGGCAGACTGCTGGGGAGGATCATCAAGTCCTTGTTGTCATCTTGCCACAAACGATAGATGACTTTGGCCATCAGTTTGAGGACGCCTCGGGTGCGTTGGAAGCCATCAATCGTCGACCATTCCTCATAGAGCTGGGCAAAGACCTCTGGATGGATCGGGTAGCTCTTGGCCATGCGCTCGGTGTAACGTACCTCTTGAGTTTCCTGGGGCAGCTTTGCGCCTTCTGCCAGATATGCGTCGGCAAAGGCTCGGCATACCTGGTCGCGCGCTCTTGCGTCGCGGATCTGCTCGAACAAGCGACGCCGCACTATCTCGAAAGCTTCCTCGGGCGCGACTGTCTTCCAGAGCGACTGTACTCTGTTGAAGATTTCCTCCAAGGCCTTCAAAGCTGCTTTGCCTCGGGGCCCACCCGCTTGGCTGTCCGACTCGGGCAGCGATGCCAGTACTGCTGCGTTTGGCACCAGCTTGGCCGCTTCAGTCAGCGACTGAACGAAAGAGAGGTTGCTGTCGTATGTTCCCCCGCTCAGAGCCTGACTCTCTGAGAACTGGCGGATGTACAGGACCAACTCGTCCAGCAGTACGACGCAAGGAGCGAACCTAGAGAGTAGGGTGCAAAGAACATCCTTCCCAGGTGACGTTCCGCTTGAATCCGCTTGCTTGACCAGAGCGAACCCTTCGGCCTCGCCGAGTTGCCAAGCCAATTCACCCCACAAAGTTCGAATTGCCTGACTCCCATGGCTCCAAGGCTGGCCAGGGGCGTGTGCGGTCCCATCCAACACTGCTACCTTTGCTTTGGGCACATCCATCAGCAGAGCCCGATCAAGCAAAGCTGGAATGCCTGCGAGCTCCGACAGCGCACATGATCGCGAGGCGAGGTGGTAGACAGCTAGCAAGGTGTGCGTCTTTCCACCACCGAAGGACGTTTGGAGCTGGATGACTGGCTCACCACCCCTACCATTTAGTCGTTGTGAGACTTGGGTGAGCAACATGCTCATGCCTTCGGTGATGAACGTGCGCTCGAAGAAAGCCTTTGCGTCACCATATTCAGCAGTCGCTCTGCCCGTTCGAACTGCCGTCAGGTCAGCCGCGAACTCGGACTGCTGGAAAGTCCCGTTGAGCACGTCCTGATGGGGGATAATCACTTCTCGCCAAGGTTTTGAGTTCATTAACCTCTGCCTTTCAGAATAACTGTCCTTGCTGGTCAGAAGACTTCGGCGCCAAGTTGGCGGCGGACTCGATTGCAGTCCAGCTAGTAATGAGCTCATTATATGCCCGCGCATCTTCCGCTTGGCCAAGGCGCTCGCAAAGAGTGTAGAGGCGGTATGCAAGCTGGCGGACTGCATCTGCCTTGCCGCCAAGTATGGCGAGTAGGGCGCCAGACGATGATTCGCCACCGTCCTTCAAAGCGCGGATGAGCTGATGCAAAGCTTCCCAAACGGGAGTTCGCTTGTCGGTTTGCGGGTTCCAGTCGCTGGGAAGCTCTGCCCACTTGAGGAGGCGGACTTTGCCGCCGCCGCTCTGAAGGACTCCCGCCTCCTTCATACCAGCCACACTCGTACCTTTCCCACGCGAGAGGATGTCGGCATCGCCAAACGGTCCTCCTTCCCAACCATGCTGTTCGAACCAATGCAGGCAGAACTGCGTGTCGGCGTCGAAATCGTCTTCGGCGAGAAAGCGATTGATTAGTTGGAGTGCGGTTCGGACGCTCATAGGTGAGCCATCGGCCTCCAGTACGGCTGAATACTTGGAGAAGACACCCATTCCAGGGCCAATGATGGCCTGCGAGAGGTCCACAGGCGCCACAGGTGAATGCTCGCCTTCGGCCCCTCGGGTCATTTCGTCGAGTGCCTCGGGCAAGACACCATTCAACTCACGAATGAACTCGCGACGCGAGACTGTGGGGGCATCTGCGGGTTTCTTGCGGCATACGAGCACAATGCTTGAAGCAAGGGCATTCGAGCCCATGCTTCGCTGGCGAAACTCCTGCTCGCTACGAAGGGGCCAAGTTCCTACGATCGCAAAGCCGCCTCGCAGCACGGCGGTGAGAAATGTCTCCCATCCAGATGAAGATGTGCCTCCTTCCTCGTCCGTGTCCGATTGCTTGAAAGCATAATAGATCGTGACAGGCCCCTCTGGGTGAGATAATGAAGCAAGGTTACTAATGACCTGAGTCATGCCCGTCAGGAAATAGGCCTCGGCGTTCTCCTTGCTGCCGTGCTTGTCCGCAAATGCAACAAGCTCTTCTGCCTTGGGGACACTTATGGTAGCGAGCGCAGTCGGAAATACAGAACGCAAAGAGTGGCGGAGCCAAACGTAGAAGAAATCAGATATGTCAGCGTATGGAACGTTATCGTAATATGGCGGATCGGTTGAAATGACTTTCAGAGATGAGACACGCTGAGTTCTGGCATCAGCCTGAGTGGCAAAACCACCCGCTGCGGGCGATAGCTTCTCTATACAATTGGCGATGTATTCGGATGCAGGGGCGAATCCGCCAACGACATTGGCGAGGATGTTGGGCTCTGCAAAGTCCCATGCCATCGAAATCGCTTGCTTTGCGAAAAGGTTCATCACCTTCTGGTTGCCTGGAATCCATCGGGTAAGGGAATTCGAAAAGTCCGCACAACGGTCAACGACGAATGCGAGATACATGCTTACAGCCTCAGCGTAGGCGGAGGCTCCAGTACCACCAGAGTCGAGCCCTAAGCCGTCGTCTTGAACGCCGACCTTTACCGCGTCTCTTTGGACGAGTTCCTTCGCCTCGCAAACCAGATCAGCAAATGTCGTCAGCGCCATCAGCTCTCTTGGCGTGAAGAGATCGGCGAAATTCCCCATTCCATAGGGTTTGCACGCGGCATACCGCGTCGATCCAGTAATGCTTAGGTCGGGCGTCCAGGCGGGTCGAATTAACTCGGCGATCTTCTTTTCTTGATCAGGAGGACTAAGGTAAATGCGTCCATTCTTACCCTCCGCTACAAGTGCCATCAATCGTGTGCCGATCCGTCCTGCTTGCGCCTCGGCCTTGATGTAGTCGGCGCTGATCGCTGCTTCAGAGACAAGGCAGCGAAAATTGGATCCATGTCCCTTAACCTTTGTACCTTCCCTTGCCTGAATTGGCGGCGGGCCGAGCCTCACTTGGAAGCGGTAGTTGCCGCTTTCGACGACTGGATGCACGTAGACTTCTTTACCTTGTTTGTTTGCCAAGACGTAAGTCGACGTCAAGGGCACTTCGATGTGTGAAAAAGCTGGATTCGGACTTTTGACTGTACGTGCCCAGATCCAAGCGACGACAACGAGTCTGGCACCGACGAGTTGGTTCAGATCTGGACGGTCGATCACCATATCGGTCGTGATCTCGATTTGTGGATAGAGGTGTCCGATGCGCTTGGTGGCAGCACTATGCATCCAGGCGCCATAACGCCTCACGTCTTCAGCTATCCCACTTGCACCAGGCCAATCCGAAGTTAGGCCCAGCCCGCTGGGCGTCGTAAGCGTCGGTCCGACAGGGGCACGACCTGCGAATTTTGGAGGCACCTCAATCATCGCCTTGTTGATAAGCACGGCAACTGGGTTTAGGTCTGTTGCGTAGGACTCCAATCCAAGACGTTGCGCCTCCAGGGGAATTGCACCACCGCCCGCAAAAGGATCGTGAAACGCAGGTAGGCTGTCGGGGTTGAACATCTGCGCCGCTTGGGGGTGATCCTTGTTCAGCTCACACACTTCGCGCCACGACCGACGAATCTCCGCACGAGCGCGTTCCAGAACTTCTTCGTTGGTGCTGTTTTCCCACTTTACGAGGTCTTCGATGATTCTAAAGAGTCGCTCGCGTTCCACGGCGGCGTCTCTCTTGTTCATTCCGTACTTGAAGCCTCTGCCAGAGTTCGTGCCTGGGTCGTTGACGAGCTGCGCAAACAGAACAGCCCGCGCTGCTGCTAGAGGCCGTCGCGCCCACCAAAGGTGAATCCCACGAGGATGTGGCCCGATTCCAGGCATCTTTTCGTAGGCGCATGCCCGATTGATGGCGTCCAACGGCAGGGCAACTTCGATGAGTTTGCGGGGTGACTTGATGGGATTGGACATCAGCTATCGCCCTCGGGCGCGTTCGAGCAACGCACCTATCTCGTAGTTGACGGAAGCTATGCCCCAGCCTGGCTCCTCCTTGAATGGATGGGGAACGTAGTGCGGTCCGTCGATAGAGTCATCTTCTCCAACAAAGACGATGGCCAGATTGTACTTTGCGCCCTGATTCCAGCTTTCAAAGATCTCGTTCCTGGTTATTGTGACTGTTGTCGCGGCTTTTGCGCGCCCTTTGACTTCGATATGGCGCGCATCTGGGAGCCTTCCCTCCATGGGTGGACCATAGGAGGTGATGTCCCATCCGCACTTCTGGGCGGAGACATCAACCACACGGCAGCCGCGGCCCTCCTCTGATAGGCGAACGGCGTTCATCGCGAGTTTTTCGATCCGAGAGCGGGCGTCGGGATCCGCAGAGAAAGGGGCGCCCACGGGTTCGGTTTCGCCGCGCAAAGTGCGAAGCATTCCTGAGGGAATCACCAGTGCGCCACTGAGGGCCACAGGGGTGGCTGAAGTAACGTGACGCATGGACTGGAGTTCCTTCTTGCGGCTCTCCAAGCGAGCCTCCAGGTCGCTGATAGTGCGGCGAACGTTTTCGAGATTGAGGCGCACGTCTTTACCCGCGGCTTTGTCCTCTGTCAGTCTGACAAAGCGGTCGGACCAATAGTCTATCTCCTTTGTTAGGCGTTCGTGGACTGCGGCCAAAGTCTTGTCGACGTGAGCAATTCGGCGGCCAGCGACTTCGCTGAAGTGCTCGGGGACAAGCGTAGAGGCTGCCAAAGCGAGGGCGCGTTGCTCTAGTCCCGATGTGAGCCAAGGCGCCGTAAGCATATCGGCGAGCAACGGGCGATCAGCGGACGGAAGTGGTTCGAGGTCCAGGTGAGGTGCCCACCCCGCAAAGCTTGCGCTGCCGTCGGGCAGGACGCGGATGAACTGAAGCCGCTTGGAGATCACCTGGCCGTCGCCAGACTTCACTTCGTGCGTAAGGAGGAAGAGCAGGGAAGGTTGATCACCATCGTCTGCTGGGTCAACGAGGATGGATCCTTGGCGGAGCAGGTTCGCATGTTGCTCCAGCAAAACGTCGCTGAGAGCGAGCATCAGTGGGTGCCCAGGATGAATGAGGCTTGCAAAAGCCATTCCAGGGCGGTCCGCAGGGCGTACAGCTTCTTTTGTGAAGCAGACGCGCTCGTACCGCCGTAGCACTGGCGCTGGGTCCCTCCGATTTCGGCCTGTGATGAGACGGTCGCGTTCGCGGAGTTCGGCGGGTACGAATGTGATCTCAAAACGGTCATGTTCGCGGGGATAGATGGCCCCGCCCAAGGACTCGAAACCCTTCATGAAAAACGAGCGAACAAAAAAGGGCTGAAGGCGCCGCGCCTCGGCCTTCTCCATCTCCTCCTTGACCGTGAAGAGACGGTCTGGCGTGAGTGTCTCTTGGGCAAGCGCATCTCGACTCAGGACCGACACGAGGTGGTCGTGGTCGAGTGCGCTGTCGATTTTCTGGCTCAGCTTGGCGCGAATTTCGGGCTGGTCGCCGTAGCGAATGGCTTCCAGCAGCATTTCTTTCAGACTGTTGCCTTCAAAGACCTCGCCGAGGACATTGAATACCTGCCCCTTGAGGGCGTCGCTGACAACGCGAAGTTTTTCCAGTAGGCGGAAGTAGACATCGCCCTCGCGGGTTTCTTTGGCAACGAGATTCCACAAGTGGCAGACTTCTTGCTGCCCGATGCGGTGGATTCGTCCGAACCGCTGTTCGAGCCTGTTGGGGTTCCAAGGCAGATCGTAGTTCACCATCAAGTTCGCGTTTTGTAAGTTGATGCCCTCACCAGCCGCATCAGTTGCGACCAACACGCGGATCTCGGGGTCGGATCGGAACAGCTCCTGAGCTTTGCGGCGGTCATCGCGGTGTACGCCACCGTGAATGACCACGATTGAGTCATGGGAGCCAAGAACACCCGCGATTTTGTCGTGTAGATAGTTGAGTGTGTCACGGTGCTCACTGAAGACGATCAGCTTGCGCATTCGTCCGCTCGAATCGTGCATCTGCGGTTCGTTTTGGAGAATGCGCGAAAGCTCGTCCCACTTTTTGTCCTTTCCAGAAGCGACAAGTGCTTTGGCTTGTTCTTCGAGGACGTGCAGGCTTCCGATTTCCGTCTCAAGTTCGGCGATCGTTTGAGAGGCGGTGGCCTGGTCGACAAGCGCTTCCTCCAAGGTTTCCTGTTCCTCAGCGTTGAGGTCATCCTCGTCTTCAGGAACATCGGCGAGTGTCTCCGCCGTTGCTTGGTGGCCCCGAACTCCCGCATCTTCTTCGCGGAGCCTGCGTTCAAGGCGCTCTCGCCGCCGTTTCAGCGACTGGAAGATGGCTTCAGGGCTTGACGCAAGCCGCCGCTGGAGACCCGTGAGGGCGAATCCGACTGACCCCCTGCGTTTGCCGTCAAGTTGATCGGCCTTGCCCATCTCCGTTTTGACGTACTCCGTGACTGCCTCATAGAGAGCAGCTTCGAAGTCAGAGAGCTGGTAGTTGACCGTGTAGGCGCGTCGTTCTGGAAAGAGAGGTGTACCGTCGAACTTGACGAGCTTTTCCTTCACCATTCGGCGGATTAGGTCAGAGGAATCAACTTTGTGGACGCCGTCGCGGAACCTTCCATAGAAGCGGTCAGAGTCGAGGAGGGAGAGGAAAAGCTGGAAATCCTCCTCCTTGCCATTGTGAGGGGTTGCTGTCATGAGAAGGAGATGCCGAGTCTGAGTGCCGAGCTTCTCCGCGAGCTCGAATCGGCCCGTCTTCGTAAGCTTGCTGCCGAAGAAGTGGGCGGCAAGCTTGTGAGCCTCGTCGAACACAACGAGGTCCCAGCCTGCGGCGCACAGTTTGTGCTGAAGCTCTTCGTTGCGAGACATCTGATCAAGACGAACGATGAGAAAGTCAACATCCTCAAATGGATTGCCGCTCGGGGTCGCTATTTGGAGGTCTCTTGTGAAGACACTGAATTCCAGACCGAACTTCTCGAACATTTCGTCGCGCCACTGTTCAACCAAGCTCCCTGGAGCGACGATGAGTATGCGCCGTGCATCTGCGCGCATGATGAGCTCGCGTATGTAAAGGCCAGCCATGATGGTCTTTCCTGCACCAGGGTCATCAGCGAGCACAAACCTCAGGGGTTGCCGCGGCAGCATGGATTCGTACACGGCGGTAATCTGATGCGGCAGAGGTTCGACATTGGAAGTGTGAACGGCCATCATGGGGTCGAACAAGAAGGCCAGATCAATCCGTTTTGCCTCGACCGTAAGCTTGAAGGCTTCGCCGTCGCCATCGAATGACCACGGGCGTTCCATCGTGGCCACAGATATGCTGGCCTCATCACCCCTATTGAGAAGTCGCTCCTTGAGCGTGCCTTCGGGTGTCTTGTAGAGGACCTGGACGGCGCCCTCGGCTATTGGGACAACGGCGACGACGGTTCCGATTCCGCTTGGGTCCAGTCCGACGAGGGATAGTCCTGTGGCGATGGATTCTAGGGTGATCATTGCATTCTCGTGAGCCGTAGTCTACGACAAACTGGAGTTCTTTGGAAGGAAATGATCGGCTTACCAGATCGCATGCGCCGCTAGGCCGTAGGCGTGAAGCCGACGAGAGCGGGCCTTAGGTTCCTGACGTTGTGAAACGCTCCACTCGCTTGTTCAGGAGTCTCGCGAGGCGCGGATTGCTCAGCATCAGCGACCCATATCTCGAACCCGCGATGAAGTTGTTCAGCGACACGAGCCTGTCGGGGTGCCTGTCGGTGAAGTCGCGGAGAAGGTCTTGCAGGGAGAATCGTGTGGTCGACATTTCTAGGATCTCCAGCAGGTCCACGGGCAAGATGGTGAGTGCAGCGACGGCGAGGGCGCCCACGCGGGTGACGCCTACGACCTCCTGTCGGGGAGAACCCAGTTGCTCTTGTAAGCGCTTCGCAAGGTAGCGGGCAGCGAGAGGGTCTTCAAGCCTTTCGTCATTCACAACCAGGGCGGGAAAAACAGTCTGGACGCGGCCGAGTTCTTCTCCGACTCCCAACCACTCCCTCTCTGCCAGCCTGCGTATTGTTGACGACAATTGGGAGACCCCTTTGGGGTGGTCTTCGGGCGACTTCACGTACTTGTCCTCAAGGTCAGACAGGAACCCGACAGGGTCGCCCCTCACCGCGCTCCGCTCAGCGATGAAGCTTGCTTTCGTTTCAATGAGAACGACGGCTACGTTGTAGTCGATGTATGCATCAACTTGCCCCACTTGGGCGCCCGAGACCTCGACGGGGACGTTCGTTCGGCAACGCATGCCGAGGGATCTCTCAGGGCAAATGCCCCTCATGATCTCTGAGGTGTAGTCCTCAAACGCGGCACCGAATGCGGAGAGCGTCTCCTGGCGTTGGCGTGAATCGGTCGGTATGAACAGGGGGCCGTTTGTGATGCTGTCTGAGAAGAGCTTTGGATCCAGGACGAGGAAGGAATCTCCGCGATTGGGATTTCTCACGACGGGTTGCTTCCGCAGTGGGTCGAGGGACCAGTCTCTCGCTGGGTCTGTGGAGTGAGCCGACAAAGCAGCGCGCGCATCATCAAGCGACTGGGATTGGAGCCGCAAGACATGCTTTCCCAGTTCGATGTTACGGGAGTGGTCATTTGACTCGAAGGAAAGCAACGGGTTCCGATCGGTGCGCTGAAGGATCTGGGCCCAGATCATGTTTTGGCCAATGTTGTACTCACCGAAGGACAGTCCCGTTTCTGACTTGAAAACCTGGGGAAAGGACGGCTGATGGCGCTCCATGAGATCACCGAACAGATGCGAGGCGCGGGCCAAAGGCAGGGCGGGATCGCGGGACGGCTGGATCGCTGACATCACCGTTCGAGTGAACAGGGTCACGTATGCCCTGAGCTGGTCGGGCGTTCTGGCCAAAGCCCTGGCCTTGTGGAACAAGGCCTCCTGACGGTCGCCCCAGATTTCGGAGGCACCCAGAAGGAGGGCTGAGGTGTCCCGTTTTCGATCCGTCAGTGGAGGGGTCTCGCGCTGAGGCTGACGTTTGCCAAGAACAATGGTCCACCTCATTGCCTCAAGGATCTGTTGGGGGAAGAACACCGCGACGCGCGCTGGGCCGCTTTCTGCCATGAATGCGTTCAAGCGGTCGATGGTTTCCTCGCTTAGAACCCCTGGCGCGAGTTTGCGTTGTGTCGCGTAGAGGTCGGCCTCCCACGATGTCGCAAGTTGCCAAGCGATCTTGGCAAGGATGACCAGCGTCTCCCACTGATCCAGCCGTCCGAGAGATGACGATACGAGCTCGAAGGGCGAAGACACGTGCGGGAAGGCCCGCGACGCTGGGAAGAAGGTGGCCAAGCCTGCATCCCTTGCGCGAGCGTGGTTGAATGTGCCCGTCCCGAGATGAGGTCTGCGCTGGGCTCCTCGACGCCTATTCTTCATGGCGGTCGATGATGATACTCGGTCTTGCCTTCGGCGAGACGAGCGGGCTCAGCGTCTGTGGCGGCGCCCCGCCTGCTGACTTCTCGAATCACTTTCAATACCGTTGGGTTCTTCGGGTTGTCGTTCACCAAGACGTAGTACGTGTGCCCCGCCGACATCAGTGCGAGCGAGAAGATGATGTCTACGTTGCCGCGGTACGGGCTCTTCGGTGAGACGACCTCGTACTTGTACTTGTAGAGGCGCTGCAGGGGAAGGTACTCGTCTACGATCACCCTGATCGTGAACCGCTGCCCGTGTACTCCGACGCTTCCGAGTTCGACGGACTTCTCCGTGGTCTTCCTGCGAACGTTGACGATAGAGAGCGGAGATCGCGAGGCGGCCTTCGCGGCAGCCTGAGCCATCTTGTCAGCGGCCTTGTTGTGTTCGTCCTTCGCGTGGCCTTTCGTCCAGTGGAACTCAACCTTTTTCGGGGCGTTCATCCCGACTTTGACTAGCTCCTTCCACTGAGGTGCGTTCGACATTGCCTTTCCGTAACGGTTTCGCCACCCGTTTCGCGACCAGTCGAATCGTGCCCTGTCGTAGTTGCCTACTACATACATCGAGTCAGTGTGGATCGCAATCCGCCGCATCCTGTCGAGCGCTGGGTGCCGCTGGGCCTCTTTCACGGCCTCGATGCAGGCGTACAACTCCATCTGTTGGTTTGTCGCCCCTCTGAACCCAATGAGTGGAATGTCTGTGACTTCTTCGTTGCCCGCGTCGTTGACTACCACGATCCTCAGGGCTGCCCCTCCCTGGCGCCGCGGCGTACTGATGGAGGAGCCGTCCGTGAACACGTTGACGGCATCTTCGATGACGTTGGACGACACCCGAGGCCTCCTTATCTCATTTTCCCCGTTCTGATGATCGGAAGCAAGTCGTCGCCACTCGCGAGGATAGATAGCGGGGGGGCTGGCAGGAGTAGGCCTCGGTCGCGCGGCATTCGATTTTGATTTCGGGGGACCTTTTGATAGAATGTCTCGTGAATATGAAGCCAAGATTTGCACACGACTGTTCTCGATGCAGATTTCTGAGCTCGACGGTCGTCGGAGTGCGCCCCTACGACCTCTATTTCTGCGGGGCCTCTGATGATCTGCTGACAGCCCGCTTCGGCGACGACCCGAGTGACCGCTACACGCTCCCGATGGCCGTCGCCCTCAAGATGGTAAAGAGGGGCGAGTCGGACTACATGCGGGAGGCGCTCCTGATTGCGTACCACATCGTCGAGAGCAGCAGTTCATCTGAGGTGGAGTTGAGCGACGGCGACGTGGGAAAGGGCCGCGGAGTCGACGTCACGCCCCCACCCGACCCCGTCGGAGATCTTGTCGATTGGACCGAGGCAGTGCGTGCGGCCGAAAGAGCGGCTTCGGCGCTGGCTGATGTCGATGTCGTTGGGAACGAGGCGCGCGGAACCTTGGCTCTCGTGTGCAAAGATGCAGCAGTAGCCAGCGACGCTTATCGCTTTCTTGAGGATCATGCGGACGAACTCCATCTAGTCGCGGAGAAGCCGAAGAGCCGCAGGCTCGTCTACCTGCACCATCATCGAGCGGAAAGGGGAGGTTGAAGTCATCGTTGCCATTCTCACGACGCTTTCGATCATCCTGTTCGCACTCCTGGTGTTTCTGGTTCTTGTTTTTCGCAGGCGACTGGCAGAGATGCGGACGAGGATCGAAGAGATGCTCGCCGAGCATGCCCACGACGTGGCTGAAGCGCGCAAGCGGAGTGTCGACCAAAGCAGGCATACTCTGAAGGGTAGGATCACAGAGCAGATGGCCCCTCTGCTGCCTGGCTTCGAATACGAGGCATCCGACGCCAGGTTTCTCGGAGATCCCGTCGACTACGTCGTGTTCAGCGGCTACACAAACCTTCGCGACAATGCGGGGGATGGCGATGAGCTCGAAGTGGTTCTTCTTGAGGTGAAGCAGGGTGCGTCGGCCCTGACGCCCTACCAGAAAGCAATCGCGGGTGCGTTCAAGACGGGGAGGGTACGGTTCGAGGTTTGTCGAGTGAATGCTGAGGGAAAGGTGAGCACCAAGCAGTGGCCCTTGCGGATCGCAACCAAGAGCGTGGAGACGGGATAACAGGTAACTGCACACGACGCATATCAGCGCTTGGACAGGTCTGCGGAATCGTTGAGTGTCATTCCTGAACTCGTCAAGAAAAAGGCCTTGGTCAACGTCATGTTCCACAGGCGGGGGTGCGGACTTGAGACGGCCCGTACCGTTTCGGCGGACCATCTGCTTGCGAAGTCGCCCGCGGTGGTTGAAGCGACGCCGCTTGCGCTGCGGAGATGATCGGAGGCATCTTTGGCATCAGAAAGAAACACGTGGATCAATTGGAAGAAGGACTGAGTGGGTGTGATGCGGGTGCTCTTCAAGGAAGGCGCGATAGACGATGGCAAGCTTGAAGGGTGTGGGCGTATCATCGTGCACCGCGGGCGGGGGCTGGCGTCCAGCAACAACGTGACCGACCACAACAACCTTCTTCGCGCCTTCGCCGCGAGGTTCAGGATGGACAGGGACGAAGTCATCGCGCAAGCAGTCAGGCTCTACTTCAGGAAGGAAAGTGCGCGCGTGGTCGTCTCTGGTGTTCGCCAGATCGACAGCGACGCAGTTCGCGCTGCCCCGCTTTCCTATGGCCATCTCATCTGGGAGGCGCTTTCTCGCGTGTGAACCAGCATACCGTCCGAAAAGTGTGGCGATCACGACAATGGCAATTCGGTGCCCTGCCTGTTGCGGAGTCGTTCATCGCCGTGTTGACAGGTTGAACGGTCGACCCTAGGGTAAGCCATGGACTGGGGACAGTTGTGGTCGTCGGCTTCGAATTCTGTGAGTGCTGTCGGCACGTTTCTTTTCAACAGGGGTGCCTTCTCCATTCCCTTTGCCTTCTCAGTCTTCATTGCTATAAGAAGCGGCATCAGGGGTAGACGCCAGGCGCGGGAAAACCGCGACCAGCGAGCAACCATCGAAGCCCAGGGGCGCCAAATCGCCAGGCTGCTTGCCATTGTGGAGAAGGCGTTCCCTGAAGAGGCAAAACAAACGGAACTCTTGGTCGAAGGCGTGGCACACGACGTTGAGAAAACGACTGGCAAGGCCGTATCGGAGTTGGCAAAGCAGACGGCCTCTTCGACAGCCTTGGCCGCGCATATCATTAGCGGAGCGGGAGGCATTCGGTCGGAAGAGGCGTTGGGAACACCTGCGGTGAGCCTGTCTGCTCATGCAGGCTCGCTGCGCTTGGAAGGGACTCTGTTCGCCAAACTGATCAAGGCTCATGATGTAGCCGATCAAAAGGAAGCACTCGCTGTCTACCTGAACCCGATCACGCCTACCTGGGCGAAAACGAACAGTGGCATAGACTCCTCCAAGACAACTTCACTTGTACTAGGTCAGGAGGCAGGCGAGCCACAAGGCATCAAGACCCGAACAGAAAGGGCCTCAGAGGACGACAAGGGACCAAAGCACAGTTGGTAGAGACGAGAGCGGCTGTGCACGGAGGCACCAACTGACCCAGCGCATCGGAGACTCGGGACAGAACACTGATCCTTGCAGGACTCGGATCACGCTGAGGACTCCGCCAGAGGCAGTCATGGAGGCGATCGAGGAGGACATTCGGAGATTCCTCTCGGCTCATCCAGGAGTGTCAGCCCGCCTCCACACGGACCCTCCTGAACTGCTTCATGTGGAGTTTGATAACCTCTTGTCGCTCTTCGACACGTGGGAGGCTCTGCTCGACGACCCACACTGGGCGCGCCACGATGTAGCGCTCGTCGTGGATGGCCACAGTCTTTGGTTTGACTATCGAGGACGCGAGGGTCGGGGAGAAGAACTCGACTCCACCTTCGACTGAAGTGGCACGTGCAGGATCGCTCCAACCGCGCAGTGCCGTCGCGAGCCTGGAACGCGGAGGTGAGCCTGGGGGATATGATAGGATGCATCACGAGTGCCCAAGGGCAGGTCGGGAGGGTAAGAAGTGTCGTGGATCATGGTCGACATCGAAGCGGACGGCCCAATACCTGGCGACTATTCGATGATTGAGATCGGGGCAGTCGTGGTCGACATCGCCAAGCAGGACCTGAACAAGAGGTTCAGTGCCAACCTGCGGCCGATCTCAGAGAAGTTCCTTCCCGAGGCCCTCGCCGTTTCAGGCTACACCCACGAGCAGACATTGGCCTTTGACGATCCCGAGAAGGTAATGTCGGCCTTCGCCGAGTGGATAAGGCGCGAGAGCCCTGAGCGGCCCATGTTCATCTCCGACAACAACGGCTACGACTGGATGTTCACATGTTGGTACTTCCACCATTTCCTGGGGAAAAACCCCTTCGGTCACTCATCCACGAACCTCGGCTCGTTCTATAAGGGCGTCGAGCGCAGCTTCTCCAAGAATTTCAAAGGCCTACGACAGACCAGACACTCCCACAAGGCTGTAGAAGACGCCGCTGGGAATGCGGAGGCGTTCCTCACGATCATCAGCAAGTTCGGCGTGAAGGCGTAGGGCTCGATGCAGCCCAAAGAAGCAGTACTGGTCTCCTGGAGCGGCGGTAAAGACAGCGCCCTCGCCCTGTATGAGGTGTTGAAGAGCGGGGCCTACAGCGTCGCCGCCCTTCTGACTACCGTGACCGAGGACTATGACCGCATCTCGATGCACGGGGTTCGGCGGGTCCTGCTTGAGCAGCAGGCCGCCTCTCTGGGGTTCCCGCTGGAGCAGGTGCTCATCCCGAAAGACGCCTCGAACGAGGTCTACGAGGCGAACATGGCCAGGGCTCTCGCGAAGTACAAGGACCAAGGCGTCGAGACGGTCGTCTTCGGAGACATCTTCCTGGAGGACCTGAGAAAATATCGCGAGGAGAAACTCGCCTTGGCGGGGATGAGGGCCGTCTTCCCGCTGTGGAAAAGCAACACAACAGAACTGGCGCGCTCGCTCGGGGCCCTTGGGTTTAGAGCCGTCACGACCTGCGTTGACACCAAAGTGCTCGGCCAGGAGTTCGTCGGCAGAACGATCAACGAGGAATTCCTCACTGAGTTGCCAGCGACCGTCGATCCGTGCGGCGAGAACGGAGAGTTCCACTCGTTCGTCTACGACGGTCCGATCTTCAGCAGGGCGGTGCGGTTCTTGGTCGGGGAGAAGGTCCTGCGGGACGAGAGATTCTACTTCTGCGACTTGGTGCCAGAGGGCGAGCCGTCCTGATCATCAGGTCTCAGTGGTCGAGCACGGGTCCTTACCTACAGTCCGTTCGCGCCGTTGAGCCGACGGTAGCCAATGACGATGTTGTCGCATATCTTGGGTACGCTCAGGTTCCACCTGCTATCCTTGAACTTGTTCAAGTTGAAGGTGGAGCTGAGTTGCCTATACTGCTCCATGATCTCGATGAACAAGTCAAACTGACGGTTCCCCTTGGGCAAGGCGGCCTCGTTCTTCCTGAAGAAGACCAGCGTGTTGCGCCTGTCCATTGGTGCGACGAGATGTGGGCAGAGAAAGTGCATTGTCTTTGCGAATGTGACGAACTTCGGTTTGCCCTCTTGAACCAGTACCAGGGTTTCAAAGAGTTCCTTTAGCTTGTCGTGGACAGAGCCTTCTGTCAGAGACCTTGCCTTCTCCAACCGCAGGGTTGAGAGCTCCTTGATAGTAGATCGAGAACGCAAGATCGAGGTCTTCATTTGCTCGAAAGCTGCCATCCTGGCCCCCCTGTTGTTCATGCCCCACGACTTCAGGACGGCATACATCATCTCGAAGTAGTCGTCGGAAAAGTCTACCTGGGGCGTGCTGACCATCAGGCGATAGAGGTACCAGCTCGCGTCTCCGAATCGGTACTCGCTCGCGACCTCATCGAGGTAGGTTTTGATGCGCTTCTCGGTCAGGTGCAGATCCAAAAGAGAACGTAGCTTCAGAAGGCGTCTCGATTCCACGGATTGATTGTGCCCCGACGGCCGTATGCTTTCAAGTTGATGGTCGTCCTGATAGGCCGCTATCCTCTTCGCATACAATCAAAGGAAGCTTTGCCTGTTGCCTTCCTGATTCGAGCTGACTGGTCAGTTGCTCGACTGGACTGACAATAAACGTTCGCCGCGGCAGTGCTGGCTTTGGAGCCGATCGTCTCCGACCAGATCCATAGGGCGACAGTGGCCCTGTCCCGATTGGCGCCCTGACCTCGCTGACTCTCTCTTGGGCTCATCTGCTACTCGTGCTATAGGAATGAATCATGATGGAAAGGATTCGTCAGGAGTATGCCCTTTCGGAAGCAAAGGTAAGCGGGTTCTTCAGATACCGAGACATCTTCCAACTGCTTCCAGCTCCGAAAGAAGCACCGTCGCTGGACAGCATCATTGGCCATCATCCATGCTTGCTGGAGTTCAGCTATGCGGTCCGTGACGTTGCGGAGACGCGACTGAACCCGTCGGTGCCTCACATTGAAAGCACCATCGACTACGACGACTCGCAGAAACGAAGGCGCGAGGTGCTGCTGCTCCTCTCGACTTTCTGCACAAGCCGCGTATTCCAGTACTCGCGAAGCGCGATAGGCAGTCAGAGTTGGTTCGCGCCGCTGGGCCCAGGAACGGACGGCCTGGGAAAGCTCTACTGGGGAGCGCAAACCTACATCCAGGGGCTCGACCGAGTAGTGCAAGGTTTTTCGAGTGCGTCCGTCCCAGGAATCCCGCTCCTTGAGAAGAACAGGTACTTTGGTCTCGACCTGCCAGGCGTTTTCGTCGTGGGTCAGAGTCCCGAAGTGCTCACGATGCCCGACAACGTCAGTGCCTTGTTTGACTGCTTCTACTCCCTGGGAGAAGAGGCTGGCAGAGTTTTCTTGTCGTCCTGCTTCCTCTTGCAGAAAGGCCTCGAACTGGACCAAAGCGCGCCGAGCCTCGCCTTCGCAGCTTGTGTATCCGCCATCGAGACGTTGAGCAGCTTTGACCATCGAGAAGACGAGATCGTGCGGTGCCACAATCCAGAGTGCAGGCAGGAGATATACCACGCTACGCGCAGGTTCCGCGAGTTGATTGAAAGGGTAAACAAGAACAGCCCTCAGGAAGTTGGGAAGTTCGCGAACGAGGTCTACAAGAGACGTTCCAAGATTCTCCACCGAGGACAGCTTACTTTCGGGGAGATTGACCCATGGACAATAGAGAACTCCATCGAGGCGCTGAGTGAGTCCCGCGTCAGGAAGGAGGCGGCCAGGTTCTTCCGTATTTCTCTCATCAACTGGCTCGTCCTGGAGGCGGGCAGGGCCAGTGGGCAGTAGGAGTCCAACGGTCTACGAGGCCTTGGTCACCCCTTACAGGTCGAGAAGAAGCAGTCATGTCGATGGAGAAGTTGGCGTGAGGGCTCAAACTGGGGAGTAGGTCTCCCCGAAGTTGTCCCTTGGCGCAACCCGCCCGATTGGAGGATGCGCCGCGAGCCACCGTTCCTTGGCCTTGAACTCCATATCCAGTTCTCGTTTCGGCTCATGTACTTCGGTAGTCAGTTTCAACTCGATTCTTCTGAGATTCTGAGGGGGGATCTGGTAAAATCGCTATCAGTTAGGTTATGGGAATAGGGTTTCCCACAAGTTAGGAGAACCATCAAGAACGAAGTTGAAATCGTCCAGATCTGCTCGCCCCAGACCGCTTCAACCCCTGCCGCGGGCCTTTCCAATCCCGCCTTCGCCTACCTGGGCGCCCTGAAGCTGAGCGGAAGACGGACCATGCAGGGCGTTCTCGAACATGTCGCGGAGATCGGCGGGCTCACAATCACGACGATGGACTGGGGCTCCCTCCGCTACGAACAGGTCGTCCTGATCAAGACTAAGCTGACTGAGAACGGAAAGGCTCCAGCGACGGTGAACAAGATCCTGGCCGCCATCAAAGGGGTCAGTCGCGAGTGCTGGCGGATGGGTCTGATGGACATCGACGCCTTCATGCGCATCAAGGACGTCGCGAGGGTGACGGGCGAAAGTGCTCAAGCGGGGCGTGCCTTGTCTATCGGGGAGATCGACGCTCTGTTCCGCGCGACGATGAAGGATGAGACTCCCGCAGGCACTCGCGATTGCGCAATCCTCTCGTGTCTGTATGCGGGCGGGTTGCGTCGAAGCGAGTGCTCCGCCCTGAAGATCGCGGACCTCGAAGACAAGGATGAGGAAGTCATCCTCAGCGTCTACGGAAAGAGGAACAAGCCGCGGAAGGTCTTTCTGAGTAACGGCGCAGCCAACTGGTTGCGCGCCTACCTCGGAATTCGTGGCCAGGCCGAAGGGCGGCTCTTCTGGTCGGCTCGAAAGGACGGACAGCTCACGGGTCAGGGCATGACCGACCAGAGCGTCTACTGCATCGTCGACAAGAGGGCAAGACAGGCGGGTCTGACCGAAATCTCACCGCATGACCTCCGCAGGACTCTCACGGGTGACCTCATGGACAAGGGCGTCGATGTGCTGGTCGTTCAGCGAACCCTTGGCCATTCTGACCCGAAGACGACTGCCCGATACGACAGAAGGTCGGAGCGGGCGCAGGCGGCGGCGGCGACGACGATACACGTGCCATTTCGGCGTTAGCTTTGTGGGTGCGTTGGTGGTCGGCAGGCAGACGTCGGAGATAGCCTCGCCGAGCATACTGATGACGGGAGAACCGTCGTCGAATTCGCCTCGGACCTAGCTTAGGAGCGCTTCATCGCCTGACGGACCATCGCTGGATTGTCCCGCATGGTGCAGAATGCTCCAAACCCAATCATGAACTGCTCCACTCCTTTGTTTGCGTTGCTCAGCTCACGGCCGACCCTCTGAGCTGCTTCCTCGACGTTCTCCCCGAACTTCTTCTTGAAAGTCTGGTAACTCAAGCCGATGAGCATGTGGAACCGCTTGAACAGTTCGCTCTCCACGGAGGGGACCTTCCCGTCTGGGTTGATCTGGGCTTGGCCGAGCAAGACGACGATCATTTGCTGGAACGACTCATAAGGCGTCTTCGAGATCTCAGGGTCAGTAAGGATCCTCACCGATGCGTGCAAACTATGCCCGCCGAGGAGCATTTGATGGCAAAGCAGTTCGGCACTTCCTTTGAACTGGTCACCGCAGAATGCCCTGTTGGGGACCAGGTACAGCATGGGGTCGGTCGATGCATCGGGGATCTCCATGGGAACCAAGATGTGCGGGAGCGTCAACTCCACGATCCTCTCCCACGGGAGCTTCCCCTCGCACAGGGCGGTCATCTTTTCCATCAGCTCAGTCTGAAGCATGTGCAATAGGAATCCGCTAAACGTGTGGAGATAGACATAACGCACCTGATCCTCGGGTGAAAGGTTCTTGAAATAGGCCGTTGCTTTCGACGATTCGAAGATTCCCATCAGTCAACCCTCCTTCAGACATCGGCCAATTCCTGCGGCTTGGCGTGCGAGGTGCTACCTAAGCCTGAGCCGCTGCTTCATTGCTTGTTTCTGAACCCCGATCGAAACCTCTCCTCAATCTGTTGGAGTACAGTCTCCTCTGCGGCGGGATTGCGTGTTGCCTCTTCGAAAAGTGGCAGAAGCGCAGCGATGCTCTTGCTCCTCTCCTGGAGCAAGCCAAGCGCCTCCCCAGTTCTACCTTCCCTAATTGCCGCGGCAAATAGGCAAAGTGCAGCACGAAGGTCATCATGGCCCGCCTGGAAGAAGACAGCGAGTGCGCGAAAGGCATCACCGAAGCGGCTTGTGAAGTACGCATAGATCCCCAACTCGAAGAACTGCCCGAGCGCGACTGGCATGTCGAGCGAAGGCGCAGCCTTGTCAAAGGCAGCGACAAGTCCGTCAATATCCCCTCTGGAAAGGTAACACTGGGCGAGGTTGCACAGCGGGTCCAAGTACTCCTTCTTGTCATAGTTCAAGGGTACTACGAACAACTCTCGGAGCGTGCGCTCTGCCTCGGCCTCTTTCCCTATTTCCTTCAGCGCGATTGCCACTTGGTTGATGAGGAGGGGATGATCGTGATGGACCCGCAGGGACTGCTTGAGGAACTCAAGGACGAATGGGTGCTGGTTCATTTTTCGACGAGTCTGCGCGTATGTGACGATTCGTGCGACTTCCCTGTCAGATTGCTCAGGCGGTATGGACTGAACTGATATGGGCAGGAGGCTTAGGGCTTCCGAGTAGGAGCGAAGACGCTGGGAGGGGTCAGGATGAATGCAGCGCAGGACAAGCAAACGAAGTTCCTGTAGGTCGCGTAGATACTGTTGCAGCAGCCTGAGGCCGCCCACGTTTGGGGTGCAGGACAAAGGATCAAGGGGTAACTGGTTGGTGATCCAGGCGAAAAGAGTGACGCCGAGGCCGTAGATGTCAGTAAGGATAGAGGGCACTGCTCGTTCGTGAATGATCTCTGGAGCCATGTAAGGCAGCGTTCCCGAAATGGGGCCCATCGTTGCCTGCTCTGCAATCCCTGAACCGCGGAGCTTGTCGGCTACCACAAGGCGATGAAAGCCCGCCAGTCCGAAGTCCCCAACTCGGGGCAGCCCGTGCTGGACGAAGATGTTCTGCGGCTTCAGGTCTTTATGGATCAGCCCGAGCCTTTCGTTCGCTAACTTGAGACCCAGAATGATCCCTGCCACCATCCTGAGGGCCTCGGAGGCGGAGAGGTGCTCGAACCTGTAGCCCGACAGGTCACTCTCGTACTTGGCGGAAAGGATGTACGGGCGATCCTTTAGGTAGCCATAGCAGATGAACTCAGCGATGTAGGGCGACCAAGAGAGCTGGCTCCAAAGCTCAGCCTCTCTCTCGAATAGCGCCCTGTCGTCTACCTGTTTGTACATCTTGAGGGCGTACTCGCGGTTGAGGGGGTTGAGCGGCCTCAAGAAATAAACAACCCCCATTCCCCCTGTGGAAATCCTCGATATGATGAAGGACTCGTTCGCAACCTCAGGCAGCGTAATGATAGATCCGACTTTCATCTCGGGCACAGGACTTCCTCTCTATTTCACGGCAGGCCAGAGTGGAATAGTACAAAGCCCTCTGGCTTCTCGCAAGGGCAAAACGAGTCGTCAACGTTCAAATCGGGAAGTCATCTCTTGGGTAGAGAGGGGGCGTGTGTATACAGCGGATGCTTGGGCGCCGCACCCTGAAGAAGAGAACGCGCTATGACGCCTGATAGCGGAAACCAGACCGCGGCGGCGAGCACGATCCATGCGCTGTCCAGAAGGTGACACGCGCGAGTCAGCTCGCCTCGAAGCTCCGCTTGGCGATCTCAAGGAAGCGGTCAACATCATCCGTAGACTGGAATCCCTCGACCATCGACTGCTCATACATCTCGCAGGCGTTCCTGATCGTTTGCGTGATGTCGGCGAGCCCCTCACCGTGCATTTCCCAGGGCCCCGACTGAAATCCAGTGCCTGCCTCGAACTTGATCCAGAAGTAGGTGCCCATCTCTGGATGGAGCACCGAACGCTGAACCATCAAAGAAGGCGGGTTCCCAGCGAAGCGCTCATCACCGAGAATGCGCCACAGATATTTGGGATCGGTGGACTCGGGAAGATCGAGGTAGAACTCCTTCTCGACCATGTATCCCGTCCTGTCGCAGCTCACCGAGCAGCGCAGGAATAGAAAGCCGAGCTGGTCAAGGAGCAAGAAGGTCAGCTTGCGGGCGAGCTGCGGGCCACTGATCGTAGCGGATTCAATAGTGGGGACGGCTTCACGCGGATGGTAGTCGTGGCCCGTCTTCTCCAACTCGGCTCGAACGACGGGGAGGTACTTCGTGAGAAGGAGCTCGTCCAACGAGGCTACCACCGCTGGATTCTCCAGAACGACGCGGTCGTTCCTGGGGTCTGCCTCCGTCGCCTCCCGAACGACCCAGTTCGGGATTGCCGCCGCCGAAATTCGGCTGTGAGCTCTTGTCGGATCAAGGCCGCCTGACTTCCGTGCACTCACTATCCGTCCTCCCGATTCTGCTTCAGACGCTATCTCATTTGGACAGCGCTGCAAAGGCTGAGGGGTTTGGTTCCGCCTCAACGGACTCGACACCGATGGCTTCCTCAAACTGCTCACTCCGAGCGTGCAGCGCTGATTCTCAGGCGACGAAAGCAACTTCTGGAATCAGACTGACTCTGGTAGGATGTTGTCGGAGTGTGCAGTGATGAGTGCTGACACCGCGAAGCCGATCGAGCAAAAGATCATCGAGGCCCTGGTATTCTACAAACGACCCGATCTCGCGCGTCTGCTCAAGGGCGTCACTTATGAACTGAACGTTTCTTCAACCTATGGGCGGGCATACAACTCGCTCCGAACTTCAGTTGAGGTGTACTCAGACATCCAGACGCACGAAGCCCTTCTTGGGCTCGACGAAGGGGATCGGGAAGACGTCCTCAAGGCCTTCCATGTTGTCTACCCGATTCAAGAAGGTGCACCAGATTTGAACTGGATGGAGTTCTTCATTGATCCCAACCTGCCGATACCGACTGGACGAGGCGTCGAAATAGGGCTGGATGGGGTGGACTTGGCATTTATCGCCGAGCAGGTAGAAAAGTGCGAAGGTAGACTCGCGGAGGCAGACTACGATGGCGCCCTCACGAACGCCAAGAGTTTGCTGGAAACCGTGTTGAAGCACATTCTGGACACGAGGGACGTGGGCTATGAGGATTCTGAAGACGCGCTGAAGCTCTATCGCAAGGCAGCGACAGTCCTGAAGATGAACCCTGCGGACTACGAGGACGACTGTTTCAAAAAGGTCCTCTCTGGATTCTTCTCAATCGTACAGGGCGTTTCGGAAGCACGGAATGCCCTTTCTGACGCGCACGGACGATCCTCCAGGAGGAAGTACAGACTGGAGAGACGGCATGCCAAGCTTGTGGTCGATTCCGCCAAGACTATTGCCGACTTCATGCTGAGGTCCTTCCAGGACGGGCAGGGCGCTGCGAACGACAGCTCGCTCCTCAGCGGTGACACAGGGAAATGAGGACGGGATTCGGCGATGCGCGGCGGGCCGCGCTTGGCCATCGGCGCCCGTGTACGGAATAACGTCCTCCTTCCCTCCAGACTTCACGCAATCTGCGTAGCGAAGACTGTGGGACAAGCGGGTCCTCTGACTGAACAACGGGGAGGAAGTACGCCTGGTCTCTCCGTGAGGCTGTCGTCCAGAGTAAGCTGGTGCTTTCGAAGATACATATGGGTCAGCGGTGGCGCCACAAAACACGGGAAAGGGAGGCCAGCCTACGCGAGCCTATTCCCCGTCGCCGTTCACCTTTTCAATTGGCACGAGTGAGTCGTTCAACTCCCCGATCAGCTTGCGCCACTTCATTTGGCGGATGAGCGGAACAGTTCGTGCACGAATCTGGTCCCCAAAACGTTGCCAGCCGTAGAGCCGCGAGAGCTCTCTCACAAGCGAATCGGCGTTGATCGCCCTCGAATCAGCGACGATGCCGACGATAGCTTGCATTAGCTCAAGGTCCGATATTTCATCAATATCTCGCTCTGTTTCAGGTCTGCTTCTTATTGGAGTTCTCACTTGCACCTCTTTGCCATCGAGGAGGAAAAACCCAGCGTCTTCAGAGACCTTGCCCGAAGCAACAAGTTCCGTGAGGCAGCTTTCGACTGCTTCGCGGATGCGGTTTCCAGCGCGGCCGAGACCGCGCCCGTCCCGAACTCGTTGCGTCACAGTGTCTGACGAAACTGGGCCCTCTACTTCAACAACTGAGAGTATCGCTTCCTTGAGCGCCCGCCTCGCCCGTGGGTCATGTATCTCGTATAGACTGCCTGCAAGACTGGTGGGAACCTTGACCCGATAGGGGACGGTCCAGAGCCTGTTGGCGCTCTCCTGGAAAGTAACAACATCGGAAGCTTCGATTGGCACGGTTGGAGTTGAAATCGGCTGTTGTGGTGTTCCATCCTCCGCCTTATGCAAGGCATGTTCTATTGCTTCTCGAAGTCTGCGCTCCTGATCCTTTCTGTTGCTGTGCCAAGCCAAACCCCACACGCGATAGATCGTCCAGCCCAATCCCTCCAGGACTTGCTGGCGGAGTCGGTCGCGGTCACGCGCTACCTTGGATGAATGATACGTCGCCCCATCGCATTCGATCCCGAGTACGAAGCGACTCGGATCCTTTGGGTGCAGGACTGCGAGGTCAATTCTATACTCTGAACAACCCACTTGGGGGAGCGTGTCGTATCCCCACTTTCGGATCGTCTCGGCCACCTCTTCCTCAAGCGGACTTTCCAAGTCTCCTGTGTTTGCCCGCTCCGCTGGCAGCATCAGGGAAAGTCTGTTCGCCGAGTTCGCTGCGAAGAGAAGGTATTTCTTGAGTTGTCCTGCGCCGCCTGCGTCTCGACTGATTTCTTCCGACCGAATTGAAGAAACGACCTCAACCCGCTTTCGAGCGCGTGTGATAGCAACATTGAGACGGCGCCACCCGTTTTTTCTATTCAGCGGCCCGAAGTTCTCTATGAACTTGCCCGTTTCGTCACGCCCGTACCCGATGCTGATGATGATAATGTCGCGCTCGTCACCCTGAACAGTCTCAAGGTTCTTGACGAAGAGCCCGCCCAACCTGTCTTCCCGCGCGGTTCTCAGGAGTTCGGGGAACGCTTGCAGGGCTTGGTCAAGTTCTCTTTCGATTGCGAAGGCTTGAGGTTCAGATAGAGCGACAATGCCAATCGTGGAGTCCCTGTGGTTGTCCAGGTGGAAGAGCACCCTCTCGGCAACGACCTTTGCTTCGGCGAGATTGTCCCTGGCCGTGCCCCTTCTGTAGACGGCGTTGGGGACGTAGTAGAACTCAACACCCAAATCTCGACCTTCATGTTGACAACCTGGGAAGGTAACAAGTCGCCCGTTGTAGAACGAGTAGTTCGAAAACAGGATGAGGTGTTCATGTCGGCTTCGGTAGTGCCAGAGAAGTGGGAGGTTCTGGAACGCCCCAGAACCTTTGCAGAGTCCGAGGACTGACTCGTAGCTTTCGGGGGCTTCCTCGACGTAGTCATCGCCGCCATCGTCGTGGGACTGCTCAAAGAAGGTGGTAGGGGGCAACTGGTTTTCGTCGCCTGCAACTATGAGCTGCCTGCCCCTATAGATACAGTTGATTGCGTCTTCGGGTTTGACTTGGGATGCTTCGTCGAAGATGACCGTGTCGAATCCCATTTGCGGAGGAACGAACTGGCTCACCGACAGAGGGCTCATCATGAAGCATGGCTTCAAGTCCTGGATAACGGGACCAGCCTTCTCCATGAGCGCTCGAATAGGCATGTGCCTCCTCTGCTTCTCTGCCTCTCGCGCGATAATCGACGCTGTTCCACCGCTGTTGCGCGGCCGCCGCTGGTTGCACGCATTCGTGATGCGCGAGGCAGCAGTGCGGACCAGCTTCGTATCCAGGTTTCGGAATTCCTGGAGAATCCTCTGCCGTTCATCTATCTGGAGATTCTTGAGTCGTCCATCCTTCCCGATGCTGTATTTGATCCAGCATTCGAGGATTGATTTGTCTACCGCGAACGGAACGCTTTCGGCTCTGATACGTTGCTTTATGCAAGTGTCGACTACTTGACCAAGGCCAAAGGCGCCTGCGCGGGCGACTTGCTGCCTGTACTCGATTGCCTCGGCAATATCGGCGATGCTTGATGAAAGCCCATCGAGAAGCGATCGAATCGTAGAGATGTCCGAGACGGTTTCCAGGATCTGTCTCGACCGTGAAATGGGCAGGAGATAGTCAAGCAACCGCATCGTGGCTTTCGAGAAAGCCTCGCGGGCTGCCACCAGTTCGGCGTGCCGAATTGGCACGGACAATATCATCTGGGCGCTGCGGTCGCTGAGTCCCTGCGGGTGCACTTGCCGAACATGTGCTGCCCAACGGATCGAAGCCTGAACTCGTGGCCAGTCAGTGTGGTCTGAGCGATAGTCTTGGCCAAACATGGCTCGATAGCCAATTTCGTTCTCCCTGAAGTGTTCCTCTCCTTCGTGAACTCGGGCGCGTTCCTCCGCGGCAGTCAAGGTGTCGCCCAGAGTAAACACAGAAGTGCAGAGCTGGTTCAGGGAGCCGACTTCCTCTGAAAGAGCCTGATAGGGCTTCCACAACTTTTCCAGGATCGAGGAGAGCTCGGCTGCATCGAAATGAGTAACTGCGCCAGCAAGCCCAGGACAAGCCTCGATGATTTGGTGTTTGAACCGATCGAGCTCGTCGTGCAGGTCGTTTCCTGCCTCTAGGATTATCTTGCTTTCGGACGCGGGGCTGTCACAGAGAAAGGACCTGAGGAGGTTCTTCTCGAAGCCTCTGTGAAACCAGAGGATTGCTCTGTCTGCAACGGCAATTGCGCTTTCGAGGTGGTCGACGTCGGTCTTTTCGCGTTGCCAATGTCTTCCGAGCAGGCTGGCGCACGTTTGGGACCTGGCCTCAATCCTCTGTTCCAGCGACTTCAAGTCGCGGGCCTTGCTCAGTAGACCTCTCTCGACCTTTCTCACCTTGCCTGAAAGACAGTAGGGTTGCAGCGCCTTCTTATCCTTCCAGTACTGGCTCTTGAACCATCTCAGGGTAGAGAAGTCACGTTGAAAACGGAGGGCTACGGCCTCAAGATCAAGCGCCATGATTGATCGGGAGAAGACGGGGTCAAGATGCCTACAGAGATTCGCGTGCTCAACGAGAATTGGTCTGAGTTCTTTGCAGGCATCAATGACCTTCTCAAGATTGTCTTGGCTCAGCCAGTGAGGTTCTGGTCTTTGGTCGGCCACCACGTTTCTTGCAAGTTCAACAAGTTCTGGCAAGTCAGCGACCTTGATCCGAGGCGCGTCGTGCGAGAAATTTGCGACGATCGAGTTGACAATAACCGCGATTCCTTTCAACCGTGGGCCGAATTGCTTGAAGAACTCAAAGTGCCTGCTGAGAGCTGTGGCATCGAGAGAGATCATTGGCTTCCAGGGCTCCCCAACCTGCTCGATGGCAGTCAGGTTGATCCTCATGTCTCGTTGCAACGTTGGGGCAATTGAACGCCCTTTGCCTCTCGTCATCTCCAAGAGTTTCTTGTCGGAGAGATGCAGAGACTCAGACAAGGCAGAGAGTTGCGCCATCTTTTCTTCGACCTTGCTGAGGTCTTTCTCAAGAAGCCAATCAAACGGAATGTTGGGCCTCGATGACATGAGGTCTTCTGTGGCCAAGAGCGATTCGATATCTGTCAGTGACTTGGGGATGGGGAACGCCAGTCCCTCGGCGACCAGCGCTCCGAGATCTGCGAAGCTGGAGAACGAATCGGTGGCAGCGGAGCACGAAGCGTCGATTTCGTTTCGCGTCTCCGTGTTGAGGCGATCAATGGACGGTTCATCCCACAGAAACGCCTCGCCTCGATCAATGGGACCCCAGGACCTTGAAAGGGCCCGAGCATATTCCATCCTTCTTTCTCTCTCGCCGTCGGTCAGGAGCGCAGGATCAATGGCGGCCAGGGGCATCGCGGGAAGAGAGTCATAGCGCGACACGATACCAACCACTTCGAACAAGGATTTCTTCAAGGGTAGTCGGAGCTCGTTCATCGCCGCCGCCCAACCCGTGAGCTCCAGACGTTGCGCTTCCACGCGGTAGAGCTCTTCCTCCGTCATAGGGGTGCCAGCCTTGCCTCGGGAGTGAAGTGAGGCGCCCAAACGCTGCGCAACTTCCTTCCTTGTGGCCTTGTGGCTGTGGAGTTCCAAGATGAACTCACCCAGACCCGCCGCCCCCAGTCGCTTGGAGACAACCTCAAGAGCCGCAGCTTTTTCGGAAGCGAACAGGACCGTTTTGCCCCTGGCCAACTGCTCGCAGATGATGTTTGCGATTGTCTGGCTCTTGCCTGTTCCAGGCGGTCCGTCGAGGACAAAGCTCCTTCCTTGGGTTGCAGCAACAATTGCCCGCCGTTGGCTTGAGTCGGCATCAAGGATCGAAACCATATCCTCGGGTTTCGCGTCCTGGTCGAGGCGTTCGTCGGGAATGGGATCGAAGAGGAAGTCGGCGAAATGTTCGTTCCCGAGGATCACCGACGTGACGAGAGGGTTCTTGGCTATTTGCTTTTCATTTTGTAGGAGGTCCTTGTAAATCGCCTCCTTGTGGAACGAGAATGTTGAAAGCACCGCTTGCGCAAGAACCTTCCATCCTGATTGAGTGCCGACGACGCTTCTCACCCAGTCGAGGACCGCTACTACATCAGTCTCTTCAAGGTCCTCGGGCAATTCAAGTTTGATTTCGAAGTCGTTTAGAAGCTTCGCACATAGCGCGGGGTTCAAGGCGATCTCTTCGTCGGATCGCTTGATCGAGAATCTCGCAGCGGCAGCTTCATGTTCTAATTCAACTGGAACCATCAAGAGTGGAGATTGGACTGGCGGTTCCCCGCTATCGTATGGAGTGTCGTTCCACTCCAACATCCCAACGCCCAAGAACAGGGTCCAGAGGCCTCGGTCGAGGTACTGCTGGACAGCCTTTCTTTCCAGATTCAGCAAAGTTCGGGATAGCTGGTCTTGTTTGGTCTCGGCTGCCTGCAATTGGTACTTGCCCAGACCAGGTTCGCCCTGCTCGAACAGTTCTGTCTCATCCTCAGGGGTGGGAACGATTGCGAGACCTGGGGAATGTGAGGAAAACAGGCGGTCGACGATAGTGGCGGGCGCAGGCGCGACAATCTCGACCGTCGAGGTCTGGGTCGGCTTGTAGTACAGAAGCCGATTGCGCCGATCCAGGTTGATCAGCTCCTTTCGCCAAGCTGCAATTTGCCGCGTGACTTTATCAGATTCTACTATCATCTGATCTTCCTTAGAGGGCTCGGGTAACGGAGCCCGCAACCGAAGTTTGCGACGGCCGTGGAGGAGTAGGCTGCCGCAAATGGGCTTCTGCTGACCATGCCTTTGGATTCTACGCTATGTCTCTGCCCAAGACAAGAAAAGCTCCAAAACCTTCAAGAGGGACGAAACGTTGTGACCAGCGTAGGAGTTTCCGATGGCACCTGCCCGCCTCGAAATTTGTTCAGGCTTGGTCCTCTCCATTTCCGAACTTCTCGCTCCCGACAGGTAGCAACTTGAGGGCCTCCTCCTGCGGCAGAGCTTGGACTCCGTCGAGCTTCTTCTCCATTTGTCGAGCGCGGGTTGACACCTTGGACAGGTTAGACGATGCAGACTCCAAGTTCTTCTGAACGCTCGAAACGGCATCGCCAAATTTGCCGAACTCGGTCTTGATTGCGCCCAGCAGCCTCCAGACTTCGCTCGATTGCTTGCTGACCGCCAGTGTCTTGAATCCAACCTGTAGGCTGTAAACAAACGCGGCGAGTGTGGTTGGCCCAACGATGGTCACCCTGTGCGTTCTCTGAATGTCCTGGAACACGCCTGGCCGCCTTATGGCTTCCGCATAGAGGCCCTCAAACGGCAGGTACATGAGCGCAAAATCGGTAGTGTGTGGCACGTCGATGTACTTCGAGGAGATGGCCGCGGCTTGGGTGTAGAGCTGCGACTCAAAGGCTTTTCCAGCCTGCGTCCAAGCGGCTTTCTCTCCGTTTTCGTAGGTGTCCTGAAGACGCTGGTAGCCGTCGAGCGGCAGCTTCGAGTCGATTGGGAGCCAGAGCGGTCCCCCGTCTTCGCCACCAGGAAGGCGGATGGCGAACTCCACCCGCTCTGCTGATCGTGGTTTGACGGCCACGTTCTCATCGTACTGGTCGCGCGTCAGGAACTGCTCAAGGAGCGCGCCGAGTTGGCTCTCTCCCAGCATGCCTCTGACTTTCACGTTGGTGAGTGCCCTCTTCAGGCCGCCCACGTCTTGAGCAAGGGTCTGCATCTCAGTCAGCCCCTTCTGGACCTCGATGAGCTGCTTGTTGACCACTTCAAAGCTTTGGGTGAGTCGCTCGTCCAGGGTCTTCTGCAGCTTCTCGTCGACGGTCAGGCGCATCTGCTCCAGCTTCTGCTCGTTCTTCTCCTGGATTTCCTTCAAGCCGTCGGAGACTGAGGACGAAACCTTTTCTTTCATCTCCGCCATCGTCGCTACCTGTGTTGCTGCGGACTCCGCGGTCGTTCTCTGGAGGGCCTCCAGCCTCTCCTGAAGAGTCTTCACGAGCTCCACACGATTCTCTCTCAGGACTCCCGCGACGCGATCGGTGCTCTGATTCAGCGATTGGCCGAACACATCCAGACGTTCCTGAACACCCTTCTGAAACTGAAGCTGTGTCTCAGAGGCGGCGGTTCGCATTCGATCCATCCCCGCTGAGAGTTCGGCTCTAGTGACAGTGAGGGATGAGCTGAGCTCCTCTCGGATATCCTTGCACTGGCCTCGAAGCGATTCGTCCTGTGCCTTTTCGGAAGTCGTGACAAGGTTTCGAAAGAAGTCTTGTGCGGATTCGGGCCTCTGCCTCAGTACCAGCAAAAGAAGAGCGCTCGCGAGAGCAATGATGATACATACCCCGATCACCATCAAGACAAGCAGAGTCTCAATCACGTGCTTCTCCTTTTGGCCGCCGTTGCCGAAAGCGTACAACTCCCCGATGGGCTAAAGGAGGTAGAGAATACTCATCGCTTTGGCAAAAAAGGCCCAACAATTTCTTACTTTGCAAATGGTAGCACGCCAGTCAAGTGCTTCGATCACCTCATGAAGGGGCCTGACTGATCACGATAGAGTCAGAGGTCACAATCGAACTTGCTGCTGTGACTGGGAGTTGGGGAAGGGATCCGCCCCCAGAACGGCGGTGTCGAACATGGGGAATGTGGTGACGATGAACAGCAAGAACGCCCCCAAGAGGCTGTGCCACGAAATGAGATCGCATAGCACTGCTCTGCGTTCCGCGAGGGCAACCAAGGGTCACGCTTGGTCTGCACGAACTGCGGCCACATGACTCTTGGGAGTGAAGAAGCCCCTAAGCACGGGACGGAGTAGTCGGGCAGAAAACCCTTCTATTTCACGCCATGTGCGGCCATCGTCTTTTCAAGCTCTTCGATGAGAAAGGCCTTTGCTTCGCTGGTGAGCCGCAGCTTGTCTCGGCGGTGGTGGAGCTGGTGCAGCTTCACAGTACTGACGGGGATTGCTCGGGTGCTGGGGAACGCCGCGTTGCCTATCCGTGAATACAGCTCAGACATCGGGACCCCTTCAGACGCAGGCGCGTTGATGAGTCGTAGTTCCGTGAGCCTCACGTAGTACGGATACCTTTCGAGAAGAGGATTCGCAGTCTTCGCTTCTGGCAAGTGTACGTTGGCAGGGTCGAAGCCCTCGGCTTGACCGTACCCAACGATCATGGGCATGGGCTGACCGTTGCGGTTGAAGCTCAAAATAGCCAGGAAGATTGTGTCGTCCTGTTTTATCCCAAGCGGTCGCTTCGGAAAACTGGTGATGTAGGCGCCGCCAGTCCTCTGTCTGGTTGCTGTCTCCTCTCCTGGGTGGCGTCTCTCAACAAGGCCTTCGAACTTCAGCCAAGCATCACCCGCAAGATCTATAGCGGCGGGCAAACGAATGAACTCTTCAACTTCGTCCGTCAGCTTTGCGGAAGTGAGGACTGCGCCAAAGTCAAACGACCTCGCGAAAGATCGTTCAACCCCGCGAGGACTCAGCGGGAGATTGTCGAGGAACTCGCGTTCCTTGATGATCTTCTCAAGGGATACTTCGAATAGAGGGTCGATCGCACCATCTATTTCGGTGAAGCACGCCTCCGCCCGTTCAATGACCTCTGGCTCGTCCTCCACGATTACGTTGATTTCCAGGTTATGGAGAAACCCGCCGTCGGTGAAGTTTGACGATCCAAGTATCAGGGCACTGGAGTCAAGCAGGTAGAACTTCGCGTGCAAGTTCTTGACAGCCTTGATTCGCACCCCCGCAAGCGCAAGCTTCTCCAAGCCATGAATGCTGCTGACTCCCTTGAAGAAGTCGGCTCGCGAAAATCGAGTAATGAGAAAAGCCTGAATTCTCCTGACACCTACGATGTCCGCCAACCTTGATGCCGTGTTGGGGCCGACAAATGGACAAATGAAGCGGATGATGCTAGAAACGCCGTCTAGGAGCTCATAGAAGTCTTCCTGCAAGCTCTCCGAAAGCAGCCGAATCATGTCTGGCCTCCTGATCGGGTTGAAGGCCCCACGAAGCTGAAGTCCGCAACAATAGGAAGATGGTCGCTGAGCTTCTGTTGGAAAACGACCTCATTGTCTCCTACCTTGCAGTCGACCAGGACTGAGGCAAGATCGCCCGTGACGAACAGGTGATCCATCTGATGTTCGTGGGTCTTGCCGTCCTTGTTGAGGTAAGTAGGCACAAGGCGGCCTTGATGGTGCCTGAGGCATTCGGTCAGCCCGACGTGCTTCATCCGATCGAGGTACTCCTTATTGCCGCGGGGCCCGTCCTTCCAAGCATCGAAAGTCTCGGAGCAGTTGAAGTCTCCTGCGATGATCCATGGCTCTTTTCTATTGGGTAGAATCTCTCGAAGTGCGGCCCAGAGTAGGTCGGCAGCCCAGACGTCCTTGTTCAGCGTCAGTTTCACCTCGGTAACGTCCTCGCCGACCAATCGTCCCTTCGCCACTGGCCACGCTGGGCTATACACCGAGACCACCCGAAGGTGTGTCGCTGGATCGACCCTGAGCAGGCATGACACGAAGTTGCCCGAGAACCACTGGAGTTCCCTCTGCACCCACGTGAGTCTGCTGCTCAGTTGGAAGCTTGCCTGGATGTCAGGCTTGGCAAGAACGACGGTCATGAAGCTTTGTTCGGCTCCATTCTCTTTTCTGGCGATCTGGGATTGTACTGAATACAGTGCCTTGACGGACTCTGGGATCGAACCAACCTCTTGGAGGAGTGCGACATCTGGGGCAAGCTCAAGCAGGTATTCCCAGCTTCTTCTTGATGAGGCTGCTCTGTTGCAGTTCCACGAGATCACTCTCAAGACATCCCCCTATCCCTGTGATTGCTCACAATTAGTCGAACTTGGTGCTGCTCACTGTGGACGCGGCCCGCTGGATCACCAAACGAGGCGGGGCAGATCCAAGGTCCACACGCTGGTGATAATGCTCCGTTCAAAGTCGGTCCTCAAGGTGTTCAGTCTTGGGGGACCAAGCGAGTAGCCGTCGCGGAGGTTCGTGTCTGTCCAGGGATCTGGCCATTGGCTCAGCTTGCCAGGTCACGCTCTTACGGTCTGCTCTGGACCGAGACTCTGCTCTCAGCGATAGTCGAGCCAGAAAGGCTTCGGACGGGCAACTGAAAGGAGGCTGAGCAGTGGGTACAGCGGCAATCATCCTGAGACACCTTATTCCCGCGCTTCAGGGCATTCAGAGAGAGCTCGCTGACTTGGAGTCCCGAGCGCAGCCTGCGAAAGAGCCACAGGCGGTCTCACCTGTCAAGAACACGAACGCGGATGGTGAAGAAAAGCCCAGGAGGAGGCGGCTACTCAGTCTGCGTGAAGCCGCGGAGTTCCTACGGGTCAGCAGGAGCGCGCTCTATCGGCTCACTTCCACAAAGCGCATTCCCCACTACCGAATCGGGAGCCGAATCCTACTCGACGAGGGTAGGCTCATTGAGTGGATCAGCCAATCCGCCTACGACGGAGAACCGACGTCGACCCGAGGGGCATCAGGACGCAGATAGACGACTCCGTGGGTTCGCGCCTACTATTGGGGCCGCACAGGGCGCGTCGCTCCCATCCACCCGCCGTGGTCGATCGAAGTTCCGTTTCGAAGGAGGGGCTTCGACCATTTTGGAGGGCGATACGATCTCCACAGGAAGTGCGGTCACAAGCCGACTGGAATGGCAGAATGCCTGCTCCTCGGGGGCACCAGTCTGTCTCCGATGGGTTGCGGCCTCTCAACGTCGACCGCAAGCTGCCTCACGAGGTCGCCAGGAGCCAATCCTGGCCGAATCCTGCGACGGGATCTATTTTGTCTGGAAATATCCTAGATTTTCCGAGACGCCCAGAGCGTGTTTCCTACCCCCAATGCGCGACGAAAAGTGCGAAAAGTCGTGATTTGCGTCGCTGGATACCAACGCCATCGAGCGCACTCTGAAGGTCTGCCATCGACAAAGTCAAATCGGTCAGTTGATAGTCGCCTCGGTCAATAGATGGTCGAACGGGCGGGCAACGTTCTCCACGAATAGTAGAACGGGGCAAGCAGGATTTGGTGCTGGAGAGAGACCCGAGGGGAAGGGTTGGTTCGGGCTCGACCTATGGCAGAAGCCTTGGGCGGGCAGACGGGCCCTTTCACCACGTGAAAGTGGAGCCGCTTTCACGTGGCGAAACTCAGTTTCACCTGGAAAGAGAACCACGGCAGCGATTTTTCGGTAAAGGAACGAATGATCAAGGAAATTTTTTCTTTCGGGGTGTTCATCCGTAGGAGGTTTGTGATCCTTCTGAACGCGACCGCACGACGATGGTACATGGTCGGCTATGCAATCAGTCTCTCTGCATCTTCTCGAACCTATTCGAGACCTCGGTCCATGGTGTGCGCCTGAGCCTTTCGATCCTGCCGCAATTTGGGCAGATCGAGGCCAGACTGAAGCGAGGCTTCGTCTCGCCTCGCCGCTGGATTCCCAATCGAGCCATGCCGCATCCCAGGTTCTCAAGGCGCATGGCAGTGTCGGCCATCGAACTCGCGTTTCGCAGGTCCATCGACGTGAGACCGCCGAAGATGGCAACCTCAGCTCTGCGGGCGAGTGCTTGCAGCTTCTTGCAGACATGAGGCAGGTCGCTCTCCGCTGGTTGCCTCCTCGGGTCGAGTCGAAGGAGAGACATGTCGTCCACAAAAACGTTCAGAACGCCAAAGCGTTTCTTTGCCTTCATGACAATCCCCTCAAGGGAGGGCACATCGTTGACCGCTGAAAAATACAAAGGCGCAAAAAGCATATCCAGGGCGGCGGCGTGGACGCTGGCATAGGCGTGAGGATCGACGTGGTGAGCTGCCAGCTCCTCCAAGCTGGCGCCCGAGATCGAAGACAGCAGCTCAACGACCACCGTTTCGGGGCGCTCGCGCTGGCTGACGTACAGGGACGGCCGCTCCCACAGGCAACTCTCAGAGGCCAGGTAGTTGATTATGAGACAGCGCGGGTCCTTGCCAAGCAAGAGCAGCAGCTTGCCAACGTCCACTGCATGATCCAAGCCGCCTGAGGAGCAGAATCCGTAGACTGGAGAGAACCTTCGGGGCGTGCTGGTCGAGGGTCTGAGTTCTTCCATGTAGGCGAGGATCAAGTCCCGCGAATTCTGGATTTTCATCGAGAGTATCTTGCTCGGCACCTCGCAAAACGAACGCGACCGCTGAAGTCACGATCGAACCTCTGCCAGACTGCCCAAGATACTTGCGCGCCCGACGGCCATAGCCGATCGCGGTGTCTGGGACCTTCACCGAGCGGGAAGGAGAGGGAAGAATAGCAATGACCGATGCGATCGTTTTCGTTGACTTCAACACATGCCATCTCACCGAGATTGCTCCGCGCGACGGAGAAGATTCGCTCATGCCGACGATTTTGGCTGTCCTTTCACAGGGCTTCGGTGGCTCCGCGGTGACGGTGCCTGGACAGGAGATCTTCACCCTGCAAGGGGGCACAAGTGATGGTGCCCTCTCACTCGGCGTCTTTCGGGCGAGGATCCCTGTGGCTGCGATCTTCGTCGGGAGCGAGGATGGTAGACGGGCCTGGAACGAGATGGACGGTTTGTGCCACCGCACGTTTGGCAGCCCCTTGGGCCAACTGAAGATGCCCCTTCGGCCATGGGCGGTTTTGGTGCGGTTTTCATCCCAATCAGTTCCCGCTCCCGAGTGGATTGGAGCATTTGCGCGAGGGATCGCGTGGTCGTGGGTGGCAGGGCGATAGGCGGAGACTGACAGCAAGGGCGAAGGTTCGAACCTGAAGTTTCAGTGTGTCGCATAACGCACAATTCTGGAAAAGCGCGTGTTATCAGAGAGTAGCGGTCTTTATTGTGCTATATCGTCAGTGAGTCGGTCGTGCCGCATGGCACGTGAGTTGAAACTTGGGTGGGTTGGGTTTCGCCAGTGCTAGGGCATCGCACCCCTTCGGGGATGCGTGAGTTGAAACAGAAGGGCTAAAGCTGCGGGCCAAGGCGGCGAAATCAAATGTCGACTGGGCGATTCTCCAAGGGAGAGGGAGGCTCGTAAGGGGATTCCTGTTTCCCGACACAGAGGGGCGGCGAAAGCGCCTCTACTGTGGATCTGGAAGCCGACTAGGGTGAAGGCTGCCGCGATCTCCCCAGACCATGGAGCGGGACCGATCTTGATACGTGCGGCTCGGGAACAAGGGAGGAAGAGATGAAGATCTCAGTGGATTGTGCGTCGGAGGTCACAGCGGGCCTTGACGAGGACCTCAGGAGCATTGTGGTGGTGGAGGACCTCAATGCCGAAGGCGAGGATCTCCGCATCGAGCAGGCGGATACAGTGAGTGTGAAGGGGAACACTCTGTCAGTGCGGGGTAAGTTCACGCGGGACGGGGGAAGCGCGGTAGACGTGAAATGCAAATCGGAGGAGGTCGCGACTGCGATTGGACAAGGCATCACCCGTGCACTCGCCCGCGCGGGTGTTCATAGGCGGGCGGAAGTCCAGATTCCCCTTGAACTCGGAGAGGAACTCGCGAATGTTGCTGGGGGTACGAGGGAGACTGATGCCCTCACGCCTTTTGAACACATCGACGAGCTGCTCTTCGGGGCGATGTTCGGCACGCTCCTCTCCTACGGCGTCGACGAAGAGGGCGACCCTGTGTTCACCTTCAAGTTCCCGAGTCCAGGCAGCGCCTGAGGAGAAGGAGCAGCCGCAACGACAGGCCTCACGCCACTCGATTCGCGCGAAGAACCCCATCGAGGATGCCGTCGTGTTCTCCCAGGTACGTTCTGAACTCCGTTCCGCTTGGCTTCCCGACTCCGCGACGTAGGCGACCGACCGAGGCCTTGATCACCTTCGGGCAGTTACGCTCTCTACTTCTCTCGCCGTCCCTCACGCTTGCTCCCCAACCAAGGGAGGATCCTCCTCGGGGCGGCGGTATGATTGGCACGGCTGAACCACCCCGACACAACCCAGAGTTTGATCTTTTCTGGCACGTCAAGCAGTAGCGGCCAACTCGTCGCTGCCTGAGCACGTTCGAACCAAGGCACTCTTGATCGCCGCTGGCTAAATCGGCTGTTACCCGAGACCTCCTATCGCCTCAGCCGCTCGATCAGATCCGCGCTGTCGCAATCCCCGTCGCTGTGTACTCGGAGGGCGGCGAGCCTCTTCATGACGAAAGCCATGACCGCGGCCAAATCCGAGAGCGACAACGTTCCCTCGACCAGTTCTGGTTGCTCAAAGATCGAGACCAGCACCACCTCGTTGGGGAGGGACACCGCGGCGTGCGTCGTCTGGACCCGTATGTTGCCGTTCTCGGCGCCCTCGTCGGGCAGCCAAATGCGCATGGGCAGAGCGGCGGTGTGCGGCCAGAGGCGGGTGTATTGGAAGAGACCATCTTCTGAGATCGCTTTCGATTGCATCATCCCTGCCTTTGAGAGGTCGCTCTTCCACGGTCTGAGAGCGGAGCCCTTTGACGCTCCGCTCTTTTCCTATTGGTCCTACGCAGTAGGTGCTCGTGCGTAGGATGGTCGTACCGCTGAGCCATCTCGGCCGTCGAGTGTAGTGCCGACGTCGGCGTTGGCTCGTGGTCCTCGACCGATGTCCCGTCCTCAGTTTCGGTCGAATAGGTGTGGCGGAACGAGTGAGAAACCAAGTTCCTGCCCGCGATCGCTATTCCCGATACGCGGATCGCGCTGCGGAAGTGCTCGATGACTGTCTCCTTTGAGTACGGCCTTCCCTTGATCGCACCTGGGAATACCAGGTTCTGGGGAGCGGTTGTTGTGCTCATCGTTTGCCACTCCCTCAGTCTACCGAGAACCTCAGGCTCCAATTCGGCCAGCCTTGGCCTCCTATCCTTGGTTGGTCCCATTTTTCCATCGCAATTGATTGCCCGATCTACGAAGATCGTAGCGGAGGTCCAGTTGATCTGTTCCCAGCAGAGGCCACGGACCTCTCCCATCCTCATTCCCGATGTCCCGTAGACGCTGAAAAAGGCCAGCCAGTCCAGCCGTTTCCAGATCGTCAGCAACTTCACCTCATCATCAAAGAAGAGGGTCTGAATTTCGGCTTCAGTGAAGATGTCCCTGTGCTTGTACTGCTTCTTTTCGACTTGGCTGGTCAACGAGATCGGGTTGGAGGTGATGAGGCCGTCTTTCCGCGCAAGCTCCATGACGATCCTGAATGCGTTCCTTATGTGGTTTTTTGTGGAATTCGCGAGCGAAAGGGTTAGGCGCCAGTCTTCGAAGTCCGTCGGCCTTATCGCATCGAGAGGCAGTCGCCCGAAATGGGGAAGGATGTAGTTGTGGAGATGGCCCCAGTGCTGCTTGACCGTCTTGATTGGGAAGGAGTGCCCCTCAGCGATACGGTTGATCACGTACTTGCACTTGCCCCACACGAAGAGCTCGCGCTCGTTGACGTAGTCTTCCAGAGTTCGCCTTTTCGTGTGTCGTTCCAGAAGCTGCCGCTCGGCGCGTTTGTACGCCTCCCGCTTGTCGCTCGTATGGAGTGAAACGGCGGAACGCTTTGGATCGTCGCCCCAGCGTATTCTATAGAACGGACTGTGCGCATTTGGCGGCAGTACCACGAACTCCTCTTTCGTCCTTCCCACGGCATGCTCCTTTCGAGCTCTCGGAAGGAACTATGCTCGCGGACGCGAGCAGCTCGTCCCTTTCGAGGGAGAAGCCGAAGAACAGGACTCTACCAACAGGTATGGAAACAGGTATTGGTGAGGAGGAAAGGAGCGCCGTCCTGTGTGAGTGCAGGATACGCGCGCTCCAATTCCTTACGCCAGAAAGAGCTTGTTGCCGACGGTCGGACTTGAACCGACACGAGGCTTGCGCCTCACCAGATTTTGAGTCTGGCATGTCTGCCATTTCATCACGCCGGCTATGCTCAGAGGATAGCCGGCCGATGAGAAGTCTGTCAACGAACCGCGGGCGGCGCAGGCCTGGTCGCAATGCCGGGCGGCTCGACTTGACAGACGGTGGTATTTCGGTAGGGTAGAACCTCTAGGGGCGCCCGGTCTTGCACGTTGGCAAAGGTTGCGCGCCCCAAAGGGGCGCCCGGCCTCGCACGTCGGCAGAGTCTGCGCGCCCAATGAGGGCCCATAGCTCAGTTGGTTAGAGCGGCGGACTCATAATCCGTTGGTCCGGGGTTCAAGTCCCTGTGGGCCCACTATCGGGGGGAGCAGATGGCACGCTACGTCACGTTCGGGGAGATCATGCTGCGTTTGAAGCCGCCCGGCTCCGAGCGGTTCTTCCAGAGCCCGTCCTTCGAAGCGACCTTCGGGGGCGGGGAGGCGAACGTCGCAACGGCACTTTCGCGGTTCGGATGCGACACGTCCTTTGTTTCGTTCATCCCGCAGAACGCCATCGGCGACGCCTGCGTCGGCGAGCTCCGGCGGCACGGCATCGATACCTCGTGCATCATGCGCACGGGCGAAAGGCTCGGCATCTACTTCCTGGAGGCAGGAGCCAACCAGCGGCCGTCCGTCGTGATCTACGACAGGCGGGGCAGCGCCATCGCCGAGGCAAAGCCCGGCGACGTGGCCTGGGACGATGCGCTCTCGGGTGCGACCTGGTTTCACATCACGGGCATCACTCCCGCGTTGTCGGCGAGCGCCGCTGAGCTCTCCCTGGAGGCCGTGAAGAAGGCGAAGCAGAAAGGGCTCACGGTTTCCTGTGACCTGAACTACAGGAAGAACCTGTGGAAGTACGGGGTGAGCGCTCCGGAAATCATGCGGGAAATCGTCAAATTCGTCGACGTTGCAATCGCAAACGAGGAAGACTGCCAGAAATCCCTCGGCATCAGCGTCGCGGTGGACGTGGAATCGGGAAAGCTGGAAGCGGAGAAGTACCGCGGCCTCGCGGAGAAAGTGCTCGCGGAGTTTCCTTCGTTGAAAGAGATCGCCATCACGCTGCGGGAGAGCAGGTCCGCCAACGAGAACGGGTGGTCGGGGATCCTCCACACGCGTAGCGATTTCCACGTGTCACGGAGGTACGATATCCGCGACATCGTCGACCGAGTGGGCACCGGGGACTCCTTCGCCGCGGGGATGATCTACGGGCTTTCCAGCCTCGGCAATGCACAGGACGCCCTCGAGTTTGCCGTGGCCGCCTCGTGCCTCAAGCATTCGATTCCCGGCGATCTGCCCCTCCTGTCGGTTGCGGAGGTGAAGGCGCTCATGTCGGGATCGGGATCGGGTCGCGTCCAGCGGTAGCGCCGGACCACTATCCCAGCAGCGGTGCTAGCAGTACAGCAGCCACGGTCACCGCGGCACAACTTGCAAAGTTCACAACGTCGTTGTCGACGAACGGGATGCCGCGCACGAGTGCGTTGCGCGTTCCGTCCTCCGCGCTGCGATGCTCCGTCACTTCGTTGCCGGGGCCGGCGTACTGGGCCTGCAGCGTGGCTCCGAGAAGACTGTCGACGAGAGACCCGACGAACCCCCCGGCCGCGATCACCCCTGCCACGCGAAGAAAGCTTCCATGGACGATGGCGAGCGGCAGGTTGATCAGCGCGAAGACCACGGCGATCAGGGCCGCTCCCCCCAGCGAGGCAAGGCTCCCCAGGCCGCTCAACCCTCCCGAAATGCCGCGCGGAACGCGGCGGAAGGTGAGGAGGGACACCGGCTCCCACCGGGACAGCACGCCGAGCTCACTCGCCCACGTGTCGGCGTTCGACGAGGCGAAGGAGACGGCGAACCCCGCGGCCCAGGCGGCATTGCCTGAAAGCCGGTAGAGCACGGCGGTGAGCATGCCCATGCCGCCGTTGGCCAGCACCTGCAGCGCGTCCCGTCGGCCGCCCTTTTCGTTGATGGTGTGAAGCCCCGCTTTGCGCCGCCGGCCCACCATGCCTAGCGCGGTGGAGGAGACGAAGAACGCCATGAGGACGAGCCAAAACAGGGGGCCGCCGCAGGCGAAGATCAACGTGCCGACCACCGTGCCTGCCGCCGCGCCGCCCGGATCGATCGCGCCCCGCCAGAGGGCGAGGACCGAGGCAGCGGCGTTGAGGAGGAATCCAAGGAGGAAGAGCAGCAGGAGACTCACGCGAACACCCCGGCGTACAGAGCGACGACGGCGAGGGGAACGGTGACGTTGTCCACGCCGAGCGGTGTCACGAGCTCCACAACGGTTGCCGCTGCCGCCGTGACCGCCGCCACCCCCGCGGCGGGGAGCAGGGCACCGAACCGCGCGCTGAACAGGAGCGTGAAGACGAGGGCGACCACGAATGATGCGCCGAACATGACCGCGGTGCCGGCGAGGCTCTTTCTTCCGCCCCAGATCCGCCACCCGGGTCCCGTGCTCAGCTCACCGATTACCGCGGCAAGCCCGTCCCCCCATCCGAGGGTGAGGACGCCGATTCCCCCCACCCAGGGCGGCACGATGCCGCGCCAGCAGACGTTCACGAGGACGAGCAAGGAGATGGGGAAATAGACGGTGCCCCAGTTGCGGCCCCCGGTTCCCTCGTCCATTGCGGGCAGGAGCCGCATGCGGATGGCCGCGGCGTTGATGACGATGAAGCTCGCCGGGCCCACCGAGGCGACCCATGGGTCATCCATCGTGGCCATGGCGATGAGCCACCAGTGGGCGACGCCGATGTGGATGATCTTGCGCGTCAGTGAAGGCGCGAGACGGCCCCGCTGCATGAGCAGGGTCGCGATCCCGATGAGGCCGAAGACGAACACGTACGAAGCGACGATACCGAGCGCATCACGAGTGAACGGGGACATCGCGGTGAGTATAGCGACCAGGGGCCGGCAGCGGCTACCCGCCTGCCCGGCAGAGGCCCTGTCCGCGCTCCGCTTGACAGCGCTTCGTTTTTCGGTAGGGTTGAGGTCCAAGCACGTAAGCCGAGAGTATCCGCCATGTTCGTCACGATCTACGAGTTTCTCCGCGGCGGCGCAGGTCTGGCGCTGATTGTCGCAAGCATCGCCTTCCTCGTCGATTCGAGGCGCGGCCATCTGCGCCTTCCCCTGTGCCTCCTCTACTTCAGCGTCGGTCTTCTCTTCAGCCTCAGCGCGATGAACCCGTCCTGGCCGGACATGGTGTCGGATGGGCTCGTCCTTCTCCTCGTGTACCTCGTGAGCCAGTCCTTCTACGAGCTCGTGCTCTATCTCCTGGGCGGCGCGCGGGCCCCGCGGCGCACATCGAGCTTGTACTGGGTTGGTGCCGCCTGGACCGCGGCTCTCTGGGCCATCCCGTGGCTCGACAGCGTGATAGGATGGCGGGTGTTGTATGCGAGCGTGGAGGACACGCGAGCGCTGAGGCCGCTGCACGCCGTGTCCGCCACCCTGACCTACGCGTGGCCCGTGGTGGTCACCGTTGTCGCGCTTTTTCGCGGCAGGTGGCGTGTGCGCGACATCCCGCTCGGCTCATCGCTCATCCGCGGGGTCCTTGCCGGGTGCGGCGTTCTCACGCTCATCCTCACGACCATAGGGATGGCTCTCCTGCTCGACATGCAGGTCCTCTACCGTGCGGGCCACCTTCTGCTCACCGCCTGGTTGCTCGGGCTGTTCTGGCTCCTCATGGCCGTGCCCGATCTCTTTTCCCGGGCTCGCCAGGCGATCGGGGTCGAGCACAAGCGCAGGCTTTCCATCGGGGACCACGAGGCGCAGGAGATCGATCGGCGCCTGCGGCGGCTCGTGACCGATCATCAGGTCTATCGGACACCCGGCCTTTCGGTCGGTTCGCTGGCCCGATTGATCAAGGTGCCCGGCTACAGGCTCTCCCGTCATTTCAGCCAGCACTTGAGCACGACCTTCCCCGCGTGGCTCAACGAGCTGCGCATCCAGTACGTGTGCGACCTCCTCACACGGGAGCCCGACAGGACGGTCCTCGACATCGCCACCGATGCGGGCTACGTCTCGAAGGCCGTGTTCCACGCCCAGTTCGAAAAGGCACAAGGACGCAGCCCGAGCGAGTATCGTCGCCGGGGACAGGCACCGCGAAAATAGGCTTCCCGACAGTCCTGATTCGCAAATCAGGACGACCTCTTCCCCCGCACGTGCTACGTTCGACCCGTATCATCATCCGACCTGAAGTTCAGCCGAAGAATGTACATCGAAAAGTATGAGTGAGAATCGCGCTTCTCGATCAGGGTGCCTCGCGTACCCCCCTGATCCCTGAATCACGGCGAACACAGGTCAATCAACATCCGTGTTCGTCTTCCCCGATGCTGCCGGCCCCTGGAAGTTCACCGCAGCCCCGTCTGTCACGATTCCCCTCGGCTCCACGAGCTTCGCGCCCGGCTATGGTGGCGAGTGTAGCGCTGAATATGCGCCGCCCGCCCTTACTCCGCTCTCCTTCGGCCTCAACGCCGCCTATTCCGGGGGCGGTCTCCAGGCGTATGCGGGGCAGACGGCGACGAGCGTCCTGTCGGAAGGCCTCCTTATGGGAGGGGCGGCCTTTCAGTTGCCGATCACGGGCGGGCTCACAGGCCGGATATTCGCCTCCGGGGGCCTTGTCGTCGGCGGGCTCAGCAATTCGGATGGCCAGGTCTATACGTACGGGATTGCCGAGGCGGGGGCCGGGCTGCAGCTCCAGCTCGACCCGCAGTGGGGCCTCCGCCTCGACGAATCATATCTTTACAAGGTGGGCTCTACGGAGGACTGAACACCTCTTTGAGTCTCGCATGGACCCCGTCCCCGGCGCGTGCGCCGACAGAGAAGGTGCGGCCCGGCATCATCACGATCACCGGGTTGAAGCTCGCCAGCGTCTTTCCCGTCTTGAAGGGATATTACGACGATCACCCGATCGGCAGCATCGTCGTCTCCAACACGGGCAAGGAGACTGCCCGCAACTTCAGCGTGAGCATGATCATCCGTCAGTACATGGACGCGCCCAAGGAGTGCGCGACGATCGCCGAGCTTGCCCCCGGAGAGAGCCGCGAGCTGCCGGTGTTCGCGCTCTTCAACGGCTCGATCCTGGACGTCACCGAGATGACGAAAGTGTCCGCCGAGGTCCGCATCGACTACAGCGACAGCGTCGCCCCCCTTTCCCAGACGAAGACGGCCACGATGGTGATATACGATCGTAACGCGCTCACCTGGGACAACAACGAGAAGGCGGCCGCATTCGTCTCAGGCAAGGATCCCTGGGTTCTCGTTCTATCGAACAACGTCACCTCCGCCGTGAAGGACCTGTGCAACGCGGCCATCAACAGGAATCTCCAGACCGCCATAGCCTTCCACGCGGCGCTACGGCAGTACGGTCTGTCCTACGTCGTAAACCCGAAGAGCCCCTTTGCCCAGGCCCAGGCGAATCCCGAGATCGTGGACTTCGTGAAGTTCCCGCGCCAGACGCTCGCGTTCAAGGCCGGGGACTGCTCGGATCTGAGCGTACTCTACGCGTCGTTCTTCGAGTCCGTCGGCGTGGAAACGGCGTTCATCACGGTTCCCGGACACATCTTCATGGCGATCAATCTCGACATCGACCCCAGGGTCATGGGATCCCAGTTCTCCGCGACCGATGACCTGATCGTCCGGGACGGAAAGGTCTGGCTCCCCATCGAGGTGACCCTCCGTGGTTCGTCCCTCGCCGATGCCTGGAAACACGGAGCGGGCGAGTGGCGGGAGAATCTTGCGGTCGGGACCGCCGACTTCTACCCGGTGCACGAGGCATGGAAGTCCTTTGCGCCCGTCGGCCTGCCGGCGGACGGAAGCTCCGCGGAGAACGTCCCCGCGCGGCCGCTGACAGTGATGTACTCCCAAGAGGTAGGCGGATTCGTGGACCAGGAGCTCGCCGTCCGGCTTGCGGCACTCGGGGGGGCCGGTTCCGGGCCGCAGACTCCGAAGCTCCTCAACTCCCGCGGCGTGCTGAAAGCCCGCTACGGAAGGCTCGCGGAGGCGGCGGAGGAGTTCCTTGCCGCGACAAAGGGAAAGCCGTTCGCGCCGGCGCTCGTGAACCTGGGCAACATCGCGGCCCTCAGGGCGGACAACGCGGCAGCGCTGAGCTACTACCAGCAGGCCGTGAAGCTCGCGCCTGACAGCTCCGCCCTGCTCGTGAACCTTTCGCGGGCGCAGCGAGCCTGTAGNNTTCGCGGGCGCAGCGAGCCCTCGGGCACGTGCAGGACGCGGACACGGCGATCGCGCGCGCGGCAGCTCGACCCGCAGCTGGTCGAGCGCAGCGGACCGGCGGTGCCCGTGGCCGCCGACAGCACGCGCGCGGCGGAGGCCAGCGCCCCCGACGTTCTCTGGATCGAGCAGTAGGGGGTACACGACATGAAGCGTTCGACAATCATCCGCCGCGCCCTTATCCTGGGGATCGCCGTGGTCCTTGGCGCGTGCGACAACCCCCTGCAGACCCTCGCGGAGAAGGCGCAGGCTCTTGCCGCCTCGCCGGTGATCAGCGTCGACCTCGCCGACGGCACCGCGCTCAGCGCGGGCGGGACCTGTGACGCAGGCTCCCTGGCTTACTGTAAGACCAAGGACATTACCATCACCATCGCCAACACAGGAAAGAACGCCCTGACGATCGGCGACAACGGCATTACGCTGACCCCGTACTCCGGAACAGAAGCCGGGATGTTCGCGATCACCAGCCGGCCGGCGTCGACCCTCTCCGTGGGGGGAAGCGGCACGCTCGTCCTGCACTTCGACGCCACTTCCTCCGGCACGAAGGCCGTGAGCCTCTCCATCGCGAGCAATGACGTGAGCACTGCGGATTGGAAGCTTCGTCTCGCCGTGATTGTTGCAGCGCCTTTTTCCACGATCCAGAACATCAGCCGGCTCATCGGCGAAGACAAAATCTCGACGGGGCTCAGTATCACCTTCACAAATGCCACGGGCGCCACGGGATACGGGCTGTACCGGGCCACGTCCCTCACGGACCGCCAGGCGGCGCTCAGCCTGAACGCCACGCCCCTGCTCACGGCGAGCGTCCCGTCTGACGGGTCGACAACCATCACGGTCACCGACTCCACAGCCGCTCTGGGTACGGTGTACTACTACGCCGTGCGGACGTACAATGCGAGCGGGCATGCCGACGGGGCCGCGGTTGCCGGTTCCATCTCCGGCCCGACCTTCACCGGGACTGCCACCGTGGTGGCGAACAACGCGACGCTGGGCTACACCTCCTCCTCCTGCGGCCAGCCCTGGGGCATGGCGGTTGATGCCACCACCCTCTATCTTGTGGAAACGATGTGGGTGCCGTATCAATACGGGGGATGGACGTACGGCCCGAAGCAGATCCGCGCCATCACAAAGGCGACCGGCGCCACGACGGCCTACGAGCTGAGCGGCCACACGTATACCCGCCTGGACGCGGCGTGCGTCCTCGGGGCGTACCTGTACGTCATCGACTGTCGTGACCTCGATCTCTTCGTCCTTGACGGGAACCGGCATCGCCACCGACGGGGCGTACTTCTACGCGTCGGACGGCGCGAACCTCGCGCGGGCTTCGATTTCCACGCCCCACTCGCCGACGTCGGGCTGGGTGACTCTCGACAGCTCCCAGACGTGCTGGCTCGTAAAGTTTGACGGGGAGGCCGTGTATACGCTGAGCTACCTATGGGACGGGAGCGTCTCCACCAAACACTCGTACGCCACCGTCACGCGCGTGAACTAACAGGGGCGCGCTCACCACGCGCCCGGCCGCTCTCCACTACGCGGTGACGGAGAGCACCATTCCCTGGATGAAGAACTTCCTCAGGGCCACGAACAGGAGGATCGTGGGCACCGAGGTGAAGATCACCACCGTCATGATCCAGGGGATATTGCCTCCGCCGTAGCCGCTCATCGTGGCAACGGCCACCATGATGGGACGCACGCTCTGCGACCGCGAGAGGACCATGCCGAAGAGAAGGTCGTTCCAGATCCAGGTGGCCTGGAAAAGGGCGACGACCGCCGTGGGCGGAAGAGACTAGGGGAGGAACACGGAGAAGAACGACCGCACGGCCGCGGGCGGCCTGCGCTGCTTCTCACCTCATCATGGTGCCCTGAATCAACCGGATCGCCTTCCAGATTTCCCGGCTTTCCACGTCCTGACGCCTCTCGATCTTCTGGACGCGCTCCGTCAGCTCACGGTAGCCCCGCACCATCTCTCGCATCTTCGTGAACACACGGACGATTTCTATGCTCACAGCCACAGCACGCTCGCTTCGGAGCACGTTCGACAGCATGAGAATGCCGTGCTCGGTGAAAGCACGCGGCGGATACTTCGCATAAGCTCCCTGTTCTAAGGTCACAGATTGTGACCTTAGAGAATGCGCCTCATCCCACGTCAGCTTGAAGGAAAAGTCGTCAGGAAACCTCTCGATGTTCCGAGTAACGGCCTGGTTAAGCGCCTTTGTCTCCACGCCGTACAGCTCCGCGAGGTCGCGGTCGAGCATCACCTTCCTGCCGCGCAGCTCGACGATGCGGCTTTCGATTCGTTCATGCGGTATCACGTCTCTCACGCCTCACCTCGCCCGCGTCATCATACAATGACGGGATGATCCTGCTCCGTGCTTCGAAAACACCTGGACGAGGCAGCGGCTCCCCGCTACGCGGTCACCGACATGACCATTCCCTGGATGAAGAACTTCCGCAGGGCGACGAACAGGAGGATTGTGGGCACCGAGGTGAAGATCACCGCGGTCATGATCCACGGGATGTTCCCTCCGCCGTAGCCGCTCATCGTGGCAACGGCGACCATGATGGGCCGTACGCTCTGCGACCGGGAGAGGACCATGCCGAAGAGAAGGTCGTTCCAGATCCAGGTGGCCTGGAAAAGGGCGACGACCGCCGTGGGTGGGAGGGACTGGGGGAGGAACACGGACACGAACGACCGCACGGCGCCGCAGCCGTCGAGCTTCGCTGCCTCCTCGATCTCCTTGGGGATCGTCGTGTAAAACCCGCGGTAGACGAACAGGCTGAAGGGGATGCAGATGGCCGAATAGATGAGGATCATGCCGGTGCGCGTGTCGTACAGACCGAGCGTGTTGAAAAGCCGGTAGACCGGGATGAGGTACATCTGGAACGGGAAGAGCGTCCCGCTGTAGATGATGAGGAAGAGGAGGAAGTTGAACTTCGGCCGCAGCCGCACGATGCTGAAGCCCGCCATGGATGAGGTGATGATGACGACCACCGTTGCCAGGGAGGCGTAGAGGAGCGAATTGAAGAAATGCGAGCCCAGGCGGTACTGCTGGATCACCGTGACGAGGTTCTTGAAGAAGTAGAACTGCGTCGGGAGCTGGTAGAAGGTCTGGGTAACGAAATCCTTCGAGCTTTTGAAGGATACGAGGAACGTGGTCACCACCGGGAGGAGCCAGATCACGGTGAGGAGCGCGAGGATCAGATATATCGGGATCTTCTTCACGGCGGACGACATTCGCCCCTCCTTAATAGTACAGCATGTCGCGCTTCGTCATGCGCTTGATGTAGGCGGCTGAGATGAGGATGACGATGACGGAGAGCACGACGGAGATCGCCGCGCCGTAGCCCATGTGGAAAAGGGTGAACGTCTCACGGAACATCGAAACGGCCAGCGTTTCCGAGGAGGAGTACGGCCCGCCGCGGGTCATGACGTAGATGATGTCGAACACCTTGAAGGAGTTCACCATGGCCATGGTGATGACCACCGTGGTGATGGGGGCGAGCATGGGGAACTTCACGTGGATGAAGGTCTGCCACTTGTTGGCGCCGTCCAGGAGGCATGCCTCGATGGGGTCCCGGGGGATCGTTCCCAGGCCCATGAGGAACATCACCATGTTGCTCCCCAGCTGCTGCCACGTCCACGCGATGATCATGGCGAAGGTATTGAGCGGTACCGAGGTGAGGTAGGACGGCTTCAGGTCCAGGCCGAGGAGAGCGAATATCCCGTTCACGACTCCCAGCTCCCTGCTGAACATGTAGGTCCAGATGATGCCGGTGGCGACGAAGGAGATGGTGAGCGGGATGAAGAAGATGCTCTTGAAGAAGCTCGCGCCCTTCACTCCCGTGAGGAACACCGCGACGAGAAGCCCGCCCAGGGCGGGGAAAACGAGCGTGAATACCACCCACAGGACCGTGTTCAGCATCGAGGTGCCGATGACCGCGTCGGTGAAAAGCGTCACGTAGTTCTTGATCCCGTTGAACACCGGTGCCCCGAGCCCGTCCCAGTTGAAGAAGCTGTAGTACACGTTCTGCAGCATGGGCACGACGAGGAGAACCACGACGAGGGCGAACGCGGGAAGGATGAAGAGATAGCTGACGACCGTTTCCTTGGCTTTCAGGATGTCCTCCAGAGAAGAGCGGGGCGCCGTGGTCGGCGCCCCGATGAGGTCACGTAGGGAGACCCGGGCCTATTTCTTTGCCGTTGCCCAGTAATCGGCGGCGATCTTGTCAAGGTCCGCGAGCACCGTGTCGACGGTGGCGGGCTTCAGGATGAACTTGGCGAACTCGTCGACGGCCTTCTCACAGATCGGCGTCGGGGTGGCTTCCCAGTAGCGGTTGAGCACGCGGAAGTTCCCGTCCTTGATCGTCTTGGCGAAGGCGACCTTGGTGGCCGGGAGAAAGCTCGCATCGGACTTGGCGTTGGCCGGATACTGGTTCAGCATCTTCGCGAACGCCGCGTTGCCTTCGGGGCCCATCCACCAGTCGGCGACTTTTTTCGCGTTGTTGAGGTTCGGGGCCTTGGCGGAGATGAGGATGGGGCTCGCCTCCATGATGACGACCTTGCCCGCGGAGGGTTTCACCGGCGGGAGGATGAAGATGTCAGCCTTGTCCTCGGGAACGCCGTTGCCGGTGAGCTGGGTCAGGTACCAGGATCCGCAGGGGATCATGGCGACTTGTCCGGAGGCGAACAGGCGCGGTCCGTCGGAGAAAAGGTCCGTGGACGGATCGGTGAAGTAGCCCTTGGCGATCAGATCGGCCCACACCTTGAAGGCTTCCTTGACGCGCGGGTCGGTGTATTTCACCTTGCCGTCGCAGAGGTCGACGTAGAGCTGGGGATCCTGGCGGGCGACCATCTCCTCGAACATGATGAAGGTCGGCCAGCGGCCCTGGACGGACTGCAGCATGGGGGTGACCTTGTTCTTCTTCAGCGTGTCGCACACCTTGAGGAACTCGGCCCATGTCGTGGGGACTTTCAGGTTGTACTTGGCGAAAACGTCCTTGTTGTACCACACGCCCCAGTACTCCACGACGTCGCACAACCCGTACACCTTGCCGTTGAAGGTGAACGCGTCGCGCAGGCCCTGGGGATACTCGGCCTTGTGCTTGTCCCAGAGGGCGGTCATGTCGGCAACGAGGCCCAGGTCGACGAGGTCCTTCATGCGGTAGGTGGACCACCACGTGAAGAGATCCGGCGCCTTGTTCGTCGGCAGGGCGGCGCGCACCGCGGCCTGGAATACGTCGGTCGTCGGATACGGCGTCTGGCTGAACCCCACGCCGACGGCCGTCATTGCCTGTTTGCCGAGATCCTCGAAGAACGGCACGTAGTTCGGGTTGCCGCCCTTGTCGTGCATCAGGACGAGGCTGTTCGATTCCGCCGCGAGGCTCGCGGGCAGCAACACCACCAGCGCGCTGAGCAGCACGAGCGTGCTTTTCCACTTGCTCATTCAATCCTCCTTTGATGAGACATATATCCAGGGCGTGGGTGAGCGCCTCACGATGCCGGCGTTTCCCGCGGACCCCAGGTGCGTAGTGAACATCCGGCCCGCAGGGCCGGCGGAAGAATCTGGATGACGGACTGTTTAGCATCTTTTTAACCTACCGGGGGTGGGCTGTCAAGTTTTTTCATTCTTTTATCTTTGTTCATCACCAATTCTTCTTGACAGGCCACGCAGGGTCAGATTAAATATGATAAAATTTAACCACGAAAGTGAGCATCATGCCCGTCGTACGGCTGCAGGACGTTGCAAAGAAGGCGGAGGTATCGGTTGCCACGGCGTCGCTCGCCCTTTCGGGCAAGGGGCGGATTTCCGAGGCGGCGCGCGCCCGCGTGCGCGCCGCGGCCGATGCGCTGGGTTACAGGGCCGGAGCGCCCGCGCGCGGCCGCACGCACGGGACGGCCATCGGCATCCTTCACGCGGAGGACCGCACGTACGAATGGAACTTCGTGCGACCGACGATCGCGGAGCTCGAGCACGCGCTGCTCGCAAAGGGGCTGCTGCCCGTGCTGCTCCCGATGGACACGGGGGCTGACCCCGCGCTCGCCGTGCGGCGCGCGACGGGAGCAGGAGTGGGCGGGGTATTCGCGATCCAGTTCTCCGATGCGGAGATGTTCACGGAGCTCACCGCGCGTGGCATCGCCGTGGTGGTGATCAACAACAGCGGGCTGCAGGACAGGTTTCCCACTGTCTGCGTGGACGATTTCCAGGGAGCCTACGAGGGTGCGCTGCACCTGCTCTCCCTGGGCCACCGATCGATCGCTTTCGTCGAGTACGAGAGGCCCGAATCGCCGACGGTCGTTGCCGACCGGTTCATCGGGTTCAAGAAGGCGATGGACGAGCACCAGGTTTCCTTCTCCCCCGAGCGGCGCATCACCGTCCCGTTCATGGACGTGAAGCGGCTGGAGAAGAAGCTCGCCGCGCTCTTCGGCAGGGCCGGCAGGCCCACGGCGATCTTCGCCCACGACGACTACCTGGGGCTGTACGTCATCGACGCGCTGCGGCGCATCGGCATCGAGGTGCCGCGGGACGTTTCCCTCGTGGCGCCGGGGGACGTGCTTGACTACAGCCTCCCGCTGATGCCGCAGATCACGACGATGCGCATCGACACGGGGCTCCTGGGCAGGCTCGCCTCGACGGTGATGCTGGAGCGCATGACGAAGCGCGGAACCGACGCGCACGTCATCAAGGTGAAGGAGCAGCTCGTGCGGCGTGCAACTTGCCGCTCCGTGAAGGAGGATTGAATGACTTCTCGGCAACGGGTGCTCGAGGCGTTCGCCCACCGACAGCCCGACAGGGTGCCTGTCGACTTTTCCGGGCACCGCTCCTCGGGGCTCACCGCGGTTTCCTATGCGGAGCTCCGCCGTTACCTCGGGCTGCCCGCACGGCCCGTGCGCGTCTACGATCCCATCCAGCAGCTCGCGGTCCTGGACGACGACGTGTTGGATCGGTTCGGCATCGACACCGTGGAGATGGGGCGGGGATTCAGCCATGAGGCGTCCGCCTGGCAGGAGTGGAAGCTCCCCGACGGGAGCCCCTGCCTCATGCCCTCATGGGTGAAGCTCGAGCGCCGCACGGGGGAATGGGTGATGCTCTCCGCGGAAGGCACCGTGCTGGGCCGGATGCCCGACGGCGCGCTGTACTTCGAGCAGGTGAACTACCCCTTCATTGAAACGGATGATCTGCCGGGGCTCGCCCATGCCTTCGACGAATGCATGTGGACCTCCGCCGCCACGGCCGCGCCTCCGGGACCCGCGGGGGACGGACCCAACGGCGCTGAGCGTCTGCGGCAGGGCGCTGCCGCCCTGCGAGCGGGGACGCAGCGGGCCATCACCGGACTTTTCGGGGGCAACCTGCTGGAGACCGGCCAGTTCATGTACCGCAATGACAATTTCTTCATGCTCCTGGCGGGCGAGCCTGAACGCGCCGAGCGTTTCCTCGACCGGGTCGTGGAGCTGCACATGGAGAGCTTGAAGCGCTTCCTGGGCGCGGTCGGCGACTCGATCGACGTCATCGGCTTCGGCGATGACCTGGGCATGCAGACCGGGCCGCAGATCTCCCCCGACATGTACCGGCGCTTCTTCAAGCCGCGCCACCGCGCACTGTGGGAGGCTGCCAGGAAGCTCGCCCCGGCGGGGCGCGGAGGGGAGCCCGGACGCCCGGCGCTCCGCGTGATGCTGCACTCCTGCGGGAGCCTGCGCGCGCTCCTGCCGGACCTCATCGACGCGGGCCTCGACGCGGTGAACCCCGTCCAGATCTCCACGGCCGGGATGGATGCGGCCGGCCTGAAGCGCGACTTCGGCAAGGACATCGTTTTCTGGGGAGGCGGATGCGAAACGCAGACCGTCCTCCGGTCGGGGACGGCCGCTGAAGTGCGGGAGCACGTGCGCCGTCAGGTCGACGCGCTGGCCCCCGGCGGGGGATTCGTCTTCCAGCAGGTCCACAACATCCTCGCGGGGGTGCCGGCGGAGAATATCGTTGCGATGTTCGATGCGGTGCGGAGCTGAGGCCGCGCCGAGGCTGTACCCTTTCGCCATTTATGGTAAGGTGGGCCCAGGAGAATCGAGATGAGAAGAATGTCGATTCGAGCGGCCCTTGCCCTCGTCGTCGCCGCTTTCCTTGCCGGATGCGCGAGCTATCCGGCGCAGCTCAACCTTGACCCGGCACGGTTCGAGAACGACGCAGTGCGCGTCGAATGGGCGGTCGGCATCAACTTCTTCGAGCTGAAGATCAACAACCTCACCGATCAGCAGATCGACCTGGATCTCGCCAATTCCGCCATCGTCTCCGTGGACGGTGAGGCGCGCCCGCTCGTCCGGATCATCAGGACCGACGTCCAGATGATCCCGCCGCGCTCCTACATCGTGCTGAGCTCCTCGCAGGGGGCGATCTTCGGCACCGACATCCTCGGCAGGTTCAACTCTGAAAGCAACGACAAGTATCCCGTGGCCTTCGACCCGTCGGGCAATGACCGCATGTTCCTCAAAAGCCATTCAGGGGAAACCCTGCGGATGTACCTGACCGCCACCGTCAGGGGCAAGAAGGTCGTCTACGACATCCCCTTCAGGATCCTCGGCGCCACGCGCGTCCAGCAGGGCGCCGAGGATGCGCCGCCCGCCAAGCCGAAGACGTAGGAGCTCCCGTCAGGTCACCATGACACCAATGCGCGCTTCCCTCCAGCATGCCCGCCGGATCGTCATCAAGGTCGGCACGGCCGTGGCCACCGAGGAAGACCATGCGTTCTCCTCCGGGGTGATCGGATCCCTGGTCCGACAGATCGCCGCTCTCACGGGCCAGGGCGCGCCCGACCCGTCCTCCGGCAGGTCCTTCATCGTCGTGAGCTCGGGGGCGATCGCCCTGGGTCTCAACCGTATGAGCCTCACCGTCCGCCCGAAGGAGCTGAACCTCCTCCAGGCCGCCGCCGCGGTCGGCCAGAGCAGGCTCATGCACGCCTACGAGCAGGAGTTCGAAGCGGTCCAGAGGGAGACGGCGCAGATCCTCCTCACCTCGGAGGACATCCGCAGCAGGACGCGCTACCTCAACATCCGCAACACGATCTTCACGCTGTGGTCGTTCGGCGTCGTGCCCATCGTGAACGAGAACGACACCGTGTCTTTCGACGAGATCCGCTTCGGCGACAACGACATCATCTCCGCTCATCTCGCCAACATGCTCGACGCCGATCTCCTGGTGATCCTCACCGACACCGACGGGCTCTTCGACAAGAACCCCAAGACCCACAAGGACGCGAAGGTGCTGCGGACAGTGGAGAAGGTCACGGAGAGTGTGCTTGCCGGCGCGGAGGGAAAAGGCTCATCTTTCTCATCAGGCGGCATGGAATCGAAGATCCGGGCGGCGGACATCGCCACGCGCAGCGGCGTCGGGGTGGTCATCGCGCGCGGCGACGGCCTGGACCTGCCGGGCATCCTCTCCGGCGGGGAGATCGGGACGTGGTTCGTTCCCGCCCAGCGCCGCATGAAGGGCCGCAAGAAATGGATGGCCTTCAATCCCCGCACGGACGGTGCCATCGTCGTGGACAGGGGCGCGGAGAAGGCCATCGTGAAGCAGGGGAGGTCGCTCCTGCCCGCGGGGGTGAAGGAGATCCGGGGGGCCTTTGCGATGGGCAGCGTCATATCGATCCTCGACGAGGAGGGACGGGAGGTCGCCCGGGGCCTCTGCAACTTCTCCAGTGACGAGCTCTCCGTGATCAAGGGCGTGAACACGAAGCGGATCCCCGAGCTGCTCGGGGCCGAGGCCGTCTTCGGCGAGGTGGTGCACAGGGACAACCTCGTCGTCGTCGCGCAGGGAGAGTGAGATGCAGGGACTGTCGGAGTACATCACGGCCATGGCGCGCGGGGCGAAGAAGGCATCCGTACCGCTACGCACGGCGAGCGCCCAGTCCAAGAATGACGCCCTGGAGGCGATAGCGCACGCGATCGACCGGCACCGGGTGAAAGTCCGGGAGGCAAACGCGCGGGACGTCGAGCGCGGCAGGGCGGCCGGCCTCTCCCCGGCGATGCTGGACCGGCTCACGCTGACGGACGCGCGCATCGACGACATCATCGCCTCCCTTCGGGAGATCGCCGGGTTCGAGGACCCGGTGGGGCAGGTGGAGGGGGTGCGCAGGCCCTCGGGATTCCAACTTTCAAAGGTGCGCACGCCCATCGGCGTGATCGTGATGATCTACGAGTCGCGGCCCAATGTCACCGTGGATGCCGCGGCGTTGTGCCTGAAGTCGGGAAACGCCGTGATCCTCCGCGGCGGCAGCGAGGCCATGGAATCGAGCAAGGCCCTGGTGGCCTGCATCCGCGAGGGGTGCGCGGCGGCCGGGATCGACGGGGACGCCGTGCAGTACGTGGACAGGCCCGACTACGAGGCCATCGACCTCCTGGTGACGATGTCCGGGGTCGTGGATCTCGTCATCCCGCGCGGCGGGGAATCCCTCATCCGCAGGGTCGTCGACACGGCAACGGTGCCGGTGATCAAGCACTACAGGGGCGTCTGCCACATCTACGTCGATGAGACGGCCGACCTCTCCATGGCGGCGGACGTTGTCGCCAATGCGAAAGTCCAGCGCCCGGGCACCTGTAATGCGCTGGAGAAGCTCCTCGTGCACGCCGACGTCGCGGACCGCTTCCTTCCCCTGGTCCGGCAGAAGATGCCGAAGGTGGAGCTGCGCGGGGATGAGAGGTCGCGCGCGATTCTTCCCGGCATCACCGCGGCGGTGGATGCCGACTGGGACGCCGAGTACCTCGACCTCATCCTCACCGTGAAGGTCGTGGACGGCATCGACGAGGCAATCTCCCACATCGAGGCGCACAGCTCCAGCCACACCGACGGGATCTGCTCCACCTCGGAGAGGAACATCGAGCGATTCGTCGGCCAGGTGGATTCCGCCGTGGTGACGGTGAACGCCTCCACGCGCCTCAACGACGGCGGGGTTTTCGGCCTGGGCGCTGAGATCGGCGTAAGCACCGACAAGCTGCACGCCCGGGGGCCGATGGGCCTCAAGGAGCTCACGACGTACAAGTGGGTAGTCCGCGGCCATGGAGATCTCCGGTCGTAAAACCCGCCGATTTGTCCGTAGCCCCCATTCTCACTATGTTTGTGCGGTGAAGGCGAAACAGAAGAAGAACCGGCAGCGGACCGTTCGTCGCGCCGCGCTGTTCACGACCGTCGGCGTCGTGGCGGTGGGATGCGCCATTGCGGTGTTCATCGCCCTGCGGCCTACCGCCGTACAGGCCCAGGCCGCGGCCGTGCCCGCTGCGGCCGGCCCCGCCATTTCTGAAAACGACCTCGAAAAGGCGGCCGATCTCGCCGGCTTCCGCCAGACCACGAGCTCCAGCGTCGGGGTCGTGGAGAACCTCCCCGCGGATACCGCGCTGCTCGCCCCGAGCGCGACCCTCCTCCCCGTCGGCATACCGGCGCCCGAGTTCACCCTTGCAACGCCGAAAGGCGCGACGATGAGGCTCTCTGATCTCAGAGGAAAGACGGTGCTCCTGGAGTTCTTCGCGACGTGGTGCCCGCATTGTCAGGCCGAGGCGCAGCACCTGCCCCGGCTGTACGAATCGCTGCCGCCGTCGGATTTCGCGTTTCTCTCCGTGAACGCAGACAGTGAAGACGGGGGGAGCATCCACGCCTTCGAGCGCTTCTTCAAGATCTCCTGGCCCGCGCTGCTCGACCTGGGCACGCCGGTGGGCAGCTTCAAGCAGGCGGGCGGCGCTGGACCGGTGACGACGGCCTACGGGGTGGCGCTCTACCCCACCTTCTACATCATCGATCCGAAGGGCAGGGTGGCCTGGCGCAACGACCGTGAGCAGCCCGACACGCTCCTCCTACAGCAGCTCCAGAATGCCTCCCGCCGATAGCCCCCGCACCGCGAGCGGGCTTCGCTGGCTCGGGCTCGCACTGCGGCTGGGGGCGGCCGCTGTCTGGATCGCCGCGGGGGTTGCCAAGGTCCCCCAGATCGAGACCTTCCACGTCCTCGTCGAACGCTACGCGATCCTGCCGCCGGTCCTTGCAGGGCCTTTCGCCTACGTTTTGCCGTTCCTGGAAATCGGAATCGGGCTGTACTTCGTCCTGGGGCTGTTCGTGAGGGGAACCGCTGTGGTCGGGACGGCGCTTTTCGCCATGTTCCTTACCGCGCAGATGTCGGCTTGGGTTCGGGGGATCAGCCTCGACTGCGGCTGTTTCGGTGCAACACTGCAGACCACGGTGGGGCCGCTCACCATGCTCCGTGACTTCGCCCTGGGCATCCCCACTTTCCTCATGCTCGCCTTCCCGGCGCGCGCACTGTCGCTTGACCGGCGCCTCTTCGGTGCCGCCGACTCCCGCGTCTGGGACAGAAGCCGTCAGGCGAATACCTGACCAGAATTATAGACTATTAGGAATCATGGCCGTAAATTCCGTAAAGGAGGTTACGGGATGAAAGGTGTTTTCAGGAAATTCCTTGTCGTTGCCCTCGTTGCGAGCGCGTCAGCCGCGACCCTCGGGGCACAGTCCGCTACGACGATCCAGGTCCAGTCATCCGCGAAGGGGGTGAGCTACCTCACCGATGCGAGCGGCATGACCTTGTACTATTATACGAAGGACACGAACGGGCAGAGCGCCTGCTACGGCAACTGCGCCACCGCGTGGCCTGTGTTCTACGAGGATACCCTCACGGTCCCCGATTCGCTCAGCGCCTCGGACTTCGGTACGGTCACGAGGACCGACGGCACGAAGCAGACCACCTACAAGGGGTGGCCGCTGTACTACTGGTTCAAGGACAAGAAGGCCGGGGACATGACCGGCGAAGGGGTCGGCAAGGAGTGGTACGTCCTCACCGTACCCGCCTATACCGTCATGGTGGGCACGAGCGCCCTGGGCAACTTCCTCGTCGACGGCACGGGCAACACGCTGTACTGGTTCACGAAGGACTCCGCCGGCCAGAGCGCGTGTACGGGCGACTGCCTCAAGGCGTGGCCCGCTTTCGCCCCTGACAGCTTCGCCGTCACCTCGAACCTGAACCCCGCCGATTTCGCCACCATCACACGCCCCGACGGCGCCCAGCAGGCAACGTACAAGGGCTACCCGCTGTACTACTGGGTGAAGGACGCCAAGCGCGGCGATACCACCGGGCAGGGCGTGGGCAAGGTCTGGTACGTGATCGATCCGGAAAAGTTCCCTCCCGCAAAGATGTGACGCGGGGCCGGGGCTTTCGGGCCCCGGCCGCCCCCGCCCCGTACCCGGGCGGGCCCCCGCGCGAGCGTTTGCCGCGGGCCCCGGCCGCCACCGCCGCGTGCCCGTGCGCTACCCGCGCGTGACCCGTCCGCCTGACGATCCACACTTTGTCTGATACACTGAAGGGATGACAGACGCAGACCTGCTGCGCCGAGGCGCGGCTGCATTGATACCCGAGCTCGTCGAGCTCCGTCATTCCCTCCACCGCATCCCTGAAACCCACAACCAGGAGCGTGAAACGGCCGCATTCATCCGCCGCACCCTCCAGGGCACCGGCATCGAGATCCTGCCGCCTCTCATGGAAACCGACACCGTCGGTCTCCTCCGCGGCGCCTCCCCCGGGCGATGCATCCTCCTGCGCTCCGACATCGACGCCCTGCCGGTCACCGACACGTCAGGCACGGCGTGGCACTCGGAGCGCCCGGGGCGATCGCACGCCTGCGGCCACGACGGTCACATGGCGATCCTCCTGGGCGCGGCCCGGCTCCTGGCCGGGCTTCGCGACAGGATCAAGGGCAGCGTGCGGTTCGTTTTCCAGCCCGCCGAGGAGGAGGCGCGGGGAGGCAAGGTCCTCGTCGACAAGGGGCTGTTCGAGCTTGCCCCCCGGGCCGAGGCCGCCTACGCGCTGCACGGGTGGCCCGGCGTTCCCGAGGGCACCGTGGCATGTGGCCCCGGACCCGCGATGGCCGCGGCTGACACTTTCCGCATCATCGTGCACGGCCACGGGGGCCATGCGGGAATGCCCCACCTCACGAGCGATCCCGTGCTCGCCGCCGCGCAGATCGTGAGCGGGCTGCAGTCGGTGGTGTCGCGGAGCACGAATCCGCTTTCACCGGCGGTGCTGTCGATCTGCAGGATCGAGGGTGGGCACGCCAGCAACGTCATTCCCGACGTCGTGGAGCTGGAAGGCACCACACGGTACTTCGACAGGCATCTGGAGACGGCGATGCGGGATCATATGCGCCTCATCGTCGACGGTATCACCGCGGGCGCGGGCTGCACGGCGGAGCTTCTCTACGAGGAAGGCTACATCCCGCTCGTGAACGATCCCGGCGCCGTGGAGGCCGTGCGTGCAACGGTGACGCGCACTCTGGGCGCCGCGGCCTGGGTGAGCGATCATCCCCCCTCCATGGGGGCGGAGGATTTCGCGTTCTACCTGGAGAAGGTGCCCGGCGCGCTTCTGCGCCTGGGGCTCGGTGAGACGTGGCCCGCCCTGCATTCGGCGGGATTCGATTTCAACGACCGCGCGATCGAGACGGGCGTCGTGGCGCTCGCCGGGCTCGCGCTGGATTTCTGCTCATAGGAGGGACTGCCGTGGAGAAAGCGCGGATCATGGTTGTCGAGGATGAGGGGGTGGTGGCTCTCCAGATCTCCGAGGCGCTTTCGGCCATGGGGTACGAGGTGCCGGTTGTCGTCATGACCGGGGAGGAAGCGGTGTCGAAGCTGCTGTCCACCGAGCCCGACCTCGTGCTCATGGACATCCAGCTCAAGGGCGGCATGAGCGGGATCGAAACGGCCAAGCGCATCCGAAGCCGCCTGGACGTGCCGGTCGTCTACCTCACCGCCTATTCGGACGCTGAAACCCTTGAGCAGGCGCAGTTCACCGAGCCTTACGGGTACGTGTTGAAGCCGTTCGAGGAGAAGAGCCTGCACGCCATCATCCAGATGTCCCTGCTGAAGCACCGCCGCACGCGCGGCATGAGGGAGAGCGGCTGGTGGATGACGGCCGTGGCCGCGAGCATGATGGAGGCGGTCATCATCTGCGATCCCAAGGGCTACGTGAAGTTCGCCAACCCCTCCTCGGCGACGCTTCTGGGCAGGGGCACGGACGAGATGATGGAAAAGAGGCTGTCGGAGATCGTGAAGATCGTGGACACCGACAGCCGCGCGCCGCTCACTTTTCCGGTCTCCGAGCCTCTCCTCGAGGGGAAGAGCACGCTCCTGAGGAACTGCCGCCTGATTGCTGGAGAGTCGCGCGACGTTCCTGTCGAGCTCAGCGCCTCTCCGCTCAGAAGCCCCGAGGGCACGCTCTTCGGGGTCCTCTACGTGTTCCGCGAGACGTCGGAGCGGGAGAGGGTCCAGAGCGCGATGCAGCGCGACCTCCAGGAGCTGGCGCTCGTGCAGAAGAGGGTCCTGCCCTCGCGGGAGACCGTCGTCCCCGGTGTGCGCTATGACTGGCTCTTCCTCCCCACGCAGTTCGGGGGCGGGGACGCGCTGGGGTGCTTCCGCCTGGACGAGGAGCATGTCGCGTTCTACGCGCTGGACGTCATCGGCCAGGGGATCCTCTCGGCCTTGTTTTCCCTTCTCCTTCACACGTTCCTCTCCCCGCACACCGACAGGGGCGGCATCCTCGTGGAAAAGATCTGCGAGGAGCCGCGCCGCCGGATCCTCTCCCCCTCGGAGCTGGTCCGGGAGCTGAACAAGCGCTTCTTCCTGAGGGACGAGGGCAACCCGTACTTCACGATCGCCTACGGCATCTTCGAGCCTTCCACGGGAACCGTGCGCCTGGCGCGGGCGGGTCATCCGTTCCCGCTGCTGCAGAAGGTGAACGGCGAGGTGCACTGGGTGAAGCCCGAGGGCTATGCCGTTGGCCTTTTCCCCACGGCGGATGTCGCCTCCGAGGAGATCGTCCTTGCGAAGGGGGAGCGTCTCTTCCTCTATTCCGACGGGCTGGTGGACTGCACCAATCCGGCGGGGGCCCGGTTCTCCTCCACCCGGCTGGTGGAGCTCGTCACGTCTGCATCCGACAAGCCTCTCCCTGAGCTCGTGCAATCACTTCGCGAGGCGCTCGTTGCGTGGAGGGGTTCGGAGTCGTTTGCGGACGACGTGTCTCTTCTGGTGCTGGAAAAGGAGTAGCGACGCTACCCCGCGGGGAAGGTCACCACCACGTCCGCCCCGGCGCCCGCTTCCACCGTCAGGCTTCCCTTCAACTGTGCCACGAGCGTATTGACGATCCGCAGCCCCAGGGTTGCCGGCGCGTGGATGTCGATGCCGGGCGGGAAGCCCACCCCCGTGTCGCTCACCGTGAGAACGAGAGTGGACTGCGGGCCGCTGTGCATCCGCACGGTGATCGTGCCGCGCGTGTCCGCCGGGAAGGCGTACTTCAGGCTGTTGGAGAGGAGCTCGGTGATGATGAGGCCGCAGGGGACGGAGAGATCCATGTCGAGGGACATCTCCTCCACGTCGATGTCCACGGAGATGAGACCGGAGTTACCGGTGTAGGAATGGCGCAGGTGCGCCGCCAGGTCCCGTACGTAGGCGGCGAAGCTCACCCCGCGCTGGCCTCCCTCCTCGTAGAGCTTCTCGTGGATGAGCGCCATGGAGCGCACCCTGTCCCTGCTTTCCCTGAGCAGGGCGCGGGTGGCCTGGTCATTCGTGGAACCGGCCTGCAGCGCGAGCAGGCTGGAGATGACCTGGAGGTTGTTCTTCACACGATGGTGGATCTCCTTCAGGAGGGTCTCCTTGCGCTGAGCCTCCTCCGCGCGCACCCGGTCCGTCACTTCCCGCACGAGCACGAGAACCTCATTGTCTCCGCTTGCCACGATGCGCTCGCTGTAGAAGCGACGTCCGCTATCCACGTCGACGTGGAAGTTGATCATCTGCGGGACGCCGGTGCGCAGCGCGGTCTCCACCGTCGCCAGGGACGTGTCGAAGAGGGTCGGGGAGAGGAAGGAGAAGAGGAAGAGCACCTGCTCCGCGTCCTTGCCGACGAGGTTGTTCGCCGTTTCCAGGAGCGGGAGCTTCTGCGGCGAGCGCGCATCGAGGATCGTCCCGTCCCGCGTGACGCGGAAAATCACGTCCGGCACGGCGTCCAGGAACGCCTCGGCACGCCGTTCGCTCGCGCGCAGGTCCTCCGTGGTTTTTGCCAGGGCGTCGAGCATGCCGTTGACGGCCGCGCCGAGGTAGGCGATCTGGTCCTTTCCCCCCATGGCGAGCCGCCGCGTCGTGTCGCCGCCGGTGCCGATGGCGAGCACCCCCTTGCTGAGCTTCAGCAGCCGGGAGAGCACGGTGCGCTCGATGACGAGGAGCACCACGCCGCAGAACCCCACGCCGATGAACAGGACCCAGAAGTAGAAGAAGCTGAGCGTCCGCTGGCCCTGCCGAAAGATGTCCCGGGGTGCATCGACGCGAACGACGATCGAAGGCGTTCGCTCGACGTCGCTCATGACCGCATAGCCCGAAACGATGTCCGTCCTGCTCGTGTCCAGGGAAAATGGGCTCGTCGACGAGATGCGGCCGACCGCCGCCGTCGAGGCAGGGTCTGTCACCGCGCCGAGAGGGGAAAGGTGGACGGCAATCAGGAGCCGGGAGCTGATCTGGGCAATGACCTGCTCGTCGATAAGCCGGCCCATGACGATGGCCCCGCCCACCGGCAGCAGGCGCTGGGTGTCGAGGACGGGCCGCGAGGCGACGATGAGGATCCCCTCGGGGAGGGTGATGATTCCCTGCGCCTTTCCATCCGCGTCGGCGAACCGGACCATCCACGGGTGCGAGGCGAGCCACCACGAGAGGTGCTCCCCGAGCTGCCGCTTGTCAGGGGTTGTGTCCAGCGTCTTGACGAAGATGACATTGCCCTCCTTATTAGCGACAAGCACGACGCTCAGGTGGAGGTTCTGTCCGGCCGATTCCGAGAAGTTCTCCTCCGAGAACTCAGTTGTGGGATGCCGCGCGAAATCGTACATCTCCGTCCACGTCCCGTAGTCGGTGGCCATGACGCCCAGGGCTCCGGCCTCGCGGTCGATCTCAGCGGTGACGCGCTTCACGTCGCGCTCCGTATAGCGGGTCTCGAGGTTCGCATAGCTGTCGCGCAGGACCAACCCCGAGCAGAGGGAAATGATGACCAGCATGACGAGGAGCGTTCCGCCGATCGCGAGAAGGATCCGCCTGCGCATTGCTGTGAAGAAGCGTATACCGCGACAATGGCGGCGTCAACCCGAATTCTACCGACGAAGAATCCTAACGGGAGAGCAGAACGACGACCGAACGCGAAGCGAGCACGCGCGTGTTGCGCGAAAGGCGCTCCTCGGTGCCGGGCTCGAGGATGTCGGCGGGCGAGGGACGTCCCGTGTCCAGCGCGCGGTACCATGCCTCCTTGCCCTGCGGGACCGGGGCGACGGTGAACAGCACTTCACGGTCCGAGGCGTTGAACATGATGAGGATGTCGTTGTCGTCCCTGTCGCTTTCGATCTCCGATTTGTTCCCGTCGATGAGCAGGGCGAGGGTACGCCGTTCGGGCTTCCAATCGGCGGGCTCCGCCGATTCGTCGAGCCACGTGATGTCGGGGATGAAGTTGTGGTTGGAGTCCCTGCCGTTGTAGAACTCGGGCCGCAGGAACGCGGGGTGCCTCATCCGGAAGGCGATGAGCATTCTGCTGAAGCGCAGAACGTCGGCGTGCCTCTCCGTGAGACCCCAATCGTACCAGGAGATCGCATTGTTCTGGCACCACGCATTGTTGTTCCCCTGCTGCGTCCGGCGGAACTCGTCCCCGCCGAGAAGCATGGGGGTCCCGAGTGAGAGGAGCAGGGTGGCAAGGAAGTTCTTCACCTGCCGGTTGCGGACCGCCTCTATGGCCGGGTCCTTCGTCGGGCCCTCAGTGCCGTAGTTGGAGGAGTAGTCCGGCGTGCCCCCGTCCCTGTTGTCCTCCCCGTTTCCTTCGTTGTGCTTGTCCTCGTAGCTCACCGTGTCGTTGAGCGTGAAGCCGTCGTGGGAGGTGATGAAGTTGATGCTGTGGAAGGGCTTGCGGCCGTCGCGGAGGTACAGGTCGGAGCTGCCGGCCAGACGCGTGGCCAGGCGCGGCACCATGCCCGCATCCCCGCGCCAGAACTTCCGCACGTCGTCGCGGAACTTGTCGTTCCATTCGGCCCAGCGGCCGCCGGGAAACCAGCCCACCTGATAGGCGCCCGCCGCGTCCCATGCCTCGGCGATGATCTTGGTATGGCGGAGCACCGGGTCCTCCGCGATCCGCTCCAGGATGGGAGGGTTTTCCATGATGTGGCCTTCGGGATCGCGCCCGAGCACGGACCCCAGGTCGAAGCGGAACCCGTCCACGTGCATCTCCACCACCCAGTAGTGCAGGCAATCCATGATGAACGAGCGCATGATGGGGTGATTGCAGTTCATCGTGTTGCCGCAGCCGGTGAAGTTGCGGTAGTCCCGCCGATCCTTTTCGTCCAACATGTAGTAGATGGAGTTGTCCAGGCCGCGGAAGCAGAGCGTCGGTCCCGTGGCGTCTCCCTCCGCGGAATGATTGAACACGATGTCCAGGATCACCTCGATGCCGGCGGCGTGCAGCTCCCGCACCATTTCCTTGAACTCGCTGACCTGTTCACCGAGTGCACCTGCGCTGGAGTAGCGCCCCTTGGGCGCGAAGAAGGAGATGGTGCTGTAGCCCCAGTAATTCTGGAGGCGCTCGCCCGTGATCGGATTGACGTGCGGGTTTTCAAGCTCGTCGAACTCCTGCACGGGGAGGAGCTCCAGAGCGGTGACACCGAGATCCTTGAGATACGGGATGGTCTCCACGACCCCCCTGAACGTGCCTGGGTGGGCGACCTTCGAGGAGGGGTGGCAGCTCAGGCCCCTGACGTGGGCCTCATAGATGACGCTGAGCCTGAGCGGACGGTTCAGCGGCCTGTCCCCGCGCCAGTCGAAATCGTCCGACACGACTATGCCCTTGGGCCTGTCCGCCCGGCCGGGGCCCGCGTCCACGGCGAGGTCCCACGTAAAGTTGCCCGTCACCGCCTTGACGTAGGGATCGAGCAGGGGGATGTGGGGATCGAACCTGTGCCCCTTTTCGGGCTCGAACGGGCCGTCGACGCGGAACAGGTAGCAGGCGCCGGGACCGACCGCGTCCACCTGCACGTGCCAGACGTCTCCGGTGCGGTTCAGCCGGGGATCGAACGGGATTTCCCGGGCCGTGGCCGTCTCTGGATCATCGTAGAGAAGCAGTGACACAGCGGTGGCGTGTCTGCTGAAGACGGAGAACTGCGTGCCGCCGGCGTTCGGAGTCGCGCCGAGCGGAAGCGGCTTTCCCGGCAGGATGCGGATGTCGGTTAGAGCGATTGTCCCCTCCCTGTGAGAACAGCTTCCATTGTAGGACGATGACGGAGCTCGGGTCAAGGCGTCTCTCGCGGCCCACCCGGCCGGACTGCGCCGCCGCGCGCAGCGCACCGCCGTCGCACCCGCGTTGACAGGGCTTCCGCCTTCGCCCTATTCTGCGGCAGTGGAACTCCCATCCCGCCCCGTGGGCGCAACGCCGCGCCTGCGCACGACATTCATCATCACTATCGTGCTCGCCTATTGCGTCATCGGGTCCCTCACCGTGGCGGCCTTCCTCCTCAGCGCGCGCAGCCTCACGATGGTCTTCGCCACGCGCTTCGCGCGCACGGAAGCCCTGCTGGAGAAGAACAGGATCCTGTCCCGCATCGACCGCGAAGTCGCGCTGGCCCAGAAGCTCGCCGACGATCCGGTGGTGAGGCTGTGGGCGGTCGCGGAGAACGACGCGCACCTCACGCAGCTCGCCACGGAGGAACTGGAGAGCTATCGGAGGTCGTTCTCCGATCACAGCTACTTCATCGCGCCGCTCGCCTCCCGGCATTACTACATCCACGACCCGCGCTCCGGCACGGACCAGGTCCAGGTCACGACGCTGAACCCCGATCTCCCCTCCGACCGCTGGTACTTCGAGACGCTGCGCACCGTCGAAAGCTTCGCGCTCAACGTCGACTATGACCGGCTGATCAAGGCGACGAAGGTATGGATCAACGCGGTCCTCCGCGATGGGCAGGGCCGCAAGATCGGGCTGTGCGGGACGGGGATCGACATCAGCGATTTCTCTNNAGATCGACATCAGCGATTTCCTCGCGGACGTGACCCACCGCCCCGACAGCAGCTCCGTCACGATCCTCGTCGATCGCGACGGAGACATCGAGGCGCACCCCAACGCCGAATACGTGCTGCGCAATGCGGAGGCAAAAGGCGGGAGCGCGAAGCTCACCGTGTACGATCTCCTGAAGGACGGCGGGCAACGCGACCGTCTGCGCACCGCGGTGGCCGATCTTTCCGACGGCAGGGTCGAGGTGGCATCCCTCCCGTTGACGGTGGAGGGCAAGGGGTATCTCGCCGCCGTCTCTTCGATGCCGAGCATCGACTGGTACAATATCGTTCTCGTCGACACCTCCCACGTCCTGCGTTTCGCGAGCTTCCTGCCGCTGGCGGGGACGATCGTCGTATCGCTGCTCCTCGTGCTCCTCGTCGTTGCCGTGCTGCTGAGCCGCTCCGTGCTCCGGCCCCTGTCCGCGCTCGCCGCGGCTTCGCACGAGATCTCCGGGGGCCGCTACGGCGTGCAGCTCCCCGTGACGCGCACCGACGAGATCGGGCAGCTCACGCGCTCTTTCAACACGATGAGCGCGACCGTGAAGGACACGACGGAGGGCCTGGAGACCCGGGTGCTGGAGCGCACGAGCGAGCTCTCGAAGGCCAACGATGCGCTCTCGGAGTCCCAGCGCCTCATCATGGAAAGCCTCGCCTACGCGCGGCGGGTCCAGGCCGGGATCCTGCCCGGGCGCGACGTCATGGCAGCCGTGTTTTCCGACGCCCTCGTTCTCTACCTCCCCCGCGACGTGGTGAGCGGCGACTTCTACTTCGTGCGCTCATTCGGCGACCACGCCGTGGCCGGCGTGATCGACTGCATGGGCCACGGCGTGCCCGGGGCTTTCATGACGATGACGGTCCATGCCGTTCTGAGCCACGTGCTGGATTCCGTGTGCAACACGGATCCCGCGCGGATCATCGCGGAGTTGGACCGCGCGCTGCGGGACACCCTCCACCGTGACGAGACCGACCTGAGGCTGGACTCCGGCCTTGACATCTCCGTGTGCGTCCTTTTTGCTGGGAGGCCGGAGGTGGAGTTCGCCGGTGCGGGTCTTTCGCTCTTCGTCGCCGACGGACGGGACGTCACCGAGGTGAAGGGGGATCTCCGCAGGGTCGGTTACCGAAGCCCCGGCAACGGGACGGCGTGGACACCTCACACCGTAGCCGTGAGCACGACCACCTCGCTGTACCTCGTGACGGACGGGTTCCTCGATCAATCGGGCGGGGACAAGGGCTTCGGCTTCGGCCGGCAGCGCTTCATCGAGATGATAGCAGCCACGGCAGGGCTGCCGATGCGGGAGCAGGAGGAGGCTTTCGCCGTGGCCCTCCGCTCCCACCAGGGCGAGCGGGGTCAGCGCGACGACATCACCGTCTTGGGCTTCACGCCGGCAAAGGAGGCAGGGGGATGACACCGGATCAGCTCTACGGGATCAGGGAGGACTTCACCCGTGAAGGGGTGATGATCTGTTTCAACGGCGCGTTCGTGCACAGCATCATCGAGGAGATCGGAAACGCGCTACGCCGTTACCTGCAGGACCAGGAGGAGAAGAAGAGCGCCGCCCTGGACGTCTTTTCCGTGTACATCGAGCAGGCGCAGAACATCCGCAACTACCTCGCGCGCAAACATTTCACCGACGCATCGTTCGCGAACGCCATCATCGTGATCGCGCGCAAGGGCGAGCGCTACGTCGTGAGCTCGGGCAACATCGTCGACGCGGAGGACCAGCCGGGGCTGGACGCGCGGCTCACGGAGATCACGGCGGCCGATGCCCCCGGGCTGCGGAAGCTCTTCAAGGAACGGCTGCGCGCAGAAACCCGCGACGTCAACGGAGGGGCGGGAATGGGGCTCATCGAGATCGCACGGCGCTGCGCCGAGCCCCTCACGTACGCGTTCCACCCCGTCGACGACGGGCACAGCTTTTTCTGCCTGACTGCGGTCATTTAAGGGGGGAGAATGGAGCTGAACATCCCGCGCACCACAACGACGCCGGAGGTCCGATTCGATGCCGAGCACGCGGTGCTCGCCATCTCCGGTGAGTCCTATCCTGAGAACTCCTTCGACTTCTACGCGCCCGTCCTGGAGTGGCTCGCTTCGAGCCTCGTGCAGCTGTCGGGTCTCCGCCTGGAGGTTTCGGTGAGCTACATGAACTCGAGCTCCATCAAGTGCATGCTCGACATCCTCGACGCGCTTGGCGAAGCCCATGCCGCCGGCAAAACGGTGGAAGCGGTGTGGAACTACGAGACGGACAATCCCCGCGCCCTGGACCTCGCCGAAGAGTTCCGTTCCGAGGTGTCGTTCCCCTTTTCCGTGAACGCCATCGGAGGCTGAGGCATGGCGCGGCGGGGCATGGAGTCTGCTACGGCGGATGCGGTCACCCGGCATGCGGAGCGCATGCTGGGCGCGCTGGCATCCCAGCCGACGGTTGCGCTTTCAGAATACACCGCCTTGCTCAAAAAGTACCAACGCCTCCTGGGCAGGTTCAACAAGGTCATGGCCATCAGCGACGCCTACGACGCGGATCAGAAGAAGGTGACCGAGCAGCTCGAGCAGCTGCGCTCTCTTGCACTGCCGATCTGCATGTTCTGCAAGAAGATCAGGGTGGACGACACCTATTGGGAGCAGATCGAGGGGTACTTCGCCAAGCACATCGACATCGCCTTCACGCACGGTATCTGTCCCAGCTGCATGAAGGAGAGGTACGGAGATCTCACCGACGTGCCCACGGCGAAGAGCCAGATCGCCAGTGACATACGCGCCCGGACGGAACGCAAGGAGTCCGGCAAAGTCCCCGAAGAGGACGAGGCGGTACAGACGGCGGAAAAGCTCCTGGCCTCACCGGATGCGGGGATCGGGGTCCTGCGCGCCGGTCTTCGCCGGGTGGTGGACCGCTATCGGCGGCTCCTTCGGCGGATGGGAAAGATCCTCCTCATCAGCGACGGCTACCAGGCAAGGCTCATGGAGCTCAACGGCACGCTGAACCTCCTCGCGCATACCGACGGTCTCACGGGCCTGAGCAACAGGCACGATGCGGTGGAAAAGCTGGAGGCGGAGAGGAGCAGAGCCGAGCGTCACGGCGGGGCTTTCTCCGTGGCCATTGCCGACGTCGACGACTTCAAGGCGGTCAACGACACGCACGGCCACGAGGCGGGGGACATGCTCCTGCGGGAGCTGGGGCGCGTTCTGCGCGCGGTGATCCGCAGGGAGGACACGTGCGCGCGCTGGGGCGGGGAGGAGTTCATCGTCCTTCTGCCGGAAACCGACGTCGAGTCGACGGACGCGCTCATGAAGAAGCTCCTCGTCGCCGCCCGGGGGCTCGCGGTTTCCTACCGGGGGACGACGCTTCACTGCACCATCAGCGCGGGCCACGCGACGTTCGCCGCGGGGAAGAGCATCGACGATCTCCTGCGCAGCGCCGATGCCGCGCTGTACAGGGCGAAGCAGCAGGGCAAGGACAGGGTGGTGTCGGGAACTGCCTGACGTGCGGTCCTTGACCGCTCCCCCCTTTCCTTCCACAATGGCCCCATCATGGACAGTACGAACCTCTGCCGCGACATCGAAAAATCCCTTGCGTCCGTGCCCCTTCTGGACGCGCACACGCATCTGGACGCCACGCATCTCACCGCCCGGGGCCTCCACGACATCCTCCTCTACCACATGGTGGTGAGCGACCTTGTGAGCGCAGGCTGCCCCGACAGGGAGCGGCTCTCCGAGGACCCCTCCGACGAGGAGGCCGCCTCCCGCATAGAGCGGGCGCTGCCGTATCTCCCCCGCATCGCCAACACGAGCATGTTCTGGGGGGTGCGGATCATACTCGAGGACCTCTACGGCTGGCGCCAGCCGGTGACGAGCGCGAACTGGCGGAAGCTCGACGCCCTGATCAGGGCGAAATCCGCCGAAAAGGGAAGGGCCCGCGAGGTGCAGGCCAAGGCCGGCATCGCGCGCAGCTGCACGGAGCTGTGGCGCAGGCACGACGGCAGGGCTGACGCGATGCTCCAGTATTCGCTGGAGTGGGGCTTCTTCGGTCGCGCGCAATGGGGGGAGAACGACACGGCGCTGTGGGAGCTGGAGAAGGCGTGGTCGGAGGGGAAGCCGAGCGCACCGTCGCCCATCGGACCCGACCATGCCCGCGCCATACCTGAGCGCACCATCCGCACCCTCGCGGACGTGCACGCCGCCCTGGACGTCTACGTGGACGCGATCCCCGCGAACGTCCTGAGCACGGCGCAGCACCTCTCCACGGACGTGGACTTCCAGATCGTCGACGACCGCTCAATGGCCGCGGCGCTCCGCAGGCGCTCCCGGGCGGGGAGGCCCGAGCGCGACATCTATGCCTCCTACATAATGGAAGAGTTCTTCAAACGCATGGAGCAGAGGAAGAACGAGATCGTCTTCCAGTTCTCTCTCGGCGCGGAACCGCTGCCCGCGGAGACGGCAAGCCGGCTCTCGCAGTCCACGATGGCGTCCCTCGCCGATATGATCTCCCGGCATCCGGGGATCAAGTTCCAGTGCTTCCTGTCCAGCGCCCATGCCAACCAGACCCTCTGCACCCTGGCGCGGGAGCTTCCGAACTTCTCCCTGGCCGGCTACTGGTGGCACAGCTTCTTTCCCACGTTCATCGAGCGGGTGATGAGGGAGCGCTTGGACATGCTCTCCACCTCCCGGTGGATCGGCTTCTTCTCCGACGCATATACCATGGAGTGGAGCTACGCGAAGGCGATCCTGGTCCGCAAGGTGCTGGCCCGCGTGCTCGCGGACAGGGTGCAGAGCGGCCAGTACGACAAGCAGCGGGCCGTGACGGTGGCGCGGGAGATCCTCTTCGAAACCCCGCATACGCTCCTGGGCATCGAGCCCGCGGTGAGCCAGGCCAGCAGCGCCGCCAAGGCGCGCCAGGATGCCGCGCGCAAGGCGCGCAGCTCGAGCGTCACCCGGGGCAGCAGGACCGGGCGCGTTCGGAGGTAAGCAGTGACGGACAACGTTGACATCCTCGGTCTGGGTGCCGTCGCCGTCGACGACATCCTGTTCCTCGACGAGTTTCCCGCGCCGGACTCCAAGTGGCAGATCCAGAAGCGCGAGCGCCACGGCGGTGGTCTGGCGGGAACGGCCCTCGTGGCCGCGCGCCGCATGGGAAAGTCCTGCGCCTACGCGGGCACGCTGGGCAGCGACGAGCTGTCGCGGTTCATCATCGACGGTTTCGAGGCGGAGGGAGTTTCCGTCAGCGGGGTCGTGCGGAAGGAGGGGACGCGTCCCTTCCATTCGACGATCCTCGTCGATACCCGCACGAAGACGCGCACGATCCTCTTCGACGCCCACGGCGTCGTCGGCGCCGACCCCGATGCGCCCCCCGAGGAGGTGATTCACTCGGCGCGCGTGCTGCTGGTGGACCACGTGGGCCTTGCCGGCATGATCCGCGCCGCGCGCATCGCCCGGGCCGCGGGCATTCCGGTGGTGGCCGACCTCGAGCGCGACGTCGGAGGGTTGTTCGGCGACCTGCTCGGCCTCGTCGATCACCTCATCCTCCCCTACGGCTTTGCGAAGAAGATCTCCGGCGCCTCCGATGCGCAGGGGATCGTTCGCGCGCTGTGGAAGCCGGATCGCAAAACCGTCGTCATCACGAACAGCGAGCAGGGCTCGTGGTACATGAGCGCGGAGGAACCGGGGAGGGTGTTCCATCAACCCGCCTTCAGCGTGAAGGCGGTCGACACGAACGGCTGCGGCGACGTTTTCCACGGCGTGTACGCCGCCGGCCTCAGCGAGGGAATGCCGACAGCGGAACGGATCAGGTTCGCCGCCGCTGTGGCAGCGCTGAAGGCCACGCACACGGGCGGACAGAAGGGGATCCCCCTGCGCGCGGAGGCGGACAGCTTCTTCGCGTCGCGCGCAGGGGAGGCGGAGCGGTCTCAGGCCTGAGAGGGGTGTCCCTCCAGCCCGATCTCCTTTGCCACCGGGCGCATGCCCAGTATGGTCTCCGCGATCAGCTCGGGAATCTCTACGCCCATCATGGCGGCGCCTTTCTCGATGACGTCACGACGGACGCCGGCGGCGAACTTGGCATCCTTCCACTTCTTCTTCACCGACGAGGCCTCGATGTCCAGCACGCTCCGCGACGGCCGCATGAGCGCCGACGCCTTCACGAGCCCGGTGAGCTCGTCGATCGCGTAGAGCACCTTCTCCATGCGGTGCGTGGGCTCGACCTCCGAGCAGATCGACCAGCCGTGGCTCACGACGGCGTGGGTGTACTCCTCGGGCCACCCCGCCTCGTTCAGGATCTCCACGCACTTGTGGCAGTGCTGCTCGGGGAACCGCTCGTAGTCGATGTCGTGCACGAGCCCGATGATCCCCCATTTCTCCTCGTCCTCACCGTACGTGCGGGCGAAATGCCGCATGACGGCTTCCACGGAGAGGGCGTGCATGAGCAGGCCCTCGGTCTGGTTGTATTTCAGGAACAGCGCCATTGCTTCCTGGCGATTCGGTGTGTGCGGTGCTTCGGACATGGGCCGATAGTAACAACGCGGGGCTGCGGCGGCAAGCAGGGGGCGATTCGCCCCGTGGCACGGGGTTTGCATAGACCGGGAATGGTGAGTATCTTAGTCGAGATGAATGGGGATCATGCGGTGCGGCTCCCGGGGTCGTTTTTCGAGCTCATCCGCGTTTCTGACATGCCAGTGCTCGTCGATTTCTGGGCCGAATGGTGCGGTCCCTGCCGCACCGTCTCTCCCGCGATCGAGAGGCTCGCCCGTGAGTACGCAGGCCGGCTCCTCACCGTCAAGGTGAACGTCGATCGCCGTCCGCAGGTGGCACAGACCTACGAGGTGCAGGGGATCCCCACGATCATGCTGTTCTGGAAGGGTGAATCGCGCATGCGGCTCACCGGCGCCTACCCCTACGAAGCGATCCTCCAGAACCTCAAGGAGAACTGGCCCCGGGAGGCGCGGGTTACCGGCTGAACTCCACGAGCGCCCGGCGCACGGCCTGCGGGCCCGAGAACGACGCAAGCCATTCTCCCAGGAACGGCTTTCCCCCCAGCACGAGTTCAAGACGATGCCCCTCCCCGGTTCGCTCGCAGGTCCCCTTCGTCAATAGCTTCTTCTTCAGCGATTTCTCCGACGGCACGAAGCGCGTCCTCTTCCCGTCCCTCAGCACGGTCACCGGCGCGTGCATATCGCGCAGCGCTTCGGCAAGCCGCGAGCCGGGGTCGGGAAACTCCGCGTGGGGCAGGGTCACGCGGGCCGTGATGCCGGCCTGGGCGGCCGCCGCAGGCGCGGAGACGAGCGGGCCCACGGTGCTCCCGGGCGCGTCGAGCGCCGAGACGAGGAGCGGCACGTCCCAGGCCGTGATAGCCACGATTGTCTCACCGAACCAGGGAACGTCGTCGGGGAGGACCTCGTGGACCCAGGCCTCCTCGATAGAGAGGACGTTGTCGGTCTGCTCGGGATGCGCCGCCAGAACCGCGCGGAGGAGCCATGGCCCTGCCCACGAGCATCCGAGCCCCGCGCTCTCCCGGGGGAGACGGGCCCGCGCAAGCACGGGCCGCAGGTGATGTTTCCGCTCCATGAGCTCATGAAGCCGCCGTGCCGCTGGCGCCATGCCGGGTGTGATCGCCGTGGCCCTGCGGGGCACGCGCGTGCACCCCGTGCATGTCGCGCACGCTTCGGTTCCGGGCAGGCCGTGCCGGCAATAGCCTGCGTCCCTTCCGTCGCGCGCGGCCTCGTACTGGGAATACAGGCGCTTGCGCGTGGCATCAGTCTCGAGAAACGGAAAACCGAATCGGGCGCCGAGCGGCTTCTCGGCCTCGAGGCCATCGCGGTGCTGGTCGATCCATTCGGCGACCGCCCGTGTCGCCTCGGGGCCCAGGCCGCGATCGGAGACGCACCCGAATCCCGCAAGCCTCACCACGAGCTCGTGGAGGTCATGGCTCCCGAGGGCGAGTGCCTGCGTGGCGACATAGTCCGCCCACGGGAGCGCGAGGCGGAACTCGAACCCGTGCGTTTCGCAGATCGATTTCACCCTGCCCGCCGGCTGCCGCCACGCCTGCTCGTCGAGCACGGGCGGATCATGGCGCAGCGGGGTCGCCGGCATGCGCACGAGGAATCCGAAGCTGAAGACGACGCGCGGTGCCGCTTCGGATCTTTCCCGCGTCTGACGCAGCCACTTCACCAGGCCGGCGAACTCCTCCAGGTCGGCATCGCCCTCCCTGCCGGTGAGGATGAAGAAGAGCTTGATCTCCCGGATCCTCCGGCCGTGGAGCGCCTCCAGCACCTGCCTGATCTCCCCGTCCTCCAGGCTCTTGTGCAGGTACCTGCGCATCGCCCCGCTGATCCCCTCCACCCCGAGGGTGAAGCTCGTCTTGTCGGCGGCGATCTCCAGATCCAGCAACCCCGCGGTGCGCGCGAGGATGTCTACCCTCTGGCTCATCATGTTCACGCGGTGGAAGAGCCTGTGCAGGCCGAGGAGCAGCGTGTCGATCTCGGCGTGTGTGTTGAAGTTGAAGCTCTCTATCTCCAGCGTGTCGGCGCCGGTGGCGAGCTTCAGGCTGCGCGCGCTCAGCAGTATCTGGTCTGCCGGTATTTCCCGGAAGGGCGCGCGGTCGTGGCCCTCGAAGCAGAACGAGCAGAGGCAGGGGCATCCGAACGTGATGGGAAGCCTCGCCGTTGCGGCCTCGGGCCCGGGGAGAACGGGCGCCGCCGCATCGGAGGCATCCGCTGTCAGGGGCGCGGCCACGCGGCCGACGTCAGCCACGGCTTTGCGCGCCGCGCGTGCGAGGTCCCCCGCCGGCCAGAAGCCGGGCACCTCCGCCGCGATGGCCGCGAGGCGCTCGCGCCGCGGCCCGCCCCCGCCGTCCCTCCAGAGCCGCGCGATCCTGCCGACCGACCCTTCCCCCTCGCCGAAGAAGAAGGCATCGGCAAACGAATCGCCCGATGCCGCAACGAGCGCGTGGGCCGCGCTGACGTTGGAGCCCCCGAGGACGAGCGGCGGCCATTCCTCTCCCCGTTCACTCGACCAGAGCGGCACGCCCGAGCGGGCGAGGAGGAACGGGAGGTTCACCTGCTCCAGCAGCCATGAGTTGGAGATAAGCACGAGAGAGAAGTCCTTGATCGGTGCATGGGACTGGGTGCCGAGCGCGAGCGGGAGCCCCGCTCCTTCCAGCGCGAGAGCGTCGTGCTCGGAGGGGAGGAAGGCCATGTCGATGAACGCATCGGGCATGGCTGCCCGGACTTCGCGATAGAGGAAGAGGTGCGGGGTGGATCTCTGCACGTCGGCGAACGGGGAGAGGCGCAGGATGAGGACCTTGAATCCGGCTCCCCCCCACGGCGGATTGGAAAATCCGGGGTTCGGCAGGTACAGTCTAAAATCGCGGAGCGATGTGAGCTGCATCGAGTCCGTCCACAGTAGCCCGGATGCCGCGCGGGGGGGAAGGGCCGCGGGGCCCGCGTGCGCGCGGCGCCCGCTCCGGACCGGAGAATGCTGTGATGACGACGAAACGTACGTTTGGTCGTCATCGTGATTGTTGCGCTCCGGGCCCGCGTGCGCGGTGCTGCGGCACTGCCGTAGACCTCATACGATCTTGCGCGTTCCGATAAAGGGGATTATGCTCAACGATCGATTTTTTCTCAAAGGAGTGACAATGAAGAGGGTACTTTTCGGTGCGCTGCCCCTGCTCCTCGTCCTGGCAGTCGTCGGGTGCGCGCCTGCGAAAGTCGCTGACAAGAAGATCGTCTCCATCAGCTACAAGGGAACGCTCGCTGACGGAAGCGTGTTCAGCCAATCGGAAACGGGAAAGCCGCTGGAGTTCATGGTGGGAGTCGGAAAGCTGATCCCCGCGCTGGAAAAGGGTCTGGTCGGCCTGAAGGTCGGTGAGAAGAAGACGGTCACCGTGAAGGCGGCAGACGCGTACGGTGAATACGATCCGGCGGCGGTGCAGGAAGTCCCCAAGGACCAGTTCCCGAAGGACGCGAGCCTCACGGTCGGACAGCATTTTCAGGTCCAGACGCAGGCAGGCGTGATGACAGTGACCATTGCAGCCGTCAAGGACAAGACGGTCAGCGTCGACTTCAACCACCCGCTGGCAGGCAAAGACCTCACCTTCGCCGTCGAGATCGTGAAGATCCGAGACGCGACGAAAGAGGAGCTGGCGGCGGTCCAGCCCCCGCCTTCGACCACGCCCGCCAAGAAGTAGGGGCCGCAGGGTCCCCTCCGCACCGCCATGCGCATTTTCCTGACCTCGGATCTTCACCTCGGAATGAAGTTCGCGGGGTATCCTGATGCGGCGCAGGCTGCGCTTGTCGAGGCCAGGTTCGCCTGCCTGGAGCGCATGGTGGCGATGGCGGGCGCCGAGCGCTGCGACCTGCTCGTCGTCGCGGGGGACCTGTTCGAGAGGGTGACGGTGGCCCGCCGCGACATCCAGCGGGCGGCCGAAACACTCCGCGGGTTTTCCGGACGGCTCGTCGCGGTGATGCCCGGCAATCACGACTTCATAGCCCCGGACGATGAGCTGTGGCCGCGGTTCAAGGACGCCGGTGCCGGCTCGCTTCTCGTGCTGGACAGCGCACGCCCCTATCCGCTCTCCCATTTCGACCTGAACGCCTGCCTGTACCCGGGTCCCTGCACGGCAAAACACTCCGCTACGAACGTGATCGGCTGGGTGAGCGCGGCATCGCGGGAGGCAGGCACTGCCCACCCTATCGGTGTTGCCCACGGAAGCCTCGAGGGGTATTCGCCGGACATGGACGGACGCTACTACCCCATGCGGCAGCGCGAGCTCCTGGACGCGGGCATGGACCTCTGGCTCCTGGGACACACGCACGTGCGCTTCCCCGCGACGCCCGGTGCGCAGGACAGGATCTACTGCGCCGGTACGCCCGAGCCTGACGGCTTCGATTGCACCCACGAGGGGTACGCCTTCGTCATCGATCTCGACGACTCCCGGAAGGTGAGCGCCCGGGCGGTGCGTACCGGACGCCTTCGATTCGTCGACCAAAAGGCGCGGATCGCAAACGCCTCCGATCTCACAGCGCTTGAGACCACATTCACCGGGCCTGACTCGAAGACCACGCTGCTGCGCCTCGAGCTTTCGGGACGCGTGTCGGGCGAGCTCCGTGCGTCGATCGGGCCCGCGCAGTCCCGGCTTGCAGCACNNTGCGGGAGGAGATCACCCGGGAGGACATCGATGCAGAGTACTCCGTGGGCTCCTTCCCGCATTCGCTCCTCCTCCGTCTGCTCGAATCGGGGGACCAGGAGGCGCTTGAAAGGGCGCACACACTCCTGGCGGAGGCGCGGCCGTGAAGATCAACCGCGTGAGGGCGCACCCCTTCGGTTGCCTTTCCGACAAGGAAATGAGCTTTGGCCCGGGAATGAACGTCGTGCTGGGCGCGAACGAGGCGGGAAAGTCGACGCTGTTCCTCGCGATCCGCCACGCCCTCCTTGCCACCACCCGGCTATTGAAATCAGGGGTCGCGAAGCACCTCACGCCCTATCTCCCTGCATCGGGGGGGGACGCGATCAGCGTCGACCTCGAGGTCGCGACACCAGAAGGCTCGTGGCTGTTGAAGCGCCGGTGGGGCGCGCACGCAGGGTCCGAGCTCACGCTGCCGAAAGGGGCGACGATCTCCGACGAGGCCGCGGTGATCACGCAGATTGCAGCGCTCCTCCCGGCCCGGCCCGGCACGGTGTCGCGGATCCTCATGACCCGGCAATCGGAGCTCGGAGGGACTCCGACACTGCTGCGCGAGGATGACGCCCGCGAATCGTTGAGCGACCTCGCCGACATCCTGCGCCGCGCCGTGCTCGAAACCGGTGGCGTGTCGGTGGACCGCTTCCTTTCTCTTCTTAAGGAACGCACGCAGGCGCTGCTGTCCCGCTGGGACTCCGCTCAGAACGGCCCGGAAAAGGGGCACGGGATCGAAAACCCGTGGAAGAAAGACGTAGGCACGCTCCTTGGCACGTGGTACGCGGCGGAGCGCGCGCGTGGGGCGTGGAAGGGGGCGGTTTCCTTCGAGGCTGATCTGGATGCGGCGAATGCGGCGCTCCGCACGGCCGAGGCCGCGGTTGCCGTGCGGGACTCGTTCGTCTCGGCGCACGCCGCGGCCGCGCGCGACGCGCGGGAACGGCGCACGCTGGAGGCGGAGATCGGGCGCGTGAAGGCGGAGGCGGAGAGTTTGCGCCGCGTCTTCAGCGACTGGCCCGTCGCCGTGGATGGCGTTCATCGCCTGGAGGAATCCATACGGACCGCCGATGCGGTGGCGGCAGTGTTCGAACGTGAGATGGGGGAAGCGAGGCAGGCGGAGGAAGCCAGGGGACTCCGTGAATTGCACGCGCGTGTTCAGAGGCGCCAGTCCCAGGTGGCGGAAGCGGAGAAGGCGCTTGCCACCGTGCCCGCTCTTCCGAAGGCATCGCTGGAAGAGATCCGTCGCGCGGCCATGACCGTGGAGAAGCTCGAGGCGGGACTGCAGGCGGGGAAGCTCTCCGTGACGATCGCAGGCCGCAGGGACGTCGAGCTCGTCGTCCAGGAGGACTTCACTCCCGAAGCCGCCCGCAGGCTCGCCGCGGGGGAAACGGCCCGGCTACGCGCCGGGGGCAGGGTGCGGATCGTACACCCGGACATGGAGATCGAGGTGAGGTCCGGGGACGCCGACGCCGATGCGCAGGCGGAGAAGGCGGGCGCCGCGCGCGCAGCCCTGGCACGCCTCCTTACGCAGAACGGTGCGCGCGATCCCGCCGACGCTGAAGAGAGGTGCAGGGTCTACGAGTCCCGTGCCGCGGACCTCGCCGCCGCACGGAAGAACCTCAGTGACGAGCTTGCCGGCACGACCTCCGCCGAGCTCGACGCGCGCATCGCCGCACTGGGCCCCGAAAAGCCGACCCGCGCGCTGGCCACGATCGCCTCTGAGCTGGCAACGTCGCGTGAGCGGTCGAAATCGCACGCGCGGGAGCTCGAGCAGACACGGCAGAAGATCCAGGAATGGACGGCGGCCTACGGAAGCCCCGAAAAGCTCATGGACGGCATGGTGGAGCTGAAGGCGCGGGAATCCGCCGCTACGCAGAAGATCGACCGTGCCGCGCCGTTGCCCCAGGGCTTCGCCGATGCAACGTCATTCCTCGCCGAGTACGAGAAGACGGAGCGCGAGCTCCAGGACCTCCGCGTCGAGCGGTCACGGCTCGAAGGGGATAAGCGCAGCCTGGAAGCGCGGGCCGGCGACGAGTCGGCGGAAGAGCTCGGCGTGCGGATGGCCTCCGCCGAGGAGGCACTTGCAGCGGCGCGCCGCGAAGCCGCGGCACTGAAGCGGATCAGCGACGCCGCCTCGGCGCTGCTGGGCGCCGGGCAAACCTCGGTGTTCGAGGGGGTGCGCGCGGGCCTTGAGCGTATCCTCACCAGCCTCCGTTCCGGCCGTCACGCCCATGTGGAGATGGACGGACCGCTGCCCGCGGGCCTCGCCGGAGAGGGGGAGAACACGGTCGGCTGGGACCAGCTCTCCGCCGGCACCCGTGACATCCTGGCCCTCGCCCTGCGCCTGTCCATGGCCGACTACTTCCTCGGGGCCTCCGACGGCTTCCTGATGATGGACGACCCTCTTGTCGACATGGACCCCGATCGTCAGCGCGCCGCCGCCGCCGCGCTTTCCGCCTTTGCGGAGAAGAGGCAGCTCATCGTCTTCACCTGCCACCCCGCGACCGCCGAGCTCCTTGCGGGTGGGTCCCCTGCGGGAAAGATTCTGACGATGTGACCGATGCGGCCCGGGCCTCGTCCCTGGCCACGTCTCGTTCCGCCTCCCGCCACTGCGCCGCGAATCCCGCGGGCTCGATGAGATTTTTCTTCCTTCCTTCATTGACCGCCCGCGCTATGCCTTCGGGATCCCTGAACCCCCGACTGATCACCTGGGCCATGTCCTGCTTGGAGGCGACATTGCCCGGCGGCAGGTCCTTCTGCCGGCCGTAGTACTCCCGCGCGTACCAGAGCACGCGGGCCAGGTGTCGGTCCTCCCGTTTCATGCGGTTGAACCCGGGGATCCGCGTGAAGTTCGAAAGCGGCGTCCAGATCCGCTCGGCGTCCTGCTGCTGGAGGTTCTTCTCCTGGAACTGCACACCGAGGTTCCGCTTGCCGATCTCCGCCATGAGCGTGTCGGCGAGCTCCAGGAGGTGGATGACGTCGGTGATGGCGTAGTCGAGCATCGCCCGGGAGATAGGCCTGCGCATCCAGTTGGACTTCTGGAACCTGTCCTTCGCCGATGCGGACTCCTCCGCGAGCGTGAGGGACTGCAGCCCGCCCGTCATGCCCAGCATGCGGGCGGCGACGGCGAGGTCGAGGATCGGCCGCGGCCTGAGGTCCAGCGCGTGGCGGAAGGAGAGGAGGTCATTGGCGGCGTCGAACCAGACCAGCGTCCAGGGCACATCCTCCAGGAGCGCGGCGAGCAGCGCCCTGTCCCTGATGATGAGCGGATCGACGATCCAGCCGCGCATGCCGTCGAAGAGCTGGATGAGGGCGACGTGGATGCCGTAGCTGTGCAGGTTGTTCTCTCCCTCCACGTCGATTGCGAGGCGTGTGCAGCCCGACGCGCGCAGGGAGGAGACGAGCCGGGACAGCCCGTCATTGGTGGACACGTAATCGTAGGTCACTGATGACACGATGCGTCCTTCACTCAGGGAACGATCACGGTGCGAACGCCGCTCGGTGCGCTCTCCAGGGCATCGAGTGCCGCGTTGATCTCCTGCGCATTCAGGCCCACGGTCCGTGTGACGACGCCCGAGGTGTCGAGGATGCCCCGCCGGGCCATCTCGATGACGGTAGGAAGCTCGGAGAGGAGGTGGTCGTTGGAACCGATGAGCTCCGCCTCGCCGCCGAGGAGCTCGCGGTAGGTGTCGATGGTGAGCGGCTCGTTGCCGATCCCTACGATGACGGCCCTGCCCATGGGCGCGAGGCATTGGAGGGACTGGTGCATGGTGGATGCCCGGCCGAGCATCTCCACCGCGACGTCCACCCCCCGCCCGTCGGTGAGCTTTCGGATGGCAGCGACAGGGTCGCCTGACGCCGCGTTGACGGGGATGGCGCCGTAACGGGAGGCGCGCTGGAGGCTCTCCTCCCTGACGTCCACGGCGAAGACACTGAGCGCGCCGAAGGCGCGGGCGAGCTGCACGGCCGACATGCCCAGGCCGCCGACGCCGATGATGGCGGCCGTTTCTCCGGCGCGCAGCCGCGATTTGCGCAGCGCGTGGAACGCGGTGGCCGAGGCGCACATGAGCGTCGCCCCCTGCTCGAAGGGGATCTCCTGCGGCAGTCGAAGCGCATTGCGTGCGGGGATTGCGATGTACTCCGCGTAGCCGCCGTTCGTGTAGTGCCCGATCATGAGCCCGTGGGGGCAGAACTGTTCGTTTCCCGAGGCGCAGGCGGGGCAATCGCCGCAGGAGGTGTTGTAGTGGAGGCAGACCCTGTCCCCCACGGCGAGGCCCGTCACGGCCGTCCCGATCTTCTCCACGACGCCGGCGACCTCGTGCCCCAGCGTCATCGGCAAGGGCCTCACGGGCGAGGTGCCTGCCCTGTAGTGCACGTCGGAATGGCAGATCCCCGCGGCCTTCACTTTCACGAGCACGTCACGCTCTGCGATGCCGGGCACGGGAATGTCCTGCAGCGAAAGCGGCGAGCCCACCGTCACCAAGCGAACTGCTTTCATGGGGCGATCATAGCAGGAACGGGAGCCCTGGGCGACCTCCAGAGCCTGCGCTCCTCAATCGAGGTGCAGGATCCTGCCCGAGCCCGTGACGCGTGTTGAAACCGCGGGGCTTCCCCGGTATTCCACCAAGCCGGAGCCGCTCACCCGTGCATCCAGGGTCTGTTCGGCGTGGACGGCAACGCGTCCGGATCCCGTGATGTTCACGCTCGCCCCACGCACGACGAGCTCCTCCGCCTTCACGCGTCCCGAGCCCGAGACGTGGGCACGGAGCGTTTCGGCGCTGCCGGCGCACCGGATCCTTCCCGCCCCCGTTATCTCCGCTTCCACCTCTTTCGCCTGCATCCGGTCGATGACGAGGCTGCCCGCGCCGCCGATGGAAAGCCGGCACGTGTCCGTCGTCAGCGTGGGGCACGTGATCCGTCCCGCGCCGCCGATCCCGAGGCCGTTGATGGCCGCGGCGTGGAGGTGGTAACGGATCCCCTTGTGGGGGAGGAAGATCCAGTTGATGCCGAAGGACATCCACTCGTACCACGGCATGCGGATGCCGAGCACGAGCCTGCGGCCCTGCACCTCCGCCTCGATGCGGGGCATGACGATGTCGTCAGCCTCGATGAGAAGTGTTTCCTTTCCCGCGAGCCCCGGGTCCTGCTCGACGACGAGCGTACCGTAGCCGCGGAGAACCACATCCGTGAAGCCTTGAACGTTTCGAGTCTCTTTTATCAATGCCATTTTCTATTTCCCTCCGACCTCACTCGGCCAGCGATCCCATCGGGTCCCACGCGGGGAGCACGATGGGGGGCGTGTCGAGCGCAGCCCTGAGCTTTGCCGGCAGCCTGCTCCTGGCTGCTGCGATCTCGAACATGTGCTCGTCGAACCACGAGTCGTTCATCACATAGAAGCCCTTGCCGTCCCCCTTGTCCCCCCAGCTGTTCTCCACGCGCCACTTCTTCGGCGTGCCGTTCTCCTCGTCCACGCCGGTGAAGAGCATCGCGTGGTTCATGCCGGTACGCTTGTAGAGGAGCCGTTCCGCCTTGGAGGCGAGCTCGAGGGGCGCGCCGTACAACGCATCAGGGGCGAACATCTCCGCGTCCCAAACCGAGAGGTCCTTGTGAAGCATCTTGCTGCAGTCGCAGCCGAACCACACCGGCTCCTTCGCCTTCAGCGTGGCCTGGGCGATGGATTTCATGGTGGCGATGTCGACGTTGAGGTACGTGACCACCCCGCCGCCCACGACGTTGCCCAGGTACTCCACGGTGAAGGTGCGGCCCACGGGGCTCGAGCTGCGCGGGTCGTGCACGAGACAGACGTATTGATCGAGGGGGAGGGTGACGTATTTTTTATAGAAGCTCTTCGGCGTCATCCCCGCCTCCCTGTGGAACTTTTTCTTCTCGTCCGTCCACTGCCAGTCGAAACGCTCGGGCGGGTTGCCCAGGTGGAGGCGGATGATGGTGTAGACGTCCGCCATGACCGCGGCCTTGGCCGCGCCGCAGTCCTCCGCGGAGGCTGCGCCCGCGACGAGGTCGCGCAGGGTTTTCGCCCCCACCCGGAGGCGCCCGACGAGCGCCGCGTTCATGCTCTTGGTCGCACCCGAGCTCAGTGTTTCCGGCATCGCCGACTTGGGGACCAGGCCGTACTTGCGGGCGATGTTCACGAACATGTTCCACTGACCGCCGTCGTTCACGCAGTTCTCGAGGACCGTGACCACGGTCCTGTCGTCGACGTCGCGCTCCGCCGTGTCGATCATCGCCTCGAGGAAGTAGTTCGCCTTCTCCAGCTTGTCCCAGAACATGAGCCAGCTCTGGCTGAACTCGAAGCTCTTGAGGTTGAGCCTCTTCATCACGCCGGGCCTCAGGAGATTCGTGGCGGCGAAGAGCCATCAGCGGCCCGAGACCTTCTGGTCGGTGGGCAGCCAGTCGTCCAAACGGGTGGAGAAGTTGCGGTCCACCGACATCGCCACGCGCTGGTTCAGGATGAGCTTCGCCGCGTCGGTTTCGGCCATGGCGTTCTGGCGAACCGCGTTGAAGCTGTCGGAGTCGAAGCTGCGCGCCCGCTCCTCCAAAAAGGTGTGAGTCACCGCCTGCCCCGCGGGATGCCTGGGTGTCGCTGCAGTCTTTGGTGCTCGTCCCGTCTTTGCCATGCTCGTCCTCCGTTGTCGTGCATGAGTGTACGGTCGCCGGACGCGCTGGGTCAAGGCGACCGAGCCGCCCTGCCCCCGGCGGAGTATCTTCTGGTCATGGCGCGCGCGTTCGGCATGCTCTTCGTACTTGCGGCGGCTCTGTCCGTGGTGATCGCATCCGCCCTCCTCGACCCCTCATGGGGGGAGGGGGTGCGGCTCGCCGGTCGTGCCGATATTGCGGAAGCTGCCGAAGCCGCGGGCGCCGTGCCGCGCTACGTCGCACCCCTGCCATCCCCTCTGACGCGGGGCGCCTTCACACCGTGGCGTGTCGGTATTCAGGCCGGGCATTGGCGCATCGGCGATCTTCCCGACGAGCAATACCGGCTGCGCGGTGACACGGGCGCACAATGGCGGTCGATCAGCGAGGCCGACGTGAACCTTCGCATCGCCTCTGACGTTGCGGACATGCTGCGCCGCTCCGGGGTGGCAGTGGACCTGCTGCCCGCCACGGTGCCGCCCGGCTACGACGCTGACGCCTTTGTCGCCATCCACGCCGACGACGGGGGAGGCGGCTCCGCGAGCGGTTGGAAAGTGTCCGCGCCGTGGCGGGCCTCGGTGGCCTCCCGCAGACTGAGCGCATCGATCTCCCTCTGGTACGGCCGACTGTCGGGCCTCGCGGAGGATCGCTACGGCGTTACGTACAATATGCGCGGCTACTACGGGTTCAGCTGGAATCGCTTTTCGCATGCCGTTTCCCCCTCAACACCCGCGGCGATCATCGAGACGGGGTTTCTCACCTCGGCCGACGATCGACGGGTGATCGTCGAGGACCCCGACAGGGCCGGCCGGGCCATCGCATGGGGGGTGCTCTCCTATCTCGGGGAGCGCGTCACAATGCGCCCACGGGATCTCGTTCCCCTCTCCTACGGTCCCATGGAGGTCGTCGCTGACGGCGCGCTTCTGCGCTATCTGCCCGAAGCGAACGAGAGGGTGGCCGCGCGGCTGCCGGCCGGCACGAGGGTGAGGCCGGTGAACGAGCAAGGGGGCTGGATCGAGCTCATCGTGTGGGGCAACTACAGGGTCTTCGGCTGGATGCCGAGGGAGGACCTTCGCGAGGTCCCGGGGTAAGCGGTCAGGAATTACCAATGATGTCGCGGAGCTTTTCCTCGAGGATCGCCATCTGGTAGGGCTTCTGGAGGAAGCCCGCCAGGCCCTTGCCCATGAAGCGCTGCACAGCTTCCTGTTCGTTGTAGCCGCTGGAGAGGAGCACCCGGCTCCTGGGATCGATGCGGCGGATCTCACGGAAGGCCTCCTCACCGTCCATCTCCGGCATGGTGAGGTCCATGATGACGCAGACGATCTCTTTCCTGTGCTGGGCGAACTCGCTCACCGCCTGTTTCCCGTCCGCGGCGAGGAGCACCGTGAATCCCATCCGCTCCAGCATCTTTTTTCCCACGCTGCGCACGCTCTCCTCGTCGTCGGCGAGGAGCACCGTGCCGCTGCCCTTCCATCGCACGGGACGCGCGGACGGGGCGGTGAGGTGGCTGGCCTGCGCCGGGCTCGCGGGGAAGAGCACCTTGAACGTGCTGCCCTTGCCCGGCTCGCTGTACACCTTGATCGCCCCCTTGTGCCCCCTGACGATGCCCTGCACGGCGGCGAGACCGAGTCCGCGCCCGGTGAACTTCGTGGTGAAAAACGGCTCGAAGATACGCCGCTGTGTCGCGCCGTCCATCCCCTTCCCGTTGTCGCTCACCTCGAGGAAGACGTAGCGGCCCACCGAAAGCTCCTCGTCGAGGCTCGTTGTGCGCAGGTAGGCGGCGTCGCAGTCCTGCGCGCCCGTGGCGATGTTGATGAGCCCGTTCGCATCGTCCAGCGCCTCCGAGGCGTTGATGATGAGGTTCATGATCACCTGGCGAAGCTGCGCGATGTCCCCCTCCACCGGCGGGAGGGAAGGGGTGAACATGAATCGAAAAATGGCCTTTTTCGAAACGGAGACTTGCAGCATGTGCTCCATCTCGTGGATGACCTCATTGATGTCCAGGGGCTGGATCACGAAGTGGCCCTTGCCGGAGTAGGCGAGCATCTGCCGGCAGAGATCGGCCGCCCTCCGCGCCGCCTTCTCGATCTCCTCCAGGCTCTCCGCTGCCGGGGACAGGGGGGGGAGCTGCGCCTGGGCGAGATCAGCGTGGCCGAGCACGGCCATGAGGATGTTGTTGAAGTCGTGCGCGATCCCGCCGGCCAGCACGCCGAGGCTCTCGAGCTTCTGCGTCTGGAGCATGCGCTTCTCCAGCGCGTGGCGATCGGCCTCCGCTCGGCGCCGTTCGGTGATGTCGAGCGCGGTGAAAGTGACACCCGAGGAGAGGTCACCCGTTACAAGCGGTGCCGTGCCCAGGAATATATCGAACACGCTGCCGTCCTTGCGGACCCATCGGGTCTCGGTGGTTCCGAAGCCACGCGCGATCTCCTCGTGGCCGAGGATCTCACCCGTACGCGCGTACTCTTCCGCGTTCGCATAGAACCTGCGGGTGGGAAGTCCTATGATCTCCTCCCGCGAGTAGCCCGTCATTTCGCAGAGGTGGTCGTTGGCCTCCCCGACGACGCGGCGCAGGGCCATTCCGATGCCCACGGGCGCAGCCCGGAAGATGCTCGCCAGAAGCTCCTCCCGTTCCGTGATCCTTTCGCGCAGCTTCACCCGTTCGGAGACGTCGCGGGCAACGGCGTAGACGAGCGCGCCTTCCACCGTGGCGCGCCACTCCGTCCACCGAAAGCTGCCGTCGCGGCACCGGAGGCGGTTGACGAGGTGCGGCATCCGATTCTGCTCCCTCGTGAGCTGCATTGCTGCGCGGGTGCTCGCCACGTCTTCCGGGTGGATGAAGTCCAGCAGGGGTTTTCCCAGGAGATCGTCGGAGGTCCACCCGAAGGCGGCTTCCCATTCGGAATTGACGCGGCGGATCTTGACGTCCGTATCCATGATGCACAACGGATCGAGGCCCAGGGCGAAATATTTGTCCAATTCTTCGATCCGTTGCGGCGCGACACTGCGGAAGAGGATGCCGACCTGGTCCGTTCCCGCCGGGAAGGCGTGCAGCTCCAGGATGCAGGTAATCTGTCTGTCGGTGTACAACAGGTGGTTGTTCTCGTAGACGCCGCCCGTCCGGGCGATGCGCCGCAGTGCTCCGGGAAGCTCCGATCCGACGAGCCCGGGAAAAGCTTCCTCGATCCCCGCATGCGCTGGATGAGGATGGTCCACCCCGAGGATGTGGTCAGCGGCTCGATTGGAGGTCATGAGCTCGAGATCTCCCCCGTCCGCGCAGCGATAGGCGTGCACGCCGAAGGGAGCCTGTTCTATGAATGTCTGCAGAGAGGCCCCACCGGGCCCTTCCGCGGGTCCGTTCCCGTCGGACTCGTGGTTCGATACTCGCGGTGCCATGGGATCCTACATGATAGCACGGTTCCAACGCCATTGACCACGGGCAGGGCTTCCCGCATCATGGGAACCATGAATCCAGCCGAGTCGAAATCGTATTATGCGCTGCTCGGGCTCACGATCGTGCTCAGCCTTCTGGCGATCGTGACGATGATCCCGAATCCGGGCGCTTCCAAGCCGAACGTGCTCGGCTACAGGTCGGTCTGCTCCTTCGCCCCTGCCGCAAGTGCGCTCTGCGGGTTGCTCGCGGGCCTCACGTGCACCGTGCGAAACCGCCGCTTCTCCCGCAACGCCTCCGCCGCCAGGTACCGGCCGGTTTTCGTACCTGCGGGAGTCGTGCTCCTCCTGGCGGTCATGGCTATTGTGTTCGGGATACGGTTCGGATCGGCGCAATCGCGGTTCGCCACGGTGATCGCAGAGACCCGGGCAGCGATTCCCGCTACGGCGCTCTCCGCCCTGCCGGAGGGCACGCGCAGCGCCACGGCCAGCGACGGTGAGGTCTCGGCAACCGTGGAGATCACGGCGAGCGGGGGGAGCATCACGGAGCTGAAGTTGAAAGCGGGAAAGAACGTCGATGAGAAGCTCGCCGCCACGCTCTTCTCCCGTGTTCGGAAAAGCGGGTCTCTGCATGTGGACGCGGTGAGCGGCGCCACGGCGTCGAGCAATGTGCTTCTGAAAGCGATCGGGGACGCGGCGCGCGCCCCCTAGGCCCTCAATCCTTCGGAAGTTGGCCGAAGGTCTTCGCGAACCAGCGATGTACCGAGTGGATCGAGCTCACGGGCTCGGCGAACATCATGATGCACTTGCCGGAGACCGCCGACAGCCCGCGTTCCTGGCAGAGCTTCTCCGCTTCGGGAGAGTGCGCACCCTGCTGGATCCATACGCGCGTCATCCCCCGGTCAGCGGCTTCCTGCACGACCCTGGCCGTTTGCGCGGCGGGCGTGACGATCAACACCCCGCCCACCTTCTCAGGAAGCTTCGCCAGGCTGGGATAGCAGACGTGGCCGCCGATTTCTGCTGCGTTCGGATTGATCGGCAGGAGCTTGTACCCCTTGGCGGTCAGCTCTTTGAAGATGCTGGCGCTGAAAGCTTTTTCATTGCGGGAGAGACCCACCATCGCCAGGGTCTTCTGCGATACGAAATCTTTCACCTCGGATAGAGAGTTCATGAGCACCCCTTTCTTTTCCCCATTGAACACTGAGACGGCCGCGAATGTTACCGTATCACATAACAGTTCCGCACGACATCGCGCGGATCCGGGCGTGACTATAGGAACATTTTTGCCGGCGTGATAGTATTGAACGAGCAACGGTGGAACATCCGCCCTATCTAGAAGGTAGACGAAAGGGTTAGCAGCATGGGATTCACGGGAAGGCCGCGGCTCGCTGTCGCCGCAGTTCTCCTTTTCATTTGCGCTGCGCTCGGCCATGCGCAGGGAATAGATCTGAACACCTATTATGCGTATCCCTTCTCCTTCGCCGTCTCCTTCGACAACGTCACTCCCTATGTCGGCGACAAGCTCGACTACAGCAACTACTACGGATTCGGCGGCACCCTCCGCATGCCCCTCCCCGACGCGCCCATCTGGTCGCCCTTGCTGAAGCTGGGGGTCAACTGGTTCAACTTCGCCTCCGATTCGGTCGATCTGAAGTTCCAGAACTCGCAGTACTACATCATGCCGGGTTTCGGCTGGTCCACGAGGTTCGCGAAGAACTTCGAAATGGGGGTCGACGTCGCCGCCGGCTACGAATTGATCGACTTCCCGTCGATAAACGTTCTCTCCACGACGGGCTCTACGGAAGCCAGAACTGACAACCTTCTTGCAACAGTGGCGGCCCGGGTGGCCTTCAGCCCGTCGTTCAACTTCAGCATCGAGCTCGTCCCGAGCGTCACCTATCGATACGCCCTGCAGCTCCTCACCCAGTTCAACGGCCTGACCGTCGGCATCGGGGGGTCCGTGGCCTACCGGTTCGGCGAGGATCCCGACGCCCCGAAGTCCGCCATCCGCAGCATCAGCTTCGGCGAGGTGACCTTCCCGGCGCTGTTCGCCGCCATGCAGAGCTACTATGCCAAGAACCCGTTCGCCAAGGTGACGATCACCAACGTGGAGAGGTTCCCCATCACCGACGTCCAGGTGACTTTCAACCAGGCCGGCTACATGGACACGCCCACCACGTTGAAATCGATCCCGTCCCTGGACGCGGGAAAGAGCGTGGAGATCCCCGTGGTCGCTTCCTTCAACGGCGAGGTGTTCAATACCAACGGCGACACCCCGCTCAACGGGGAGATCATCGTGGAGTACACCTCCCACAACAGGGCGGCCAAGCAGTCCCTGCCGGTCTCCTATACGCTGTACGACCGCACGTCCATCAGCTGGGACGACGACCGCAAGGAGGCGGCCTTCATCACGAAGGCCGATACGGCGCTGCGCAACTACGCCACGTTCATCAGGCAGGCGGTCAAGGACCGCACGGTCCCCGGCTACAGCGAGCCCGTGCAGACCGCGATGGCCACCTACTACGCCTTGAAGGAGCTCGGGGTCATCTACCAGCTCGCCCTCACTTCTTCCTTCTCGCAGGCGCAGGCCAATCCGCTCACCGTCGACCACGTGCACCTTCCCCGTGAGACCCTGCAGAGGAAGGCCGGAGACTGCAGTGACCTTACGGCGTTGTTCTGCGCGATCATGGAGTCCGTGGGTATTCCGACCGGCTTCATCACCGTGCCCGGCCACATCTATCCCGTCTTCGGGACGAAGATCCCCACGGCTTCCTACAAGGAGCTGTACCCCGACAAGGACATGACCTTCGACGTGGACGGAGAGCTCTGGATTCCAGTGGAGATGACGATGGTCGGGGTCTCCGACTTCGTCTCCGCGTGGCGCAAGGGCGTGGAGGAGTGGAAGGCGCTGGAGAGCAACCCCAAGGACAGGCAGATCTACTTCACCTCCAAGAGCCAGGACGTCTTCCGTCCCGTCGGATTGAAGGAGGAGGACCTGGGGCTCCAGTACGGAGACACGCGCAAGATCGCGGACAACTTCCGGGATTCCGCGGACAAGATCATCAACGCGGTCATCGACAGCTACACCAAGGTCGCCACGGAGAGCAATTCGAAGTCGGACTACAACAGGATCGGCATCATCGCCGCACAGTTCGGCCGGTGGGACCAGGCGGTGAAGGCGCTCAATACTGCCCTCGCGCTGGACAGGAACTTCCTGAGCGCCGAGGTCAACCTCGGCAACGTGTATTTCCTGCAGCAGGACTACCAGAGCGCCCTGAAGGTGTACCACCAGGCCGAGGACTCGATGGTCACGGACAACAAGCAGAGCTCCTCCCTTTACCCCCGTGTGCTGTTGAACATCTCCCGTTCCTACTACGAGCTGGAGAACTTCGACCAGGCGACGATCTACTACAATAAAGCTGCAGCCGTCGATCCCAACCTTGTCGGTGCCTACGGATACCTCAAGGGCACGTCGGGCACGAACGCCGGTCCCCGGGCAGCAGAGGCCACCGGTCCCCAGGCCCTCTTCGCGAACGGGGATGAATAACGCGTGATGAAGCGGCGATCCTACGCGCTGATAGGCGCACTCGCGGTCGTCATTGCCGCCGCCGTGCTCGTTGCGGTCCTCGTTCATCGGCCAGCGCCGAAACCTGTTACCGAAGCGCCCCAGCCGACTGAACCGTCGCTGACGGCCGCCGAGCCCGTAAAGCCCCCGACGCCGGCACCGCAACAGCCGGCGGCAACCGCGGCCGCCAAGGTACAACCCGCAACGCCCGCTCCGACCGAGAAGCCGACTGCGCCTGCGGAGCCCGTAAAACCGGCACCGCTTCCGGCTGCCGCTGCGGGAGATCCCGCCGTCCGCATCGATTCCCCGTCGGCCGGCAGCCGCTACCGCTCCTCAGTCGTGGTCGCGGGAACCATCACCGACACCGCCTCCGCCGCGACGTCACTGTTCGTTGAATCGGCATCGTGGAGCATCACCGGCACGGACAGGGCGGGGCCGATCACTCTTTCCCCGAAAGGCTCGTTCCGTGCAACGGTGAGCACCGAAGGCCTGCACGGGGAGCTCTCCCTCGTCGTGAGCGCACGGAAGAAAAGCGGCGGCACGGCTGAAAAATCGCTCGCGCTCGTGGAAGACACGCGGGGTCCGGCTCTTTCCATCGCGTCTCCCCGCCCGCAGTCAAGCTACGGCTCATCGGTCACGGTGAGCGGCCGGGTGAGCGGGCCCGAGGACGCCGCAAATCCGCTTTTGGAGATCTCCTCGGCCACCTGGGCCGTGGATGGTACGACAATTGGGGGACCGCTGGACCTTTCCCATGACGGCTCCTTCTCGGTCACCTTTTCGACGGTCGGGATGCACGGCGACATCACGATGAGCCTCGTTGCCACCGACAGGAACGGCCATGCGGCCCAGGCCACGCTGTCTCTGAATGACCGCGCTTCGGGTCCGAGCCTCCGCATCGATTCACCCGCCGACAAGACGCCCTACGCGGACACGGTGAGCGTCAGCGGCATCGTCGGAGATCCCCATGACCCGTCGGATGCCCCGGGAGAGGTGAGGTCTGTTTCATGGCGCGTGATCGGGATGCCGAAGCTCGCCGGCGATCTGTCGTTCTCGAAGGAGGGCGCGTTCCGTTTCTCCTTCCCGACCGCGGGCGTCAACGGGGCCGCCGTGCTCGAGCTGCAGGCCCTGGACAAGAACGGGCGGACGGCTACACGGGCGTTGACCCTCGTTCCACCGGCCGCCGCGGCATCCGCCGCGGCACCTGTGCTCACCGTCAGCTCACCGGTCGACAACAGCGTGTTCGGGTCGGTCGTCACCGTTGCCGGCACCGTGACGGCGGCTGCGTCGGATCCCGTGGCCTCGGTGGCCTGGTCCATCGCGGGCACTCCGTTCCGCGGCAGCGCCGACGTGGGGGCGGGGGGGGGCTTCAGCTTTCCCTTGAAAACCGCGGGGCTCCACGGGACGCAGGCGTTGAACATCTCCGCCTCCAGCGCGTCGGGGCTCACCGCGCAGAAGACGATCGTCCTGATGGACTCCGGCAAGGGCATACAGATCAGCCTCAGTGCCCCCGTCGACGGCGGGTACTACAGGGACCTCACCGTCTTCGACGGTCGGGTGGCTGTCGGCGACGACGCCTCCCAGGTGAAATCCTTCGCCTATGAGGTGATCGGCGTCTCGGGATTGGCCGGCCGTGTCGCCCCGCAGCCCGACGGTCGGTTCAAGTTCGTGCTCTCCCTCGGGCATCTCACCGGCGACGTCAAGGTCCGGCTCAACGCCCAGGACGTGAACAGCAAGCAGACGCAGACCACGGTCCTCCTCCACGACGGGAACCTCAAGCCCGCCGTCACGATCAGCGCCCCGACGCAGGGCAGCGCCTTCGGATCGCTCATACGCGTGGCAGGGGCGGTGAAAGACCCGTTTGCCGGGCGAGCCGGCATGGAGGGCATCGACTCGCTCGCCTGGCTCGTCTCTCCGGTCGACTTCTCCCGCAATTCGACCCCGGCCCGCGGGACCGCCACCCTCGGCCAGAACGGGGTGTTCAAGTTCTCCGTTCCCACGAAGGGGCTCTCGGGCCCGCAGACGCTGACGCTCACCGTCGTCGCCAAGAGCGGAAACCGCACGGAGACGACGGTACGTCTCATCCCGGGGGACGGAGACCTCCCCGGGTTCACAGTGACGCCATCCGACAGGAAGATCACCGTAACGTGGGACACCGTTCCTTTTGCGCAGGGCTTCGACCTGTCCTACGCGCAGGGCAGCGATGTTCCTGACCAGGGAAAGACGCTGTCAGGGGTCAAACCGCCGGTCACGCTCTCCGACGTACAGAACGGGCTCCTCTATTCCCTCGTTGCGAAGGTGAGGTTCGATGACGGAGGATCCGGCGCGTCTCCCGTCACGCGCGTCATCCCGCTCTCCGCGCAGACCCTGCTGCCGACGGTCAAGGGAGACTACCAGCAGATCAAGGTCGACTGGAGCAAGATCCCCGGCGCCGATGCCTACGAGGTCTGGCGTTCCGGCAATGGGCCGAGCGGGTACGAGAAAATCGCACCGTCGGTAGCGGGAACGAGCTACGTGGATTCCGCGGTTGAGTTCGGCAAGGAGTACTCCTATCAGATCGCGCCTGCCGGACCCCAGGCCTNNCCGTCTCCGCGAAGAGCCTCGCCTTTCCCGTGGAAAAGCTCGCCGAAGTCGGGGCAACCGCCCTGAGCCAGCCACGACGCGTCACCGTCAACGGCGGGTACGTGTTCGTCGCCTCCGGGGAGCGGGGGATGCGCGTGATCGACATTTCCGACCCCAGGAAGCCGACGCCGGTGAGCACGCTTGTCACCGACAACGCGTGGGCCGTGGCGGTGCGCGGTGACTACGCGTATATCGCCGACGGGGAGTCCGGCCTGCGCGCCGTGGACATGTCAGCCCCGCGCACTCCCGTGCTCGTCGGCACCAGGAAGACCTCCGATGCGCGCGCCGTGGTCCTTGCCGGTACGGCGGCGTACGTCGCCGACGGGACAAAGGGGCTCAAGGTCATCGACATCTCAGACGCCCAGACCCTGGAGCGCATCGGCACGATGGAGACGACGAACGCGCTCGACCTCGTCGCTATCGGGACGAGGCTCTTTCTCGCCGACGGCGAGGGCGGATTGAAGATCATCAACATCGCCCGTCCCCGGCAGCCCGTCGTCATCGCCACGCTCGCCACGAGCGATGCGCGCGCCGTCGCCGTGGAGGGCGGCATCGCGGTGGTGGCCGACGGCGCGGCGGGGCTTCGGATCGTCGACGTGAAGGACCCCTTGAAGCCGTCCCTGCTCGCCACTTTCGACACGGGTCTGGCGACGTCGGTTTCCCTCGAATCCTCTTTCGCATACGTGACCGACGGGAAATCCGGCATCAAGGTCGTCGACCTCACCAATCCCTCCCGTCCCGCCCTGTTCACTTCCCATGCCGCAGCCGGCGCGGTGAGCATGAGCGTTGTCGACCACTACGCATACATCGCCGACACGGCGGGGCTGGAAGTGATGCGCGTCCAGATCCAGGGGAAGTCGTTCAAGGTCGCATCCGCGGAGACGAATGGCAAGGCGTTCGCCCTCTCGATTGCCGGAAACTTCGCCTACGTCTCGGGCCACGCCGCCGGTGTGCGGATCATCGACGTGAGCGACCCGTCGCGGGTGAGGGACGCCTCCCTCGTCGGATCCCTTTCCACCCGATTCGCCGAATCGGTGACGCTCCACGACTCACTCGCCTATATCGCCGACGGGACGAACGGGCTTCGCATCGTCGACGTTTCACCGACGTGGGCCGCCGGCCAGGCCAAGCCGCCGCTTGACGTCGGCTCGTACAAGCCCGGCGGGGTGGTCAATGCGGTCGCTGTTGCCGGTACTACGGCGTACCTCGCCGCGGGCGAGCAGGGTGTGCAGGTCCTCGACGTGAGCGCCCCCGCGTCGCCGGCGTCCATCGGGTCCGTGCAGACGAAGGACGCGAACGACATCCTCGTTCGTGGCTCCTGGGGCTTCGTTGCAGACGGGGAGGGGGGGCTCCTGATCATCGACGTGAGCACCCCCGCCAGACCGAAGGCGCTCCCCGTCGTGTACCGCGGCAGCGCGAAGAAGCTCGCCCTGACGGGCAACCTCCTCATGGTGTCCGGGACCCAGGGGGTCACGGCGGTGGACGTCACCGACCCCGCGGCGGCGAAGGTGAAGGGGACCTACGAGACGAGCGCGGCCGAATCGGTGGCCGTGAGCGGCAGCTACGCCTACGTCGCGGAAGGATATCGCGGCCTGACCGTCCTGGACATTACCCATCCCGAGCACATGCCCGTCGTGAGCGCGTGCGACGAAGTCTTCGCCGTCGGTGTCGGCGTGAAGGGCAATTACGCCATTGTCGTCGATTCCTTCGGGCTGCGCGTCATCCAGATACTGATTCCCGAGTGGCTGATGCACTAAACGGCATTGCCCTGGCGCCCGGTGCTTGACGCGGGATTCTGCCGGAGGCTACTGTTTGACGTTCGACGATATGCGATTGAAGTCCGCGGAAAACGGGGGCCTGCACCGCTTCCCATTGCGGTATTCAGAATGCCAGGGAGGTTCGAGATGAAGAAAATTCCGGCAGTGCTGTTTCTGCTCTTCAGCTGTACCATGGCAATCGCTTCCCCCCCGGAGCCGTCATCCTGGGGCGGCGGTGGCTACCTCATGGGCGGCTGGGCCGCTCGAACCATCACCTACACCACGCCGTCCGGGTCGCCTTTCTCCATCGACGGATCGGGTATGATCCTGGAGACCGGATTCAACGTCCGGTGGACTCCGGTCTCCCTCCTTGCCGTCGAGGCGACTCTCGGAGCGGACTGGTACCTGGCCGCGAAGGGAACGGTGTCCGCGATGAGCGTGGCCGGCTACTCGATGGGCCAGTACTACCTCGGTACCGTCTACAACGACGGGGACGACACCTCGGGCTTTCTCGCCCTGGACGTCTATTTCTTCGTTCCGTTCCTGCCGGTCAATCTTTTCGCGGGGTACAAACTCAGCTTCTTTGGCACCGATCTGATGCGCACGATAGAAGGCACGAATGCGGTGCACTTCGGCGTCGAGATTCCGATCACGCGCGTTATTGCAGTGAGGGTCGTGGGCGAGGTTCCACTCGTCATCGGTTCCTCGTACGCGCTTCCCGACGGTGCGACAGTCAGCCGCGGCAGCGGCTACACCGTTCAGGCTGAAGCCGTCATCTCGTTTTTATAGGAGGGAAGGAATGAAGAAACCTACGCATGTCCTCAAAGGTGTCGCTGCCTGCCTTCTCTCCCTCAGCATCCTGGGTTGCGCATCCACGCTGTCCGTTTTCCAGGACCGAAAGAGAGCGCTCTTCTATTCTGCCCCCGAGTCCTACCATCCCTACAGCAGGAGCGTTCTCAAAGAGCTCGGGTATTCCCCGCGCTGGAGCGTCCCACTGCCCGATCTCGTCAATGTGGATGTTTCAGACATGAGGATTCAGCGGATCACCGATCAATCAGTCGTCGTGTCTATCAAGGAAATGCCCCTGGCGGGCAGCCAGACCACGCATTTTCTCGTGAGCGGCGCCAGCGGATCGGAACCGCGGGTCGTCCGGAAGACCTTTCCGGGAAACATCCTACCGGTCGACGGCAAGATCTACTGCGTGGAAGAGAACAAGACGGGGTTCATCCTCACTTCGTGTGACGACGCGTTGAACCAGCAGAACAAGAAGAACATCGTCTTCTACAAGCTGCGCCATTCCGAAAAAAACCAGCTCGACAGCTCGAACACCGGCAATTTCCATCTGGAAGACAATGTGTCAGACTACTTCGTCGCGTATCCCTATGTCGTGTTCACGAGTGTCAACTTCATCACCGACAAGTACTACGAAAGCACGCGTTACCAGTCCCAGAAGGTAGCCAGCAACACGGTCGCCTTCGTCTGCGTCAACCTGCTGACCGGGGAGACTTTCAAAACGGTGGAAGCCAACTTCGGGGGCTACTACAAGAACAAGTTCCAGAAGTTGCCGGGGGACCTGTTCACGCCGGCCGCATCGAGATTTTACGTCGTTCAGGACGGCAACGCTTTCGTCTTTTCCTTGCGGAACGACCGGAACGAATACATCAACGGCTATTTCTACAAGGACGCGCAGAAGGATGCCGATCTCTATGCGGATACGGCGGAGAACGTCACGAAGCGATTCCCTTCCCTTTCCATCGATGCCCAGGCTGACGACGTCTCCACGAAGGAGCAGCGCATCCTGGATCAGGCGTTGAGCGCCGGGACGACGCTCGCTCTGGAGGGACAGGAGAAAACGGTCATCGGGTATCAGAGGTTCTCCGATGACGGATACATGATCTACACGAGGGACGAGTCGAGCTCGGGTTCGCCCTGCGCCTTGTATTACACCGATTTGAGTCTCGAAACCGTCCGATGGAAGCACGCCTTCAGGTCCGGCGTTGTCGTCGCAAAGGGGTCGGTGAATCTGACGGACAAAAACGTGCTTCTTCCCGACTGCGACGAGTCCGGGGGCGGGTACCTGTTCATCAAGAAGCTGCTGACCGGAGAGGAGGTGAAGCTCCTGCCCGTCAATCTCTACCAGACGAAATTCAATGCGGGCTCCCAGGGGTTCATCTTCTTCGATGAAGGGATCGTTCTCTACGACGATGAGAAAAGTACCGTATCCTATTTTACGCAGACCCGATGATCTGAATCCAGGGGCAAGAAAAAGGGGGCGCTTCCGCCCCCTTTTTCATCCTCGCTGATTTCTATCTGCCTTCTCTTCCCCGGATGCTCCTCAGCGCGAACCACAATCCCGCAGTCAACCCTGCCGCGGCAAGGACACCGAGGCCCATGATCCACCAGGGGGGAAGACCCGCGTCGGTGTTCGTGTGAGGCGCCGTCATCTGGGCGATGGGAAGCTGAGCAGGGGCCGATGGAGCCGCGCTGTTGGATGCAACTGAGGTCACCGGCGCGCTTGCTGGGACAGACGCCACAAGCTTGCCGTCAGTGAGATCCGCCGCCTGTGAAGGTGCTGCTGCCACGGCTCGTGCAGATTCTGCCGGAGCTGGGGCTGCCACGCCGGTGTTTGCCGCCGTGTTTGATGTGGGTCCGAGGACCGCGAGGAACTGGGACCGAGAGCTGGCGGATTCAGCAGGCGCGGCAGATGCAGCGCTCCCTACGATGGTGGATGAGGACGAGCCGGTAACGACAGTGCCGAAGAGGGCAGACTGAACGAGGGCGTTTACCCGACCTACGAGTGTTGAGGGCTTCACGCCGATTTTTGCAGGTTGTGTCTGAACGCCAAAGACGCTCAGAAGTTTTGCAAGACCGGTCGTGGGGCTTGCGCCTGCGGGCATCACATTGCCGGCAGCGTCGTAGATCTTGTTCGCCACTATCGTCACGGTGATCACATCGTTCGTTGCAGGAGTTCCCGTCCATGTCACAGCGTATTTTGCCAGTGTCCCGCCCGCGGTATGAGTGATCGTCCCCATGGTTGCCGTCAAGCTCTGTGTCGTGTCAGCGATCGTCACGCTGCTGTTAAGAAGCGCTGTTGATGCTGACGAGTCTCCGTAGACTGGTTCGCTGTAGGTGACATCTGCTTCATGATTTGACGAGTTTAACATTGTTACGGTGCTGATGGTCGGGGCAACCACGTCCTTGGTCTTGGAAGTGGTTGCTGGCGAACCCGGGTTGCCCGCGGCGTCGGTGAGGGTGAGGGAGACGGTAAGGGAGCCGTCGCCCAGACCGCTCAGGTCGAGCCCGGAGAAGGACTGGGTTGCAGAGGTGACGGTTCCCGCGCCTGTGACCGGCGAGCCGCTGGGGCCCGAGATGGAGTAGGTGTAGCCGGCGCCAACTTCGGCAGAGGCGAAGCTCATGGCCACGGAGGAGGCGTTGCTACTATTCACATAGGTAGGCGTGATGCTGGCCGAGTAGCCGGTCGGTGCCG
>PLNO01000183.1 GCA_003141795.1 Spirochaetaceae bacterium | reverse complement strand
CCGCATACAGGGCGCTTGCACCACGCGCCTCTTGATAATAGAGCGGAAGCATCAGCATGGCCCCGTTCGTGATGATTCCGCACAGAATCAGCAGGATATTGGAAGCGGAAAAATTGACAGATTTGAAGAGCCGCACATTCAGCGCTGGCTCCCGTTTCGCATTCAGAGCATAGACGACATAAGCGGCCATCAAAACGACACCGATGATGAGAGGAACAAAGACCGCGCTGTCGGTCAGTCCTCCGTGCCTGGCAACCTGGGCAATGCCGTAGATCAGAAGGGCGAACGCGGGGGAAAGCAAGAGCATACCGATCACGTCGAGGGACGCTTTCTTTTCCACATACTTGTCGGCCGGTATTCCCCACACGACCAACGGGATCGCCACGATACAAATCGGAATATTGACCCAGAAGATGACGCGCCAACTCGCGCTGCTGACGATGAGTCCCCCCAATACGGGGCCCAGAATCGGCCCGAGCAAACCGGGAATGGCGATGATGGACATGATCCGCCCGAGGTTGCGTCCACCGGAAAGCTGCACAAGCTCCGTTTGCAGTGCCGGCATCAACAACCCGGCGCCGGCACCCTGGATGACCCGGAAAACAATCAGGCTTTCTATGTTCCATGACAGCAGGGAGCACACGGAGCCGATGAGAAAAATCACCAACGAAAAGATGAAGGATCGTTTGCATCCAAAGCGTTTGGTGGCCCACCCCGAAATCGGTATGACCAACCCCATCGCCAGAAGGTATCCCGTTACGATCCACTGCACGGCGGAATAGGTTGTTTTCATATCGGTGGCAATTGTATGGATGGACACATTGACCATCGTCGAATCAAATAACGGCGCAAGCGCCGCGACGACCATGACAATGGCGGCCCTGAGCACGATCGGATCGAGTTTCTCTTTTGCCGGTTTTATATTCTCTGTACTCATGAGAAGACTCCTTTCATAGGCATGACAGGAAACGAAGAGCGACGGCATGTTGTATAAACAATGCTCTGTTGCTATACTGACAATGTAGAGCACGTCATGGGGAGTTCAATCGACAGTTCAAGGCGGATATCGCAAATGCGACAAAAACGCGTAAGTATCGTGGAAAAGGAGGATCCTCGAGTCCTCCGAACACGGAAATTGCTGCAGGACGCCTTTATCGAGCTGATGGGTGGCCACAGCTTCGAGTCGATCACGGTCCAGGACATTACCGCTGCTGCGAAGGTCAACCACGCAACCTTCTACCGCCACTACCGGGACAAGTATCACCTGGCTGACGCGATTTTCGCCGGGGCGCTGGACTCCATGTTACGTACGTTCGGGCCCCCAAAGTCACTCCCGGAAATGGATAGGACGGATTCTTCGGTGATCCTGAAATCCTGGGGAGTCATTTTCAGGCATGTCGCCGACAATGAACGCCTCTATCGAACGCTTTTCAACTCAGGCGGCAATACGGCGTTCGTTCGCCGCATTCGTGAACATTTTACCTCCATCGTGAAGGAGAGAATGGAGGCGAGAATCAAGCAGAACAAGCCGACCGGGGCGCGCAGTGGTACGGGGAAGAAGCCGAGCTCCGACATTCCTTACGCACTCGCGGCCAATCTGATGATTGGGACGATCGGTTGGTGGCTCGAAGAAGGTCAGAAGTACGACCTCGATGAAGTGATCGTGTGGACTCGCAAAGTCATGCACAATGGTTTCGGCGATCTTCTGAGGGAGTAAACCACCGCCGACAGATGGCGGCGGGGTTTGCGCTCGTCTGCTCAAGCCGAATGGGGCCTAATGCGCAAGAGCTGATGCCTGCAACTGCGACATGGTTTCCAGTATCGTCAGGAGACTAGAGAGGCCCGCCGGTCGCTTCGATTCTCTGCCCATCCAGCCAAAGGAATTCGTCCGAAAGAAGCGCTGCGATCAAAGGACCGATATCCTCTGCCTGGCCCATCCGACCCATCACCGTGGTCTCTCCCATACGCTTTCTCATCTCATCCGTTCTTCCGCCTCCAAAGTCAGTGTCAAGCGCGCCGGGAGCGACACTATTGCAGCGAATCTTTCTCTCACTGAACTCCCGAGCAACAAACCGGGTGAATACCTCCATTGTTCCCTTTGCGCTGGAGTAAATAGATGTCCCTGGATGGGCACTACGCGTCATGGCGGTTGAGACGTTGACAACGTGCCCCCCGTCAGACATGAGCGGGAGCAGCTTTTGCGTGAGAAAGACCGGACCCTTGAAATGAACATTCACCAGGTGATCGAACATATCTTCCGAGAGGTCCTTGATCAAGGTGCGCTGCGCAATCCCTGCGTTGTTGACCAGATAGTCGAATGTCTTTTGCTTCCATTCGTTTTGCAGAGCCTGTTCAACACGCCCCGCAAAATCCTCAAAAGAGGAAATCTTGGAGACATCCAATGTGAGCGCGACGGCCTTACCGCCATTTTTCTCGATCTCCGAAACAACGCGTTCGGCCTCTTCTGGATGGCTGTTGTAGGTCAGGATAACGCCCACGCCGCGTTTTGCCACATTGATGGCCGTGCTCTTGCCAACGCCCCTGTTTCCACCTGTTATCACCGCGATTTTCATGTATTCCTCCTTGAAAGCAAGGCGCGCGTCTCGGCGGCGACGCGGTTTTGAAATGCCGGGTCACGCACGAGCGCGGAGCCGGGCCACGGATGGCCGCCCTGATCGTAGTAGACACCGGTCTGACCGGACGCATCGATCAGGATCTTGGTGATCACCCGCGCGGCTCTTTTCGGGGAGCTCCAATACTTCATGAAGGGCGCGAACAGAGGAAGGATGTAGTTCGCCACAAAGCGCAGGAAGGCGTTGAAGTCGCGCCCAAGGCCGGTGTTCGGTGTCACGCCCGGTTCGAACGCATTGAAGTGCAGCCGTGGAGTCTCTCGGGCGAACGCCATCGCCGCGGCGAGAATGGATTGCTTGGACGTAGCGTAGGCGTCTGCGCCCGGTTTTTCAGAACCACCGGGCTTCCACTCGCCGCGCGCACTCGCCTCCGCGGAGATATATCGACCGCCGCGGAAGCCGGCGGCCACGGCGGGCTTCCGCTCGGGATCTTCCACGGCGGAGACGACGAAGAGGACGTTCGCACCGTCGGGGAGATGCGGCACGAGCGCCTCGGTCAGCGCGAACGGTCCGAGGTGATTCGTTGCGAACGTCATGTCCCAGCCCAGCGCGTTCTTTGTGGCGTGCATCTGCCTGATGCCCGCGTTGTTGAGCAGGCCGCCTATCGGCAGGTGGAGCGCGATGATCTCCGCGGCCGCACGCCGCACGCTCGCAACGTCCGATAAGTCGCACACAACCGAAACTGCGTGCTGCCGCTTTCGCTCGATGGCCTTCTGTACCTCGTCGAGCTTTCGGCGATCACGGCCAACCAAAACCACCGTGCCGTGCCTGGCCAGCTCGAACGCCGTGCGGCGGCCTATGCCGGAGGTGGGGCCGGTGATGATGTACGCCTTGCGATCCGATCGATTCTCCAAGATGGAACTCGCCATATTTCCTCTCCTTAATTGTATGTCTAGTCAGTCATTGATTGGCAAAAAAAATCAGGCTATCATTCGCCAGAGGGCATCGAACGCTGCCGTGCAATGTTTGTCCGCATTGGCCGGGTCCTGGATCATAAAGTCCATGGTCGTATCTGCCAGCGCGTTCATCAAAGCGACGACGAAGCCCAGCGGAGCGTCGCTCATCGGACCGTTTTCACGGCTCCGTTCCAGAAGCCTGGCGACGCCGGCAATCGATTGGCTCCCGGCGTGACGGCTGGCGGCCGTGATGTCATCCGAGACAGCCAGATGTGCGAACGTTCGGCGCTTCTCGGGACAGGACGCCGCCCAGCGCATCCAATGCGTCCACATACAGAGCATCTGCTGGCGGATGTCGCTCCCGGTCGGGAGTCCCTCCATCGCAATGGCGGCCATCTCCGCCTTGATCTCTACGTAGAGATGGTTCAACAGGTCAGCCTTTGTCGCGAAGTAGGTGAATAATGACCCGTTGGAAATTCCTGCCTCCTTCGCGATTGTCGCCGTGGGTGCACCCAGCCCCTGGGAGGCGATAACGTGGATGGCCGCCGACATGATCGCGCTCCGTCGGTCTTCACTTTTCGGTCTAGCCATGTTTGCTTTGCCTGATCATCCTGGTCAATATAATGAAAGAGCGGCTAGTCAGTCAAGTATTTTACATTCTGCGGCCGATGGAATTCTCCTGTGGCTTCCGATTGCTTCAAGGCTCACTGCAATCATGAATCCGGCTATGCGCGCTGTCCCTGGGGGTCGGGCTACGCTCTCTGCCCACTTCCCGTGCGCGCCTTTCTCGTCACCCAGAACCCCAACCGCTTGCCGACCAGCATCCGTGTCTGCGCGTCGATCGCCGGCAGTCCGCCGAACACGATGCTGATGGGCGGGACGAGCAGCCATTCCAGGATGTGGAGGGCCCTCTTGCCGATATGCGGCTTGCCCTTCGTGCGGGGGAGGAAGATCTGGCTGAGCAGCGCCGAGAGGAGGAATCCTCCAATGGCCAGGTTGAAGAGCGTGCTCAAGATTCGAGGCTCGCTGTAGCGGACCACGGAATGCGAGGCGCCCATGGCGATGAACGGGGCGGGCAGCCAGCTCATGATCGTGAGCAGGAACGGCCATGTCGCCCAGGACACGTGGGCCTGGAGGAGGCGGAAGCCCTGCTTGATGCGGGCCCCCAGCGGGATGAGCCTGTCGTGGAGGAAGGCCATCATGACGATGGGAAAGGCCTCCACGCCCCAGGCCCAGCGGCGTCTCTGCTTGTACGTGTTGGTGACCGTCTTCAGCCAGTTGTCGTCCTGGGCAAGATCCATGGAAACGGTGACGAGCATCGGAACGACCGAGTACCGCCCGTGGTAGAAGATGTAGGCTTTCCAATAGATCGAGGAATCGTCGGAGATCATGTCGACGGGCCAGTAGCCAATTTCATCCAACGCCTTGAAGCTCATGCTGTGGCTGGAGAAGGTCACGAGCGCCGCGGGATCCGTTGACTGGGTGAGCTGGCTGAACGAGGAGCCCACGTCGAGGATCCTCGCGAAGGCCGGCGCCTCCCAGAAATTGTTCTGATACACGGGGACTGGCTGGAAGCTCGCGTGGGTGCGGTCGGGGCAGACGAGGAAATGATAGGTGAGGCAGGCGAAGTAGTCGTGGCTCACCACCGTGTCAGCGTCGAAGCATGAAATGATGGCGTGCTCCAGGGGAATCCCCTTCTTCCGCAGCCACGCCGCGCCGGCCTTCGCCGCGTAGGTGGAGTTCGCCCCCTTCACGCGCCCCTCGCCGGGGACGCCGTCGGGATGGATGACGACGAGCAGGTCGAGAAAGCTCCGCCGGTACTTCAGCCGCACCACCCGGGCGGTCTTCTTCACCTCGTCGGCCGCCCTGCCCTCAACGGCGAGGATCACGAGGATGCGCTCCGAGGGGTAGCTGCACTCGGTCATGCGGACGATTCCCGGCTCGAAGATCGCGCGGCTCTCCCGAGCGATCGGGATGATGACCACGTTGCGTACGAGATCCCACGAGGGCGGATGCGGATCGCTCTTCAGAATCTCCTTGACCTCCCGCAGGTGGTTCCTGTGGGAGAGCCTGTCGAAGTAGGTCTTCTGTCGATCCATGGCGGAAAGGCGTCGCACGTAGCCCCGCAGATCGTCCATGCCGTGCAGCCGCGCCATCCAGTCGGTGCCCCGTTCCGCGCGCATGCGCACGAAGGAGACGCCGAGCATGACGTTGGAGTACAGCATCCGCACGAGCCACGAGAAGACGAACGTGATGATGAGCAGCGCCGCCACGACGGGCTGGAAGATCGTGAGCGCGAGCAATCCGATGATGATCGTCCAGCTGAGTATGGCGGGGACGAGCTCGAAGAATCGTTCAAGAGGGGAAACCGTTCCGGTGCCCAGCCCCCGGGAGAAAGTGAAGCTCATGATCCCCCCGCGCTTCCGGTGAGGTCCCGGATCTCCTGGATGAGGTTCGCCAGAGGCTGCGGCTGGACGACGACCTGCGTCCACGACGGCTTGCCTGCCGCGCCGTCGATGTAGTATACGCGCCCCGTCTCACCCGAGAACCACGCCGAGGTGTCCTCGCGCGCGGTGGCCACCCAGTAGCTGAAGTCCTTCCCGTCGTGGGAGGGGGCGTGCAGTGTGATCTGGTCCCCGCCGTGGTACAGGACGTGCGTGACTCCGTACACGAACCAGGCCTGTGTTATGCTCCCGCCGCGGGAAGGGATCCATTCCGTCATGACGATGGGCTTCACATGAGCGGCATCGATCGGCGGGACGAGCGACGCAATGGTCATCCACGATTTCTGCCATGCAAGCAGCCGTCCCAGGGAGGCCGCGGCCTGGAAGCCGCGCACCTCGGAGGCGGCGAACACGGTGTCGGGCCACCCTGCTGAGAGCTGGCCGTTGGCCGCCTGTGCAACGAGGAAGTCGGGGCTCGGCACGGAAAGCGAGAGCTCGCTGCGATCGGGGAGGCCGGCAAGCTGACTATCGAAGGCGTGGACGGGCAACCATTCACCGTCAGCCGGGTCGAGCTTCCAGAGTGCGGTCCGCCGGTCCACGGCATAGATGGTCCTTCCCTCGAGCGTGAAGCCCATGATGGACTTGTCGGGGTAGGCGCGCGTCGTGCGTGCCGCAATGCGGACCTGATACAACCGTCCCTCACGCTTTACGAAAACCGTATCAGCATCCTGAGGGCTCCAGCGGGCGCTGTCCACGGGCCCGGGGAAAAGCCTCGTGACGTCCTGCAGCCGGAGGGACGGCCAGAGGATCTTCCCGCGGAGCACTCTCCGCGTCAAGCCGACGGTCACCTCCATGAGGAACGACGTGCTGCCCGGCTCCGTGCGCAGGCTCCTGACGATCGCGTTCCCCGAGACCTGTCCCGAGAGCGTGGGCTGCGCCATCGCGTCGGCGCGCATGTCGTACAGCCACAGGTCCCGCAGGCGCTGGCCGCGGCGAAAGAGGAGATAGGGCCCGAGCTGGGCGGGGTACAGGTCGGCGAATGCATCTGTGGAGAGGAAGNNAGGAACTTCTGCTGCCACTTCAACGGAATGAGCAGCGCGTCCTCGACGACCGTCACCTCGCCGGGCTTCACCTTGAGGCTGCGCACCCACGGTCGGAAGCCGTCGAGCTGGAGCGTTGCGGCATGCACCCCGGTGGGCAGGGAGATCACCGACAGCGGGGTCCTGCGCTGCTGCTCCTTCCCGTCCATGGTGAGAACGGCGTGCGGCGGCGTGCTTGCGACGAAAACCCCGCCTGTCCTGACGAACCTTCCCCTGGCTATCGCCACCAGGTCGTACCCGAGGGCGTACGTAAGGAGGAAGGGGAGGACGACGACATAAAGGGCGAGAAAGACGGCAAAGAGGGGTTTTCGCATACGCATTAGTGGAGTCACCGCACTGTAGCGCAGGAGGGCGGGCAGGTTCAAGGAGCGCGGGGTTGTCTCGAATTCACCCAATCCTAACGGTTGCTTCGAGGAAACTTAACCTTTCCCGTTTATCCTTGAGTCGTAAAGGAGAGAATATGAGGAAGATATCAACTTTCATTGTCAGCCTGATCTTCCTGGCCGGCATCGCGGGCGGTGCTTTCGCCAACGGTACCCAGGAGGCGGCCTCCGGGCCGCTGCTCACGCAGGCGCCGGCGAACTTCGACGATCTCGTCGCCGCCGCGAAGAAGGAAGGCCAGCTCACCGTCATCGCGCTCCCCCGCAACTGGGTGAACTACGGTGAGGCCATCGACACGTTTTCCAAAAAGTACGGGATCAAGGTCAACGAGCTGAATCCCGACGGCGGCTCGGGAGACGAGCTGCAGGCCATCGATGCGAACAAGGCCAACAAGGGCCCCCAGGCGCCGGACGTCATAGACGTCGGCTTCTCCTTCGGCCCTGACGCGAAGAAGAAGGGGCTTATCGCCCCGTACAAGGTGAGGACCTGGGACAGCATCCCCGCCTCCGTGAAGGACGGCGACGGCTACTGGTACGGCGACTACTACGGCGCTCTCTCCTTCGAGGTGAACCTCGACGTC
>PLNO01000186.1 GCA_003141795.1 Spirochaetaceae bacterium | reverse complement strand
TGCGAGTTCTGCCAGAACTGGCAGATCTCCCAGACGACACAGGTGCCGACCCGGCACATCGAGCCTGCGGCGCTCGTCGCGATGGCCAGGCAGAAGGGCTCCTCGGCCATCGCCTATACCTACTCGGAGCCGCTCATCCACCTGGAGTACGTCATGAATGCCGCGCGCGCCGCGCGGTCCGCCGGTCTCAAGAACGTGCTCGTCTCCAACGGGTACATCACCGAACAGGCGGGCGACGACGTCCTCTCGGTGATCGACGCCGCGAACATCGACCTGAAGGCGTGGGACCCCGCGTTCTACAAGGCGGAGACCGGAGGGGACCTTGAAGAGGTGAAACGCTTCATCAGCCAGGCGGCGGGCAGGATCCACCTCGAGGTGACCACGCTCGTCATCCCCGGGAAGAACGACAGCCCGGCTCAGATCGAAGGGATCGCCCGGTTCCTCGGTTCCCTGGACCCGGGCATCCCCCTGCACCTCTCCGCGTACCACCCCGACTACAAGTACGACGCTCCGCCGACACCCGGCTCCACGATCCGCGATCTGGTGGACGTCGCGCGCGGGGATCTGCGCTACGTCTACGCGGGCAACCTCGGGACGGAGGCCTGCGACACGCGGTGCCTGAAGTGCGGAAACGTCCTCGTGCACCGCATCGGCTACAACGTGCGGATGTCCGGCATGTCCAGGGGCGCCTGCGCGAAGTGCGGCACCCCCTCCCCTATCGTCGTCGCCCGCTGATCTTTTTCCCGGCCTGCTTTCCCGCCCGACCTGTAAATCCCTCCGCGCTGTTACGGCCGAAACCCGCCGTCCACGATCGACCGATCCTCTTCCGAAGGCCCGGCATGCCTTCCAGCGCAAAAAGCAGGGGCTCCAGGGCCGTGAACTGGAGCCGGGAGAGATAGACGACGAGCAACACGAAGGCGACGATCCACGCGGGGATCGAGAGGTACGGGGGGAGCCCGGCGAGGGCCGACAGACGGTTCAACCCGATGACCGACAGGACTATGAGCACCACGTTCACGGTGAGGTGAACGGATGCGCGCACCGGGGAGCTCTGAATGGCGGCCCCGGGGCACATGTTGATGCAGCGGTTGCAGCCCTGGCACCGGGTGCGCCACTGCGGTCTGCGGCTCTCTCCCTTCCCCGCCATGACGATCGCCCGCGCCGGGCATTCGCGCGCGCAGGCGCCGCACGCCGTACAGCGCTCATCCGCCGCGAATAGTGCGGCAAGGCCGAACCTCCCGATCGTCGAATACAGCCACGCCACCGGCACTCCGCCGATGATCGATGCGGCACGGGTCCTGCGCACGCTGGCCTTCTCACCGTGGCCGCCCGCCACGGCGCCGTGTACCGCATCTGCAAAGCGGCGCGCCTCCCCCGCGCGGGCCGTGGATCCGCTGACAGCGTTTGCAAACCGCCGCGCCTCCGCATCACCTTCCCTCGTCATGGATCGGGAGCTCGCTGCATCGCTCGGGGCGAGCATCTGCGTCCAGTTGAACGGGTATGCGGCGCCGCCCGTGGCCACCACGCGGAAGCCCTTTCGGCGGAGAAAGCCTGCAGCCTGCCAGAGGGATGCTGTGGCAGCCCCTCCCCACGTGGCAAAGACCACCGCGTCGCTGCCCCGGCCGCGGAGGCCCCGCAGCACCGTGCGCACCATGGCCGGTATCCCGAAGGCGAGAACGGGAAAGCTCAGGACGAAAAGGTCACCCGCAAAGTCCCCCTTCGGCGATTCGGCGCCCTTGCGCAGCTCCACCATGTTCACCGTCCAGCCCTTGGCGGAAAGCTCTTCAGAGATCGCTGCCGCCGCCCTCCAGGTATTGCCCGTCCCCGTCATGTACGCAATTGTTGCAGATGGCATTTCTCCTCCCGTGCGCAAACATATTGACACATTTGTGGCTTCATGTTTATCTATGGCTGACTTTCCCCTGTAGCTCAGTCGGTAGAGCGGGTGGCTGTTAACCACTAGGTCCGGTGTTCGAGTCACCGCGGGGGAGCGAAAGTCCTTGAAACAGAAGGACTTACAGAGAGGCTCCCGGGAGGGAGCCTCTTCTTTTCCCCTGCTCCTATCAAATCCCTATCAATTGGTTTGAGTCTCGCAGGGGGAACCATGAAGTATCCGAAACCCTTCAAGGAGTCTGGAAGTCGGTACTATTCGTTCTGGTACTAGGACATCGCAGGCAAACGGCATATCAAGTCAACGCGTTGCGAGCGCGCCAGTGACGCACACGACTTCGTGCGAGAACACACGAAACTCTAAATCCGGGAACGCACCATTCATCGAGTACCAGGCGCGGTTCTATACTGAGAGCTGTCCGCATTCCGCGCGCCTGCGCGATGAAGGCCGCCACGTTGGCTTGACGCACGTTACGAAGTATCGCCAGGCCCTCGATCGGTGGAGCGTACCAAAGAATCGCACGTCGCCCCCTTGGCGATGGTGCGAACCTCGCCGCTGCAAAGCGCATCGAGCCTTCGTACTCAAGCCGATGAATTGAATCACCCGCGTGGATCTCCTCGATCTTCGCAACGTCGTACGAATCCACGTGAAGGTCGAGTCGAAGCGAAAAACGGGAGACAGGATGGCCACAGGGAACAGCGTGATCTCGGCCATCGCGACCGTCTTCTCCGAGGCGCACCTGCGTGAGGACATCCTTCGGAATCCCACGATGAAGTTCCGTCCTGTGGCGTATGATCGCCAGGAGCGTGGAGTGCTCACGGTTGAAGAGTACCGGAAGCAGTTCGGGACAATTTGGGCAAGAAAGAACCACCAGGGCGAGGACGTCCCTGACGAACTCAGCCACGACGTCTTCGAGTTCGCTGCGCTGACTGGGATGCGCTGTAGCGAGGTTCTTTGTATGGTCACCGTCGAGCAGCTGCAGGGCAGGATCCTAGTGACCGATCGAGCATTCAAAGGCAAAGAGGACGGTAGGCCGAAGCATGAGAAAATCCGCGAGATCATACTGTGCCAGACGGCCCTTGAAATCGCACATCGTTACCCGAAAGGGTTTCGTCTCGAGGACGGATCGAGGCTCGGCGCGACCTGGTGGCGAAAGCGCTCAGCCGAGGGGCTTGAGCAGAAGGAGATCAAAGCCGGGGACCGCGTGATCGTCCCTCACTCGCTCCGCCATTCACTCGCGACGCATCTCGCCCGCAACGGCGTGAACCTACTGCTGATCCAGCTCTACCTCTGGGGGAAGCGCGTCGGCACTGGAGCCCGGGGAACAACCGAAAGCCTCATCAGAGTGCGGAGCATCTATATGCACCTTGACGGCCACATGACGGAGCCAGTCGCACGCAAGATCGATGAGCTATTCAGGACAAAAGACGGGGAGGCGAAGAGTAAGGGTGCCTGACCACCAGGCACCTACATAGTGGCCGATGTCGTCGGCCACCCGGTTGACTGTGGACATTTTCGACAGAAGTCATATAACAACAACCGTGATTGGCGAGAATGCGAGCCAAGAAGACTCATGGAGAAAGGAAGTGGCGCAGTGAGGAACATCATGAAGCGGCTTCTGTTCTTGTGCCTGGTTGCAGCCATCGCTGGCTGCAGTGGCACGGGCACCGGGTCGAACAATGGAGGTGGCGACAAGACCTACGCCGTGGGAGACACAGGTCCCGCAGGGGGCATGGTTTTTTACGACAAGGGAAGCATGACAAACGGATGGCGCTACTTGGAGGCTGGTCCCGTCGACCTGTCCGCCAACAACGGATGGAGTACTCCGACGGCAAGTGGAGTTACCGCCACGGCGATCGGGACTGGCAGCCAGAACAAGACCGACATGATTACCGCCCTGGGTACCGCAGCATATGCCGCGCGCCAATGCAAGCTCTACAGCTATGGCGGCTACAGCGATTGGTTCTTGCCGTCTCTTGATGAAGAGACTCAGATGCTCACCGCCTTAGCGCTCAACGGACTGGGCGGGTTCACAGTCAACGTTAGCTACTGGTCCTCCAGCGAATACTGGACCTGCCCCGATTTTGTG
>PLNO01000188.1 GCA_003141795.1 Spirochaetaceae bacterium | reverse complement strand
CGTGCCGCCCTTCAACGGCTTCTTCTCCAAGGAGATGGTCTACGACGCTGCGCTTGAGAGCGGATGGATATTCTACGCGGTGGCCCTCCTCGGGTCGTTCTTCACCGCCGCATCCTTCCTGAAGCTGGGTCATGCGGCGTTCTTCGGCCCGCGGCCGGCATCCGCATCGACGGTGAAGGAAGCCCCGCTTGCCATGCTCGTCCCGATGATCCTCCTTGCGGCGCTCTGCGTGCTGTTCGGGATCGGCAACGCCATCCCGCTCAGACACCTCATCGAGCCGGCCGTGGGGGTCGCGGTCTTAGGCGGCCGCAGCTTCGCGGGCTTCCCCGCGCGCATGCTCCTCGTGGAGCTCACCGTCGTCGTGCTCATCCTTGCCGTGCTCAACCACCTCTGGGGCGTGCGGCGCAGCGGCCGCGGCCTGGGTGCCGTCGACCACATCCATCACGCCCCCGTGCTCTCCCCGATCTACGCCGTGGCGGAGAGGGGGAGCCTGGATCCGTACACGATCGGCCGCTGGGCCATGAAGGGCGTGAGCCGCGCCCTGTGGAGCGTGGACCGGGGGATCGACTGGTTCTATGAGACGCTCGTCGTGAAAGCCGCGCACGGCCTGTCCCTGGCGGGGCGGAAGGCGCACAACGGGAACGTGAACCGCTACGTGTTGTGGGCGCTGGCAGGGGCCGCCATCGTGGTGGTCGCAGCCATTGCGGTGTTCGGAGGTGCACGATGAGCGTCGTCGTCCTCCTCCTGCCCTTTCTCGCGCTTTTCATCCTCAACCTCCTTTCGCGCGAAGCCCAGAAGTCAGGGTGGATCCCGTGTCTGGTGATCTTCGCCCTGCAGACCCTGGCCGCCGCCCTGTACCCGTCCGGGCTCATCGACTGGCAGCTGCTCGCTCCGTTGGAGAAGTTCATCGGCTTCCCGCTCGTCATCGACAACCTGTCCCTCCTCCTCATGGGGACCGCGGGCTTGAGCGGGCTTGCCGCCATTCTGGTCGCGCGTGCAGCGTTCGCCACACCCAGGGCCACGTACAGGTTCTCCAACCTCCTCCTCGTGGCGCTCGTCGGCATGAACGGCATCGCCATGGTGCGGGACCTGTTCTCCCTGTACGTGTTCATCGAGGTGACCTCCGTGGCGGCGTTCATCCTCGTGGCCATGCGCGACGACAAGGCGAGCTTCGAAGGCACGTGGAAGTACCTCATCCTCTCCACCGTGGCGAGCGTCTTCATGCTCGTCGGCATCGCGTTCTTCCTCCTGGGCACCGGCGGGGTCTCATTCCAGGACGCCGCCTCCGCACTTGCCGCCCCCACGCCGCTCGTGTGGATCGCCGGTGCGCTCTTCCTCTGCGGGCTTTTCGTCAAATCCGCGATGATACCCTTCCACGGCTGGCTCGCCGATGCGTACACCGAAGCGGCGGCTCCCGTCTCCGTCTTCCTCGCGGGCATCGTGACGAAGGCCACCGGGATCTTCGCCCTCATGCGCCTGCTGCCGATGCTGCCCGTCGCTGCGGGCCCGGCACGGGAGGTGGCGCTCATCGTGGGCGCGGTGGCCGCCGTCGGAGGCGCTTTCCTCGCCCTCACGCAATCCGACATGAAGAGGATGCTCGCCTACTCCTCCTTGAGCCAGATGGGCTACATCGTCATGGCACTCGGTGGGGAGCCATCACTCGCCCTCATCGCGGCCGGCGTTCACTTCTTCAACCATACCGTCTCCAAGGCAGGACTCTTCGCCAACGCGGCGGCCTTGGAGGATCGGCTGGGGACCCGTGACATGGACCGCATGGGAGGCCTCGCGTCGCGCATGCCCATAACAGGTGGCACTTCAACGGTTGCAGCACTGTCGATATCGGGGCTGCCGCCCCTCGCGGGCTTCTGGAGCAAGCTCCTCATCGTGATCGCGCTGTGGCGCGCGGGACAGCAGGTCTTCGCCGTGATCGCGATCCTCACGAGCCTCGTGACGCTTGCCTACTTCCTTTCGCTGCAGCGGCGTGTCTTCTTCGGCACCGTGCTCGACGAGTGGAAAGCGGTGCGGGAGGCGGGGCCGGGCTATACGATCCCCGCCGTCGCTTTGGCTGCCATCACCGTGATCGTCGGCCTCGGGTTCCCGTTCTTTCTGCCCCTGCTGCTGGGAGGCGGCCTATGACGGTAGTGACACTCGTCCTCGTTCTCATGGTCCTGGCGGCCCTGTGGGCGTCGATGTCCACGCTCCTCCTGCGGGCGACCATCGCGCTGGCGCTCTCCAGCGCCATGCTCTCCGTCGTGATGTTCAGCCTCGGTGCCACCCTGGCCGCCGTGATCGAGCTGTCCGTATGCGCGGGGCTCATCTCCGTGGTCTTCGTGAGCGTCATCAGCCTCACCCAGCGGAGGCCCTTCAAGGAGATCGTCGTGCGCTGGCGCAGCCGGCTCACGCGCTTCTGGCCGCTCCCCGTCGTCATGCTCGCCGTGGGAATCGGGCTGTCCTTCGTGCACACCCCGGTCCAGATCGCCCTTCCGCTCCCCGGCCCGGACGGCGACGTCCGCGAGGTGATGTGGAACCTGCGGCAATTGGACCTCTTCGGCCAGATCCTCATCCTGCTGGCCGGCGTGTTCGGCGTGATGGTATTGTTCAAGAGGGAGGAAAAGCATGTTGACTGAGATCCCGCACTCCCTGTGGCTGTATTTCACCTTCTTCCTCCTGCTCCTCATCGACGGGCTGTGGTGCATGCTCGCCACGTACAATCTCCTGCGCATGCTCATAGGCTTGGAGATCCTCATGAAATCGGTGACCTTCATACTGATCGTCGCCGGCTATCTGAGCGGACGCATGGCGCTTGCGCAGGCCATGGTGATCACCGTCATCGTCATCGAGGTGGTGGTGGTGGTGGTCGCGGCCGGCATCATCCTGGGCATCTTCCGTAAAACGGACACGCTGTCCGTTCGCGGCACGCGCAATTTGAAGGGGTAGCTGATGTCGTATCTCATCCTCGTCCCGCCCGTCGCCCTCACCCTTCTCGTGCTCGTCGTGTGGGGCCTCGCCCAGGCATCGGGAACGCTCGCGTTCAAGCGCAAGACGGACCGGGGGGCCATCGACAAGCCCTACGCCGGCGGGGAAACGATCGACACGCACAGGGTCCAGGTGGACTACGCCCAGTTCTTCCCGTTCGCCTTCTTCTTCACGATCCTGCACGTGGTCACGCTGATGGTGGCCACGACGCCCGGGCATACGCTCCAGAGTCTGGCGACAGCCGTCATCTATATTCTGGGCGCTCTCCTGGGACTCTTCATTCTCCTGCGGAGGTAATGACGCCATGAGCGTTTTCCATAGGCTCGTTCGATGGGGACAGCGGAAGTCCCCCTGGATACTCCACTTCAACACGGGGGCCTGTAACGCGTGCGACATCGAGATCATCGCCGCGCTCACCCCCCGCTTCGACCTGGAGCGCCTCGGCGTGCAGCTCAAGGGTACGCCTCGGCATTGCGACATCATGGCCTGCTCGGGCCCCGTGACCAACCAGATCAAGGACAGGCTCGTGCGCATCTACGAGCAGGTGCCGGAGCCGAAGCTCGTCGTGGCCGTCGGCAGCTGCGCAACCAGCGGCGGCGTGTTCAACGGCCTGTACAACGTCATGGGGGGGATCGACAAGGCGATCCACGTCGACGCTTACATCCCCGGCTGTCCGGCGAGCCCCCAGGCCATCCTCGACGGGTTCACGAAGCTCCTCAAGACCCTCGAGGAAAAGGAGAAGAAATGAGCGACATCCAGGCCCTGACGACGGAGTTGCAGTCCTTCGGCTCTCTCTCCGAAGGGGCGGTGAAGCTCCAGCGCGCGACCCGTCTCTGGGTATCGGTGGAAAGGCAGAGCTTCCCCGCGCTCTTCGACCACCTCGTCAAGACGAGGGGGTTCGGCATCCTCTGCACGATCACGGGGCTCGACGTGGGGCCGGATCTGGAGCTCATCTACCATCTCGCCCGGGACGGCGGGATCATGGTGAACGTGAAGGTGCGCTTTCCCAAGGGCGAGCCCATTCCGACGGTGACCCCGTATTTCCCCGGCGCCACGCTGTACGAGCGGGAGCTTGAGGACCTGCTGGGCGCCGTCATCGAAGGCCTGCCGGAAGGCCGCCGCTATCCCCTCCCCGACGATTGGCCAGCTGACGAGCATCCTCTGCTGAAGGACTGGGCTCCCAAGGGTGCGACGCCTTCCTCGAAGGGCATGAAAGCAGAAGGTGAAGCGGATGAGTGATTTCGAAGACAGGGTCGTCACGGTCCCCATCGGGCCCCAGCACCCCGCGCTGAAGGAGCCGGAGAGCTTCATGGTGGACCTTCGTGGGGAGAAGATCGACGCCGTGCGGATGCGCTTCGGGTACAACCACCGCGGAATCGAGAAGGGATGCGAACAGCGCTCCTATACCCAGGACCTGTACCTCGTGGAGAGGGTCTGCGGAATCTGCTCCTTCTCCCACTCCAGCGCCTTCGTCCAGGCCGTCGAGGAGATCGCCGGCATCGAGCTGCCCGCCCGGGCGCGCTACATCAGAACGATCATCGCGGAGCTCGAGCGCGTCCACAGCCACCTCCTCTGGCTCGGCGTCGCCGGCCACGAGATCGGGTTCGACACGCTCCTCATGTATACGTGGCGTGACCGGGAGCTCGTCATGATCCTCCTGGCCAGGCTCACCGGCAACCGGGTCAACTACGGTATGAACGCCATCGGCGGAGTGCGCCGGGACATCAGCCCGGACATGTACCCCGAGATCTTGAAGACCGTGGATCAGCTCGAGGAGCGCACGAAGTACTACATCGAGCTCGCGCTGACCGAGCAGACCATCATCCAGCGTCTCTCGGGGGTCGGCAAGCTCTCACGGGAGGACGCCCTCAGCCTCGGCACGGTCGGCCCCACGGCGCGCGCTTCGGGCGTGGACCGCGACACCCGTCGCGACGACCCCTACATGGCGTATCCCGACGTGACGTTCAAGGTCGTGGTGGACAACCACTGCGACGTGTACGGCCGCACCATCGTGCGTCTCGGCGAGCTCATGGAGACGTATTCCATCCTGCGCCAGCTCATCGCGAAGATCCCCGAGGGCCCCATCGCCGTGAAGGCGCCACGCCGCATCCCCGAAGGGGAGGCGGTGAGCCGCTACGAGGCGCCCCGCGGCGAGGACGTGCACTACGTGCGCGGCAATGGGACGGAAAAGCCCGAACGCGTGAAGGTCAGGGCGCCGACCCTCGCCAATACGCAGTCCGTGTCGAAGATGCTCGAAGACGGATATCTTGCCGACCTGCCCATCGTCATCGCGGCGATCGACCCCTGTTTCTCCTGCACGGACAGGATGGTCGGCGTGCGCAATGCCGAGCGTGGCGACAGGAAAACCATGAGCTGGGAAGAGGTCTCCCGCTACGGGGTCCAGTGGCACAAGGCGCGCGGGATCGATCTCTCCGGCATCCGCATTCCCGGAGGCAACGGCCGATGACAGCCCTCGTGAACCTGCTGCAGATCCTCGTTTTCCCCGGCCTTCTCTTCCTCGTCCTCATGGGCCTCGCCGGCCAGTACGTGGACAGGAAGATCTACGCGCGGCTGCAGAACAGGATCGGGCCCCCCTGGTATCAGCCCCTGGCGGATCTGTTCAAGCTCTTCGGAAAGGAATCCGTGATCCCCGAGGAGGCGGACCGGCGCATGTTCGTGATGGCACCGGTCTTCGCCCTCGCGGCGGTGATCGCCGCCTTCCTCTACATCCCGCTGTGGAGCAGGACGCCCCTGTTCTCCTTCAGCGGGGACCTCGTCGTCGTGATGTACCTCCTCCTCATCCCGACCCTCAGCTTCTTCCTGGGCGGCTGGTACTCGCGCTCCATCTTCTCCACGATCGGCGCCGTGCGCTCCATCACGCAGCTGTTCGCCTACGAGATCCCGCTGTTCACCGCCCTGCTCGGTCCCGCGATGCTCGCCGATACGTGGTCCATCGCCGGCATGACCTCCTATTACGGGTCGCACCCCTGGCGCTGGGCCGTCAACATCATCGGCTTCGGGGTGGCGTTGATCACGCTCCTGGGCAAGCTCGAACGCGTCCCCTTCGACGCACCCGAGGCGGAGACGGAGATCGTCGCGGGGAGCTTCACCGAATACAGCGGCAGGCACCTCGCCTTCTTCCGCCTCGCCATCGACTCGGAGGCCATCGTGACCTCCTCCCTGCTGGCAGCCGTCTTTCTCCCCTTCGGTCTGGGGCTTCCGGCATGGCTCGGCTTCATCGTCTATCTCGTCAAGGTCGGAGGGATCCTCGCGCTACTCGCGCTCCTGCGCACGATCTTCGCGAGGCTCAGGATGGACCAGATGATCAATTTCTGCTGGCGATGGGTCGCCCCCATCGCCTTCCTCCAAGTCGTCATCGATCTGGTCGTGAAGGAGTTCGTCTGATATGCGTACCAAACATCACCACCCCGGTGAGATGATCTTTTCCGTGCTGGCGTCCCTGTTCAAGAAGCCGGCGACGATCCGCTATCCCTTCGCGAAGTTCAGGATGCCGGACAAGTTCCGCGGCGCTCCGAAGTTCGACTCGGACAAGTGCATCGGATGCAAGCTCTGCGTGCGCGATTGCCCCGCCAACGCCATCACGATCACCAAGGTAGGGGAGAAGAAGTTCGAGGCGTCGATCGACTTCGGCAAGTGCGTCTACTGCGCGCAGTGCGCGGAGACGTGTCCCAAGAAGGTCATCGAGATCACTCCCGAATTCGAGCTCACCCAGGTGGACCGGGGCAAGCTCAAAGTGACGTTCCATGTCAGCAGCCCCTCTCCTGCCTGCACTGAAGAAAGCGCTGGCGACCAGACCTGACCCCCGGGGGGGGCCGGCGGGGACGGTCGTCGTCCTCGGTGTCGGCTCCGAGCTGCGCTCGGATGACGCCCTGGGCAATCGTGTGGCTGAGGAGATCGCGGCCCTGCGCATCCCGGGGGTCGTCGGGATTCCCGCTGGTGCGGCGCCCGAGAACAGCTCCGGGGAGCTGCGCGCCCTCGCCCCCTCTCACGTCATCATCGTGGATGCCGCCGACATGGGGGAGGCCCCCGGGACGGTCAAGCTCCTCGACCCTTCCGAGGCGGGCGGTGCATCGTTCGCCACCCACGGCCTTCCCCTCAGCGTTCTTGCCGCCTATCTCACCACGGAAATGGGATGCAAGGTCATCATGATTGGCGTCCAACCCCGCTCCGTCGGGTTCGGGGAATCACTCTCCCCTGAAGCTGCCGCGGGGATCCGCGTGACCGTTCGGGCGCTTGTCGATGCGCTGAGAGGCCTATAGGCGACCGTCTTCGCCTCTAGGCGGCGGGCTTCCTGCGGCGCATCAGGTGCCGCAGTATGTACAGCGCAAGAAGGGCGACGAGCAGCACGATGACGACGATATCGATGATGTGACTGAAGCGGAGGATCATCGACCAGTTCTTCTGGAGGATGAAGCCCAACCACGCGAGAAACGCGTTCCATATCCCGGCGCCCAGAACGGTGAAAAGACAGAAAGGCACGAGGCGCATCTCCCCCATTCCCGCGGGGATGGAGATGAGGTGCCGCACGATGGGGATGAAGCGCGCCACGAGAATGGTGACGCCGCCCCGCCTGGTGAAAAACCGATCGGTGGCTTCGAGGTCGGCATGGTCCAGGAGAACGTACTTGCCGAACCTGTCCACGAAGGGCCGCCCGCCGAACTTTCCCACCGCGTAGCCGACGAGGGAACCGACGATGCTCCCGAGCGTCGCGAAGAGGATCACCCCCGCCCACGAGAGCGTGTGCTCGGCGATCGCGAATCCCGCGAAGGGCATGACCGCTTCGGAGGGCACCGGAAGGAACATGCTCTCCGCCACCATGAGGAGAAAAACACCGACATAGCCGATGCTGCCGATGACGTGCGTGCCGAATGCCGCAATTGCCGCTGTGAGCCCCACCGATGCCTCCGGTCAGAGTGTAGCGCGTTCGACGACAAAAAAAAACGCCTGCCCGGGGCTTCGAGGCCCGCGGGCAGACGCCACTATCACAGGATCATGCAGGCGAGGGCTAGAAGTTGCCTTCCGTCTGGACCTTCTTACCGAACCCTCCGCGCTTGGAGTACCACACCGAGCCGAAGATCACGACGAGGAGCACGACGCTGGCCAATCCCACCCACACGTTCAGGGTGACGCCGATCAGCATCGGTGCCGCGATCAGGGACACGAGGTTGATGACCTTGATCATGGGGTTCAACGCAGGGCCCGAGGTATCCTTCAGAGGATCGCCCACCGTATCGCCGATGACCGCGGCCTTGTGCGCCTCGGAGCCCTTGCCGCCGTACAGACCGTCTTCGATGGTCTTCTTCGCGTTGTCCCATGCACCGCCGGCGCTCGACATGAACACCGCCAGGAGCTGGCCTGAAAGGATGACGCCACCGAGGAATCCGCCCAGGGCTTCGACGCCCAGGAGGAGGCCGACGACGATCGGCGAGAGCACCGCGATCAGGGCGAGCGGAACCAGCTCACGCTGTGCGGCGGTGGTGCACAGCCCCACGGTCTGACCGTAGTCGGGCTTCACCTTGCCTTCGAGAAGGCCGGGGATCTTGAACTGCCTCCGCACCTCTTCCACGATGAGCCCTGCGGCACGGGCCACGGAGTTCACCGTCAGCGAGGAGAACAGCCAGGGGATGCTTCCACCGATCAGCATGCCGATGAAGATCGTCGGCACGGAGATCCTGATGCCGGTGACCGCGAGCCACGTCTCCTTGGCGAAGCCGAGGCTCTTCTGCACGAGCGTTACGTCGGTAAGGAAGGAGCCGAACAGGGAGACTGCCGCGATGACCGCGGAGCCGATTGCCACGCCCTTGGTGATGGCCTTGGTCGTGTTTCCCACGGCGTCGAGGTCAGCCATGATCTGGCGTGCCTTCGGATCCAGGCCCGCCATCTCGCCGATGCCATTTGCATTGTCGGAGATGGGGCCGAAGGAGTCCATGGCCACGTTGTTGCCCGTCAGGGTGAGCATTCCGATGCCCGTCATGGCAACGCCGTACAGGACATACGTCACGTCCTGGCCCCAGTAGATGATGACGGCGGCGAGGATGGTGAGCCCGATGACGATGATCTGCCAGAAGGTGGCTTCGAACCCGACCACGAGACCGCGGAGGATGACCGTAGCCGGACCCGTCTTGGTTGCCGCTGCGATGTCTTTCACAGGCTTGTGATGCGTGTCGGTGAAGTACTTGGTGAGCTCATCCAGAGCAACGGCGAGGATGATGCCGACCGCCACCGACGCGAAGGCGCGCCACTCGTGCATGTAGAACACGGCGAGGGCGAGGAACGCCACGAGTGAGATCGCGGCCGATGAGTAGAAGCCCTTGTTGATGGAGGACAGGGCGTTGTCGCTCTTCCCGTCCTTCCTCCCCTTCACGAGGTACGTCCCGATGATGGAGGAGAGGACGCCGATACCGCGTACGAGCAGCGGGAAGATGATCCATTTCAGGTCCCCCGTGGCCATGACGAGCGCCACGCCGAGGATCAGGGCCGAAACGATGGTCACCTCGTAGGATTCGAAGATGTCCGCCGCCATACCTGCGCAGTCCCCGACATTGTCNNCGAAGCCGAAGCCCAGCAGGGCGTCGGGAGCGGCCATGCCCATGTAGAGGAAAATGGCGGTTCCGCCCAGGAGCCCCAGCCCGTCGGTGAGCATTCCCGTGACGGTGCCCGAGCGGTAGGCGATCTTCAGGGCGTCGGCGAAGCTCGTGCGCGCGGCAGAGGCGACGCGGACGTTGCCCTGGATGGCCATGCGCATGCCGAACTGACCGACCAGCAGCGAGAACACCGCGCCCATGACGAACGCGATTGCCCGCGCCACCCCGACGATCAGCTTGATCTGGGCATCCGTTGATCCGGCGAACCGCTGGCGTGCAGCCTCGCTCGGTGCAACGAGGTAGACCGAGAAGAACAGCACGACGGTCAGGACGATGATGAGCGGGATGATGGTTTTGAGCTGCCGGCCCAGGTACGCGCCCGCGCCCTCGCGGATGGCGTTCCAGACCACCTTCATTTCGCTGGTGCNNCTGGTGCCCGTGTCGTACTTCATCACCTGCCTGCGCAGCATGAGGGCGTACAAGAGCCCCAGGACGGCGATGGCGAGAACGACCCATAGTGAGACGCTCTCGAACATCGTGGCGTTGGAAAGATGTGACATTCGATTCCTCCCATCGGCCTCCGATCGGGAGGCCAGAAAGTGGACGTCTGCACGGTCGGCAGGCGTGGGCTCGGTTACTCTTCTGAGCTCGGTTTCAAGCAATGAAAGTGGAACACTTTGGCTGCTCGGGAAAACCGCTCCACCCGCCGGCAGGCGCGGGGTTCTGCACCGATCTTCGGAATAAACGATCAATGAACCCAGCGTAAGCTATGCGGAAACCGCCGCAAGTGTCAAGCAGCAATCTCGGTTTGCGCACTCGCGAATGCGCACTTCTCATTGTGCTGGGCGTCAAGCGCCCCGAGTTCCCGAGCCGCCGGCCGCGGGCAGGTGGGGATGACGATGCAGGAGGCCCGCCTTGGCAAGCAAGGAGCTTTCCGCCGGGAGATCCGGGCTGCTCACGGGAACGGGAACAATGACGAAGGGAATGCCGAGCTGGTGCAGCCTTCGCTGGACGGCGAAGGTGACGTAGTTGTACAGAACTCGGGTGAGGATGGTTTCCTCGGGGAACACGATCCGCCCGCCGAAGAAGATGCTGTTGGGATACTGGAGAAAGACCCCTTTGGCGAGGCTGCAGATCTCCTCCACGACGTCGGTACCGATGAGCGGCATGCCCTTGGGGTAGAACCCCTGGCCCCGTACGTACTGCACGTACTTGTCCAGGCTCTCCTCCACGTGCGCTTCGAGCTTCTCCAGCTCGTCCTTGCCCTTGAAGCTTTCGGCATCGATGATGCCGGCCTGGATGAAGAAGAAGTTCTTCACGCCTTTTCCGAAAAGACGCACCACGTTGAAAAGCGTGTGCAGGCCCATTCCGTTGAAGCCGCCGACGAGGATCACCGCCGTGCGCGCATTGGGGTTGTACCGGGGGCTGTGGCGGTGCCTCGCTCCGAGGTGGTTCTCCGGCTGCGTGGCCTCCACGACGTCCACGAGCGTGTCCAGGTGCGTGAGCTCCTTCTGCGTACGACGGTAGAACCTCTTGATGACGGCGGCCACGAGCATGAGAGAGCCGGTGACGAAGATCGTGATCCACCCGCCCTCGCGGAACTTGATGACGACCATCGAGATCAGGATGAAGAGGGTGAGCACGAGGCCGATGCCGTTGACCAGTATCTTCTTCTTCCAATGGCGCTCGGTCTTTCGGCTTCCCCACCAGTGGCGGACCATTCCGATCTGGGAGAGGGAGAAGGTGATGAAGACGTTGATACTGTAGAGAACCACCATGAACTGTACGGATCCACGGGTCAGGAGAAGCAGCACGAGGGCCGCCGCACCGGTGAGGATGATCCCGTTCTTGATGACGAAACGTTCGCTCAGGAGGCCGAACTGCTGGGGAAACCAGCGGTCCATCGACATGTAGGAGAGCACGCGGGGCGCGCTCAGGAACCCCGTCTGCGCCGCGGCCATGAGGAAGATCGCCTCCGACAGGAGGATGACGGTCACGAAGACCTTCCCGAACCCGCCCCAACTCGCCGTCACGCGCACGAAAAGCGACGCGTTGAGGGTCCTTCCCGCCTCGTGATGCACGTCGAAGAGCAGATAGCCGACCATGAGCCCGGCGGCCAGGAACGCGAGTGAAACGGCCATGTAGCGCATGGTCCGTTTCGCCGTGGCCACCCTCGGTTCCCGAAGGATCGGCATGGCGTTGCTCACCGCCTCGATGCCGGTGAACGTGCCCGCCCCCATGCTGTAGGCGCGGAGGATCATCAGCACGACCCCGAAGGTACCCAGCTCCGCGGTGGTCGTGCTGAGGTCGACCCTGGTTCGCTCCGCCAGCGCGCCGAAGTCCGGCACGTGCACGGCCAGCGCGTACACCACCACGACGACGTGGGCAATGAGGAAGAGGATGAAGATGGGCGTGAGGGTAACGACTGATTCCCGGACCCCGCGCAGGTTGAGAAGGATCAGCAGGAGCACGCCGACAACAGCGACAACGAGCTTGAAATGCTGGAACTGGACGGGCAGGGAGCTGAACAGCGCGTCCGTGCCGCTTGCCACGGAAAGGGAAATGGTGAGGACATAGTCGACCAGAAGCGCGCAGCCCGACATCATCCCCAATCCGGGGGTGAGGAGCTTGCTTGCGACGAGGTAGCCTCCCCCGCCGCTCGGGAACGCTTCGATGATCTGGGAATAGCTTGCGGCGATCACGAAGATCGTGATCACAATGGCAGCCGCGACGAACAGCCCCAGCGGGGTGTGCACGCCGAGGGCGAGGAACGCCTCCTCGGGACCGTAGCAGGAGGAGGTGAGCCCGTCGGATCCCAGCCCGACCCACGCCAGAAGCGCCACGAGGGATATCTTCTGGAAGAGCTCGGGGTCCTTGACCGACCGAGCCCCTCCGATGACGATCGTTCTCAAGCGGTGATAGAAGCCGGATGCCTTGCTCATGTGTCCCTGTTTCCAGAGTTGGCAATCATATCGGGCCGGTAGCCGTGCTTCAATCCCACCGACTGGAACGCCGCTTCACCTCGTGATCGCGATCTTTTCGTTCTCCTTGAGCTGGCGCACGACGCAGTCGTTGACGTACAGCCGCTCGGGCAGGCAGATAAGGACATTCGTGTAGTCCGCCTTGTCGGCGAACACCGCCTGGTGCCATACGCCGACGTTGATCACGACCATCGTGCCGCGAGGAACGCGGAATACCCTGATGTCCTCGGGGCGGAAACCGTCAGGGGTCCCCGCGGGGGCGGCGTAGAGAAGGATGTCACTGTCCAGCGGCAGGGCCATTTCCGCCGAGGTGTTGTGGTATTCGAGGCAGTCGCCANNTATTCGAGGCAGTCGATGATCTCGGGCCGTTTTTCGACGCGGCAGATCGAAAAGGACGCCTTGGTCGCGTTGCCCAGATCGAGTGAGAGCATGTCCCGAAAAAACTCGACGGGCTTCTGCCCGATGAAGGGGGCCGACGGGTTCAGAAGCGGGGCGAACCGCCCGAAGGTGATGAAGCCGGACAACGTCAGTTCCTCGATCGATTTTGAGATCATGCGTTTCCTCCCGTGCTGACATGATGGTGCGCCGCCGCACATACTACCGCTTTCGGCCGGCGGAACGCAAGAAACTTTCTGACGGGTGCCTTGAATCCGCTCGAAGCGGCGTGTACAATGGAAGCGCGCATCACGATAGGCGCAAGGAGTTGAGATGTTCGCGGGAAAAACCCTGTTGCAGATCCTTTCGATGGGCGGATTCACGATGTACGTTCTTCTGTTCTGCTCCGTCCTGTCCCTCGGCGTCATCATCGACAGGCTGGTGAGCTACGGCAAGAAGGCGCGGGTCACACGGTCCACGTTCATGGAGAAGGTGCGCGACCAGCTGAAGCGCAAGGACATCGAAGGGGCAATGGAGTCGTGCCGCGCCGCGGACGCCCCGTTCGCCAAGGTCGCTCTGGCAGGCCTCGAAAAAGCCGGCAGGACCGAAAAAGCGGTGGCGAACGTCATGGAACGCCAGATCGCGATAGAGCTCGGCAGGCTGGAGGCGCTCACGAGCATCGTGGGCACCATCGGAAACATCGCCGTGTATATCGGGCTGTTCGGCACCGTGCTTGGCATCATCCGCGCCTTCCGTGACATTTCTGCCGCGGGGGCGGGGGGAATGGACGTGGTGATAGGAGGTGTGGCCGAAGCCCTCGTCACGACAGCCACCGGCCTTGCCGTGGCAGTGCCCTCGGTGATCCTGTACAACTACTTCACGAAGCGGATCGAACGGTTCGTCGGGGATATGGAGCTCGTCTCCTCGGAAGTCACCGACCTCGTCGCACGATAGCATGCAGCATCGCAAGAAGAACAACGGCCTGATCGCAGGCATCAACATCACGCCTTTCACCGACGTGGTGCTCGTTCTGCTCGTCATCTTCATGATCGCCACGCCGCTGCTCATACGCTCTGAGATCAAGGTCAATCTCCCGCGGACGGCGACCGCGGAGACAGCGACGGAGCGGAACCTCGTGATCACCATCGCCCCCACGGGGGAGGTGTACGTGGACGGCACGCGCGTGGCGCTCGCCGATCTGGCCTCCAATCTCAGGGCCACCCTCGCCAAGAGGGCCAATGCGCCCGTGATCATCATGGGGGACAAGGACGTGCGCTACGACCTCGTCGTGCGGGTCCTGGAGATCGCCCGCTCGTGCGGGGTGAGCCGGCTGTCCCTCGCGGTGGAAGTGAAGAAGTAACGCTTCCGGCCCTTCGCGGGGTTCCATTGCTCGACAGCGCCGCTCGGGCCGTCTATACTTTTCCCGTAATGTGAAAAGGAGGCCGCAATGGATCGCAGATCCAAATCTGCCCTCGTGGCAGGGACCATACTCATCCTGCTCGGGGTTTTTTTCCTCGTCACACGATTCGTTCCGGACATATTCAACAGCTTCACCTGGCCGTTCGCCGTGATGGGAGTGGGGGCGATCTTCCTCGTCGTCGCGCTCGTCACCTGGACGCCGGGGCTCGCCGTGCCGGCCTTCATCATCGGCGGCATCGGGGCGCTCCTCTACTGGCAGAACCAGACCGCGGCATGGTGGACGTGGTCGTACGCCTGGACTCTCATCCCGGGCTTCGTCGGGGTCGGAGTCGCCGTGAACGAATTGATGGAGGGCCGGCCGCTGCGCGCGCTCACCGAGGGAGGGTGGCCCATCCTCATCAGCCTGTTCCTGTTCTTCCTGTTCGGCTCGTTCTTCGGAGCGTTCCCCTGGAGGGGCCCGTGGTGGGCCGTCGTCTTGATCGCAATCGGGGTGCTCGTCATCGTGCGGCCGTTCGTAAAAAGGGAAAAGGGGGACTGAGATGAAACGCTGGAGCTTCATTGCGGGGGCTGCGCTGATCGTGCTGGGCGTATTCGCGCTCCTGCAGGTCGGGCTGGACGCCGTCGGCATCCATTTCCGCATCTGGTGGATCTTCTGGCCCCTCGTGCTGATCGGGATCGGCGTATGGATCGTGACGGGAATCTCCCGCGGGGGGTTTCCCTCGGGCGCTGCACGGGACAAGGACTCCGTCCCCCTGGAGGGAGCCACGGAGGCGAAGATCGTCGTACACCACGGCGCAGGACGGCTCTTCGTCGACGCCGGCGCGCCGGATGACCAGCTGCTCGCGGGGACGTTCGGCGGCGGACTGGAGACATCCCGGCGGCGCGACGCGGGCGTGCTCAACGTCGACATGCGCGTTCGCGACAGGGACTGGTCCCGCTACGTCTTCGGACCGTGGAACCACGGGTGGGCGGGCGCTCTGGACTGGGACTTCACGCTCAACAGATCCGTGCCCCTCTCCCTGCGCCTGGAAACCGGCGCCAGCGAGACGCGGCTCTCCCTGCTCGACCTGCAGGTCCGCGAGCTCTGGCTGAAAACAGGGGCGAGCTCGACGATGATCGACCTTCCCCGGGCCGCGGGTCTCACCCGCATGACGGTGGAGTCCGGCGCCGCGGCCATCAGGATCCACGTGCCCCAGGGGGTTGCTGCATCGATCGACGTGAGAAGCGCCCTTGCCGGAGTGCACGTGGACAGCACGCGCTTCCCCCGGTCAGGATCGGGCTACCGGTCAGCGGACTTCGATACCGCGCTGAACAAGGTGGAAATCCATGTGGAAACGGGAGTCGGGTCGCTCGACATAACGTAGGCGCCCGAGTGCGGTGCCGGTGAGGAAGCCGCCCTCATCGGGCGGCTTCCTTTTTTATTAGGCCTAGTGCCAGAATGCGGGGAACACCAGGCGGATCGTCGTGTCCAGGATCACGCCGAGGATGAAGAGGTTGCCGAACCACCTGTTATGCGCGAAGGAGAACGTTGAGAACCAGAGCGGCCACACCGGGTACCCGGCGGGGGCTTCCGCAGGCCGGGGCTTGAGCAGGACCATCAGCGCGTAGAGCGCTTTCTGACCGGCGAAAAGCACCACGAGGAGAACCGTCGTGAAGAAGCGCGCCCCAAAGATCAGGTAGAAGGTGACCGCATATGCGAGAAGGATCATGGCGAAGTTGATCACCCGGGCCGCGGTCTGACCGATGAGCACGGGCAGCGTGTGCACCCCCTTCACCTTGTCCTCCCCCGACTTGTCGATGTGCTTGCCGACATTGATGCTGGCGGTGCTCAGGCCGAAAGGCACGCCGGCAAGGGCCACGAGCCAGCTCCAGTTGTGGGCGAGGACCATGTAGACGCCGCCGATCATGATCGGTCCCCAGATGAGGAAGATCGTGAGCTCCCCGAGGGCGAAATGCTTCAGCGGGTAGGTGTAGAGCAGGAGCATGAGAGACCCGTACACGAACAGTCCGACGACGACGGGGTCGAAACGGGCGTAGAACAGCGAATACGCGGCGGCCAGGATCCCGAGAATGCCGCTCACCACGAACCAGCGGATCTGTGTCTTCTTGTTCCAGAAGCCCTGTACCAGGGGATGGACCCCGTACTTGGTGCGGAAGTAGTTGTCCGTGTCGATGCCGCGGCTGTAGTCGGTGTAGTCGTTGAGCAGGTTGTTGGCCCCGTGAGCGGCAAAGAGTCCCAGCGCCATGACGATCCACGGGAGGAACGAGAAGACGCCGTCCCGCACGGCGAAGAGCCCCGCGATCACGCAGGAATAGAGGGTCACTGTCGTGACGCCGGATCGCGTCGCGATCAGCCACTTGGAGAGAACGTCCAGGGCGTCCCACTCCTTCTTGTCCTCCATCTGGACAAGGGTCGTGGTCGCCTTCTTCCACATTGCGAGGTTTATGGCCATGCTTCGAATATAAGAACGCGTCGGTGCAAAAGGGAAAGGGAATTCTGACGATGCCGGAAGGCCTTCAGGGCGTCCGCGGGAGCGCAGCGCGCTTTATGAATCGGCCCCGGCCGATCTCCCCGACGAAACGCATCCTGTCCCCCGCCCACTCGGCGACCCGGCGTCCCCGGGAGTAGACGATCTGCGGCATCCCCGTGATCTCCCGACCCTCCCAGGGCGTGTAATCCACCCGCTGGTGGAGGAGGTCGCGACTGATCGTGAACCTCCGCTTCGGATCGAAGACGACGATATCCGCGTCCTTGCCGGGGGCGATCGCTCCCTTGTCGCCGAGCCCGAACATCCGTGCGGTGCCCGTGGAGAGGACTTCCACCATCCTCTCGAGGCTGATGCGGCCTTTTGCCACGCCCTCGGAGTGCATCAGCATGAGCATCGTCTCGATGCCGGGCGCACCGTTGGGGATCAGCCGCCAATCCTCCCTGCCGTTCATGTCCTTCTGGCCATGGAAGTTGAAGGGACAATGGTCGGTCCCCGTGGTCTGGATGAGCCCGTCACGGATGCCCTCCCAGAGGGCATCCTGGTCCGTTGCGGTGCGCAGGGGCGGGGACATCACGTACTTCGCCCCGTTCCAGTCCGGCAGGGAGTACAGCTCCTCCGACAGGGTGAGGTACTGCGGACAAGTCTCCGCGTTCACTCGGATGCCGCGGCGTCGTGCGCTGCGAATTACCTCCAGTCCCCTGCGGGTGGACAGATGCACGATGTAGATCCTGCCGTCGGTGAGCTCGACGGCGCGCACGGCGCGGCTCACCGCGTCCTCCTCCGCGAGCTCCGCATGCGCACGGGCATGGGACAGCGGATCCCTCCTGCCCTTCTCTCCCATGCGCTCTTCCAGGCTGTGGATCATGTCGTAGCTCTCAGCGTGGAGCTGGAGAAGCGCGTCCTGTCGCCGCGTCTCCTCGAGGAGTCGGATCAGCGCCGCGTCGCTCACCCTGAAATCGTAGAACATGTACACCTTGAAGCTCGGGACACCGTACTCCCGGACCGCCCGCCTCATCTCTGCGATCACGTCGGGGCGCACGTCCCCGATGCCCAGATGGACCCCGTAGTCCACCGCGGCCTTCCCCTCCGCCCTTTCCCGCTCTGCATCCAGGGCCTGGAGGAGCGTCTCTCCTTTGCCCTGCATCCCGAAGTCGATGATCGTGGTGGTTCCGCCGCACGCGGCAGCGATCGAGCCCGTGGTCCAGTCATCCGAGGAGCGCGTCGTGAGGTAGGGCATGTCGATGTGGGTATGGGGGTCGATCGCTCCCGGCAGGATGTATTTCCCCGTAGCGTCCACGACCTCATCGGCCCGCTCCGCGAGGCCCATGCCGACCGACTGAATCCGTTCCCCCACCACGTACACGTCGGCGGGGAACGACCCGCTTGCGGTAACGACGAGCCCGTTCTTCAGAAGTACGCTCACCGCTTCCCTCCTTGCGGCAGTCTTCAGCCCCGCTGGGTCGCCGGGCCGAACATTCCGATGCCTTCCTGCGCCTCTCCGTCCAGGAGAACGTGCAGCAGCCAGCCCTCTCTCACAGCGGGCACGTGCAGCACGTGGATCACGCCTTCCATGTCGCGTAGCGCGGGATCGATCTCCGCGAGGGCGTTCGGCGAGTGCAGCAGCAGGTGCTCCTTCAGCATGCTCCCCGTGGTGTCGGGGTACAGCGGTATCATGGCGATGTCCGCCTCCACGAGGTCCTGGAAGAAGTGAGTTCCATAGGAAACCTCGGGAGTGTAGCCGTCGCGGGCGAAGGCGATCTCCACCAGCAGACGCGTGTTGTTGATGTCCGCGTAGGAGACGGGCACGCCGAGGTTGATGTCGTTGCTGCCCCAGCGCCCCGGACCGAGCAACGCGTAGCGCCGGCCTGCGAGGCGCTTGTTGATCTGGCCGACCGCCCACCCCGCCCTGTGCTTGGCCTCCACGGTGCCCAGGCGGTCGTACGCGCGCGGGTCCACGTACACGACGTACTCGATGTCGGAGATCTGCACGGTGGATAACCCCGAACGGGTGATGAACAGGACGTCGGCGTCGGGCACGTTCTTCGGCAGGACGATACGATCCACCTCGCGGCGGAGGGAGAGGGACCTGCACTGGAGGATGTACAGCCGGTCCTCGTCCCACGCGAACTCCATGTCCACCGGCCGTCCATAGGCGGCCTGCACCTTGGCGAGGACCTTCTTCACCAGCGGAACGAAGGGCGAATGCGTGAGCAGGTTGTCGAAGGTGACGCAGGACGCCGATGGCGGGAGGTCCTGCGTCTTGAAGAGCGGGGCGCGCATGTCGCCGTCCGCCGAAAGGGAAACGGCCAGGAACAGATCGGGGTGTTCCGTCTCTCCGGCGAGTGAGCGGAAGTCCACCGTCTCCAGGCTTCCCGTCTTGAGGTTTATGGCGTCCACCATCTTCTGGGAGTATTTGTAGACCTGGTCCGCGGTGACCTCGGGACGGAGGGAGGGATGGCTCAGTGCGATCATGCGGGGATAGTCGCCGCCGACCCGGTCCACGGCGCGCGTTCCCAGGCCGAAGACGAGGCGCACGAGGCCGTCCGACTTATGGATCCTGGGGTTCCACACCCAGGAGTTCAGCGAGTACATGACCCCGGCGGCAAGCGGGAAAAACCAGTCCCCGAACCTTCGTCCGACGACCTTCTGCACGATCATCGCCATGCGCTCGTTGTAGTCCAGGAGGCCGTGGTCCCGTCGGTAGATGATGGGGTCCGGGCCGTACATGCTGGCGAGCACCGTTTTCACCCCGAGGACGAACGCGGAGAGCCGCTCATCCTCGGTGCCCTGATTGGCGAGGAAGATCGACTGGTACTTGCCGGAGAACGCCAATCCGAAACTGTCCTCCAGGTAGCTGGAGGACCGCACGATGATGGGGTGCTCCCCGATCTCCCGGATGAGAACGCGGAACTCCTCCATGACGTCGGGCGGGAACTCGGCGCTCGCGAAAAGCCCGCCGATGCGCCTGTATTCCTCGTCGATGGCATCGCGATCGCGGTACTTGTGGGTATGGAACCCGTAGAAATGGTTCCTGTCGATGAAGTCCGAAAAGACCCCCGAGCTGATGTACCACGTATCGGGCACCGTGATGTACTTCTCGAGCTCGGGGTCTCGCTCGATGAGGATGGGCAGCAGTATCTTCTGCGCAACGATCATTCCCGCGGCCTTGCCTCCGAGCTTCCCCGGATACGCCACGTGGCCGATGGTATGCGCGAGGACGGCGTCGACGTCGCGGATGGTGACGAAGTTTTTCGCGATGCCGATGAAGGGGAGCTGGCTGGAGATGTAATTGGACAGAAGCGCCACGCGGATCCCCTCCGCCTCCTCGGCGGAAATGTAGATCTCTCCCTTGGGGATGTCGCAGAACTCGCGCAACGCCTTCCAGATCGCCTCGGGGCTGGAGCGATCGCTGGCAACGACCCTGCCCAGCTCCTGGCACCTGTCGCGCTTGCGCACGAGGTTGACCCAGTTCTCCGCTTCGTCGGGGCTGAGGGTGTTCGCGAAGAGGAGGTCGATGAGGCTGTCCGTATACTCGATGCGAAGGCTCTCGGTGTCCTCTGCGCCCTCAGCCCTCATCTGATCCGCCACCATACGGGGGAGCGTCTCCCGGGAGACCACCCCGCGCTCCACCAGCACGTCGAGGAACGTGGAGCGCATCTTGGGCAGGAGATCCGGGTAGCGGGAGATGAGCTTGAACAGCCTGTAGCCCCTGACGGTGCTCAGGGGCTGGTTCGGCTGGCTTACACCCACCCGCGCAGCTTGCAGGCTTCCGCCACCCTGCTCACCGACACGAGGTACGCGGCATCGCGCATGTTCACCTTGTGCTTTTCGTGCATGGCGTACACGTCGTTGAAGGCCTTGGTCATCTTCTCGTCCAGGCGGCTGTAGACCGTCTCAAGATTCCAGTAGTAGTTGTACGCGTTCTGCACCTGCTCGAAATAGGAGCCGGTGACGCCGCCCGCATTCGCCAGGAAGTCGGGGAGCACGAACACGCCGTTCTTGTACAGGATGGCGTCGGCTTCGGGGGTGGTGGGGCCGTTGGCGAGCTCGCAGACGATCTTCGCCTTGATACGCGCCGCGTTGACGTCCGTGATGACGTTCTCCAGCGCTGCCGGGATCAGCACGGTGACGTCGAGCTCGAGCAGCTTCTCGCTCGTGATGCTCTCCGCACCGGGGAACTTGTCGAGGCTTCCCGTCTTCTGCTTGTGGGCGACCAGCGCCTTGACGTCCAGGCCTTTCGCGTTGTACACGCCGCCGTTCGAATCCGAGGCTGCCACGAGCTTCAGCCCGAGGAGCTCCGCGCCGAGTGAGGCGGCGAACTGACCGGCGTTGCCAAACCCCATGATCGCAAGGGTTTTCCCGTTGAGGTCGATCGAGAGCTTCTTCGCAGCTTCGCGCACGATGTACAGGCCCCCGCGTGCCGTTGCGTCCCCGCGTCCCGCGGATCCGCCCAGCGCAATGGGTTTTCCCGTGATGACCCCGGGGCTGTGCTCGCCGATGATCGTCTCGTATTCGTCCATCATCCACGCCATGATCTCAGGGGTGGTGTAGACGTCGGGTGCGGGCACGTCGCGCGTCTCCGAGAGGAAGCGTCCCACTGCACGCACGTATGCGCGGGCAAGCCGCTCCTTTTCCCCGGTGGACAGCTCCTTCGGGTTGCAGGTCACCCCGCCTTTGGCCCCCCCGAGGGGGATGTCGACGACTGCCGTCTTCCACGTCATCCACGCGGAGAGCGCCCGCACCGTATCGATCGTCTCGTCGGGATGCCAGCGCAGCCCGCCTTTGGTCGGTCCGCGGGCACCGTTGTACTGAACGCGGTAGCCGTGGAAAATGCGGACCTTGCCGTCGTCCATGCGGACGGGAATCGTCACCTGCAGCTCGCGCTGCGGCCAGCGCAGGAGCTGATGCGTCGCCTCGTCCAGGCCGAGCGTAGCGGCCGCGGCATCCAGTTGTCTCTGCGCAATTTTGAAGGGGTTGAGTTCAGCCATGTCTGTATCTCCTTGCGATGGGGCTCTGGTGTGATTTGTCCCCACGCCTTCTTGAAGCCGATCATATGCGCAAGAATTCCAGAATGCAAGAGAGCCGCGAGCGCCACCCGCCGATACATAAACCTGCAATGCACTGTATATTCTATCGTGCAACCGAGGTTCGAGGAGGCTCAACGGATGTCCTGGCAGATCAAGCTTCTTGCGTTGCTGCTCACGGCGCTCGTCCCGACAGTCGCGCTACCCGCTGAGGGAAGGGAGGGGCTTTCCAGCTCCACACTCGCCAATGGGATGGAGGTGTTCCTCGTGGAGAACCACTCTGTCCCCCTGGCTCGGGTCCAGATCACTTTCCGCACGGGCTCGATCAGCCAGACCCCCGGCACGGCGGGCCTCTTCCATCTCTACGAGCACATGCTCTTCAAGGGGAATGCGGCGCATCCCACGCAATCGGACCTCCAGGCTGCCATGAAGGAGCTGGGCGTCAGCGACTGGAACGGCGGGACCTCGGGGGAGAACGTCACCTACTACTTCACCGTTCCCGCGGACAGGGTGGATAAGGGGATCCAGTTCTGGGCCGATGCAGTACGGTCCCCGCTCCTGGATCCGGGTGAGCTCTCCACGGAGAAGGACGTCGTTGTGAACGAAATCCTCGGCTACCTCAGCGACCCGGGAAACATCTTCGGCGCGGCAGTCCAAAAGGCGCTGTTCTGGAAGTATCCCTGGCGCAAGGACGTGAGCGGCTCGGAGCCCCTCGTGCGCTCCGCGACGGTGCAGACCCTGCGCGCGATTCATGACACGTGGTACGTTCCCAACAACGCCGCGCTGTTCGTCGGCGGTGACGTCGACCCCGCGCGCGTGCTCGCGGCCGTCCAGAAGTCGTTCGGCGACTGGCCCCGGGCGCGCGACCCGTGGGTCCCGACGCCCCCTCCCCAGGAGGCGCCGCCGAAGGACCTGTTCCTCGTCTATCCGGACGAGCAGATGTACGCGGGTGTCGCTGCGGCGAGCCTTTCCTTCCGGGGTCCCGACGTGACACGGGATCCTGTTTCGACGTATGCCGCCGACGTCTGGGGAAGCCTCCTCGACGATCCCAACGGGAGGTTCAAATCCCGCATCTTCGCCGCGGTACCGGGCCTGTACAGGAAGGACTACATGAACGCCTCCTACAGGACGCTGCGCGACGGCGGGTACGTCTCATTTTCCACGCTCATGGTCACCGACCCGAACAAGGACACATTCCAGCGGCTCCTCTCCCTGAAGAAGGCATTCCTCGGGGAAATGGCATCGATCGCCTCCTCGCCCGACTATTTCGTGCAGAAGGACTTCGACGTCCTGGTCCGTCAGATCGGGGACCAGAGGGTGCTCGAAAGGGAAACAGTGGACGGCTTCATCAGCGGGCTCTCGGATCTGTGGTCGACCGCAAGCACGGCGTACTACATGGGCTACGACGATGCGCTGCGCCGGGTGGGCGCAAAGAACATCGCCTCGTTCCTCTCCACCTACGTGCTGGGCCCCACGAGCGTGCTTTCCGTGCGCATGAACCCCGGGGATTTCGCGAGGGAGAAGGCATCAGCCGAGAAGCAGGGATGGGCGCTTGTCACGAAGGACAACGCGTACTGGTGGGCGGACAAGGGAGGCGCGCGATGAAGCATCTCGTTGCTCCCGCCCTCCTCCTCGTCGCGTTCCTCTGTGCGCAGTCACTGGCCGGGCAGGCCCTTGAGCTCACCCGGGACCAGCCCGTCATCGATTCCGGCAGCATCAACGCGTTCGCGAAGGAGAACATACCCACCTTCACGGTGGCAACGCTGCGCAACGGCATCCCCGTCGTGATGAAGCGCGCCACCGCCAACAGGATCCTCACGCTGCGCGTCATGCTCCGCGGCCACGTCGCCTTCACCCCGGTGGAAAAGGCCGGCCTCGAAGCGGCGATGCTCACCATGATGGCCCGGGGCTCGGCTCGCTACACGTACGCGGACGTGCAGCGAGCGCTGTTCGAGGATTCCGCCAGCATCTCCCCGCGCTACCAGTCATTCGACGGGTCTTCGCTCGACCTCGTGGCCATCGACACGTACTTCGACGAGCTGTTCCCGCTGTTCGCCGATGCGTTCCTCCACCCGTCGTGGAACCCCGAGGAGTTCCCCCAGGTGATGAGGGACTTCAAGCTCATGAAACAGCAGTCGGAAAACGATCCCTACTCCCTGACCGTCCAGCGGCTCCACGAGTCGCTGTTCGCAGGGCATCCCTACGCGGCAAGCTGGGAGGGAGTGGGAAAGTCGCTGGATGCCATCACGCTGGACGATGTGAAGAGCTATTACGCCCGGACGGTCGGATCGGGACGCCTGTTCATCGTTGCCGTCGGGGATTTCGACACCTCGAAGCTCGTCGCACGGCTGGACGCGACGTTCGGGACCATGCCACGGACCACGTATACACGACCGCCCGTGCCGAGCTTCGTCGGCAAAGTGAAGCCCGATCTCCTCCTCGTGCCTTACCCGCAGTCCGAAGGCCTCGCCTATGCCCGCGGCGACTTCGCCATGCCGGGCCCCCGGGACCCCGACTATGCCGCCTCCCTTGTCGCCTTCGATCTGCTGAGCGACGTCCTGTTCGAGATCGTGCGAACGCGTAACGGCGCGGCCTACGACGCCTCAGCCGGTGTCCACGGGTTCGACGCCTCCTACGGGGACATCACCGTGTTCAAGTCCTCCGTGCCCGGCACGTTGAAGCCGCTCATCGACCAATCCATTGCCGTGCTCACTTCGGGCAGGAGCCTCGGGGGGAACGTCTCGGCATCGGCCGCCGGCAAGAGCGGGATCGGCACCGTGCAGGCCGCCGCCGCGAGCTCCTTCGTTCCCATCGCGGATGCGCTCCCGTTCTATAAGACGAAGTACCTCGCCGAGTTCTACTCAGGGGAACAGACCAACACCTCCATTGCGGCGCAGGTCGCCTGGTCCATCATCTACGACGGTGACTACAGGGACTACCTGCTCCTGATGGACAGGATCCAGGCGGTGAGCGCCGACGACGTGATACGCGTTGCCAGAAAATACCTCGTGGACAATCCCACCGTCTGGACGGTGCTCGGAGACCCCGCGCTGCTCGCGGGAATCAAGCGGGCGGACTTCCTCGGGTCTACCGGGAACTGACGCCGCTCATTGCCGCGGCGATCTGGCAGGCGAGGTGGACGTTCGCGTGGAAGAGCTTCACGTTCGTCGAAAGCGATGCCCCGCCGGAAAGCTCGACAATGCGGGAGAGGAGGAACGGCGTGACTGCCTTCCCGCTCACCCCGCGTGCGCCGAGGTCCTTCATCGCATGCTCGATCCACGCGTCCATTACGGCCCGGGGGATCTCCCATTCAGCGGGAACGGGGTTGGCAACCAGCATGCCCTGGGGCAATCCCAACGAGCGCTGAAGCTTCAGCATGGAGGCGATCTGGTCGGCGGAATCGGCGCGCAGAGGGATGGGCAGACCACTCGACCGGGAGTAGAACGCCGGGAACTCCGACGTGGCGAAACCGACGACGGGGACCCCGAGGGTCTCGAGCATCTCCAGCGTTTTCGGCAGGTCGAGGATGGCTTTCGCGCCAGCGGAGACGACGCACACCGAGGTGGAGGCGAGCTCGGTGAGGTCGGCGGAGAGATCGAACGTCTCCGACGCTCCGCGATGCACGCCGCCCNNGCTCACCGTGGTCGCGCCGGTGCGCCCCGTCGCGAGTGCCCAGGAGAGATCCCGTCGGGACACCTTGAGCACGTCGGTTTCGTGGGCCAGCCGCTCGACCTCATCACGGCTCAAGCCCACGGCGATCCGTCCGTCCAGGAGCGCGATCGTTGCGGGCACGGCGCCTTTCTCACGGGCGATGGCTTCGGCGGTCATCGCCGTCTCCACGTTGCGCGGGTACGGCATGCCGTGGCTGATGATCGTCGATTCGAACGCCACCACGGGCCGTCCCGCGGCCAGGGCTTCGGAAACCTCAGTAGACACACGCAGACGATCGTTCACACGTCCCCCTTCTGGAGGCGTTCCTCCACGGCGCGCATTCCCCCGCGCACGGCATCCGCCAGATCCGTTCCTCCGTGCAGCAGCGTGAGGATTTGAGACAGGAGCAGGTCGCCTGCACCCGTGGTATCGGCGGCCTTCACGACGGTGGCCGGCGGAAACTCCTGACGGCTTCCACCGCTGTAGAGGACGGCGCCCTCATGGCCGCGCGTTTCGAGGATGGCCCCGATCCGCCGGGATTTCATGTAGCTCCCGACATCACCGTGGCAGAGGGATGCCAGCTCCTCCCCCGTCGGCGTCATCAGAAAGATGTCGCGCAAAGCGTCGCCATGCCGTGCCGCCTTTTCCACGGACACCGGCTCGAACACCAGCCGTGTGTGCCCCGCGTAAAGCTCGATGAGGCGCGAAAGCAGCGCCGGGGAGAGGTTCGCATCGAGCACGAGGTAGTCATCGGGCCCGGGTTCGCCGATGCTCTTCGTCACGAAGTCGATCGACAGGGATTGCTCGACGATGCGGAAATCCGAGGCCGCGACCTTCAGGCTGCCGCTCTCCATGAGCGCGAGGTACAGCGGAGGACGGGCATCCTTGGATCTCACCAACTGCAACGCGACGTCCCCGTCCGTTTCCAGTGCCTCCCGGGCCCAGCGGGAAATGGGGTCATCGGCGAGCGCCGTTATGAAGAGCTTCGGCGTCTCCAGGTTGCTGAATATCCGGTAGCCCACCCCGCCCAGCCCGAAACGGATGTCCGATGGATTGCTCGTGCCGTCGAGAAAGCGATCCCGCACGGCGACCATGTCCACGGCAACTGCCCCCACGACCTTGATCATGGTGGCCACGATGCTCCACAGGTCGGGTCTCTGTCAATTCTCCGTTGTGTGTGCTATCACTGAGGAAAATCAATGACCCACGACACCAAAGGCAAGGACCAGGATATCATCCTCAAGGGCGGGCTCATCGTGGACGGCTTAGGCGGGCCTCCCCTCACCGCCAACCTCCTCATCCGTGCGGGGAAGATCCATCGCATCTCCCCCAAGCCGCTGCGCTCCACCGGCGTCGTCATCGATTGCGCCGGACGGATCGTGGCGCCGGGCTTCATCGACGCGCACTCCCATCTGGACTGGCAGATCCCCCTCAAGGGACATGACGATCTGAAATACCCCTTCCTCGCGCAGGGCATCACCACCGTGATCGCCGGCAACTGCGGCATCGCCGCCGCGGCGTTCCGACCCGACACGATCTGGAAGTCCCAGCTCGAGGCAGCCCAGGTCGGCTCCCGTCTCCTCGACGTGGAGTGGAGCAGCGTTGCCGAGCTCTACGAGCGCCTCTCAGCATCGGGAACGAGTCACAACATCGCGCTCCTTGCGGGGCACGGCTCGACGCGCCTCTCCATCAGAGCGGGCAATCCCTCCCCCCTTCACCCGTATGAGACGAAGGAGCTGCTCTGGCTCCTCTCCAATGCCTTGAACGAAGGCGCGCACGGCGTCTCCATCGGCCTGCATAACGAACCCGGCATCTATGCCCGGCCCGAAGAGCTTGTGGAGGTCGCGCGCCTGGTAAAATCGAAGAACAAAATCCTGGCCGTGCACATGCGGACCTCGGCCGCGGTGACACCGGACCGGCCTGTGCGGCCCTTCGGCGAGCCGCACAACCTCGCCGCGCTCCGTGAGGTGCTCGACCTCGCGCGGAAAACCGGCGTGCGCCTGCAGGTCTCCCACCTTTCCTTCATCGGCTCGCGCACGTGGCGCACGGTGAACGAGGCGCTGGCGCTCATCGAGGCCGCGCAGGCCGACGGCGTCGACGTGCGCTTCGACATGCACCCCATGCCGTACAGCGCCTCCGTCGTGAGCGCCTTGATGCCGGCCTGGCTGCGCGCGCTGGGGGCGGCCGCTTACGCCGATGCCTCCGCGATGCGGCGGGTGAAGCGGGAGCTGCGCCGCTCCTACCGTCTCCTGGGGTTCGGACCTTCGGACATCCAGGTGACCGACATCCTGGACGAGGACCTTACCGAATACAGCGGAAAGAACCTCACGGAGATCGCGCGGCTGCGCAGGATGAGCCCCGTGGACACCCTGGTGGACATAGCGCGGCGCAGCGAAGGCCGCGCGAAGCTGCTCTGCCAGAGGTTCGGCAATGACAGGATCACGGAGACCCTGATGCGCCATCCGGCCTGCCTCTTCGGGACGGATGCGTGGGTGGAGCCCAAAGGCGTGCAGAACCCCTGCGCCTACGGGGCATTCCCCCGGCTGCTCCAGATCGCGCGGGATCAACGGCTGATGACGGTGGAGGAGACGGTGCGCAAGATGAGCGGCGCCACCGCGGAGCGTTTCGGGCTCACGGAGCGCGGGCTGCTCAAGGAAGGGATGGCGGCGGACATCACGGTCTTCGACGGGGACCAGGTCGGCGACACGACCTCTCCCACGGAGAACGACTCCGCGCCTGTCGGCATCGACTACGTGTTCGTGAACGGCACGAAGATCATCGGTTCCGGCAGGAAGGAGAACCCGCTGAACGCGGGCGTTCCCCTTCCCTGAGGATCAGAGCGCCGATTTCCTGAGCTCCGCTTCCCACCGGCCGTACGCGTCCTGATATGCCCCCTGCTTGGAAAGGTCGGGCTCGGCGGTCTGCACCGCGCGCAGGCCGACGAACGCTTCACGCGTACTTCGATAGATGCCCGCGCCGACCCCCGCCCCGCGCGCGGCGCCCTGCGCTCCGTCAGTGTCGTACAGCTCCACGCGCGCTCCCGTGACCGTGGCGAACGCCTCCCTGAACAGCGGGCTCAGGAACATGTTGGCGTTGCCTGCCCTGACGGTCTTCGCGTCCAGACCCATTCCCTTCATGATCCCCAGGCCGTAGTTCAGAGCGAACACGATGCCCTCCTGCGCGGCGCGCAGGAGCTGGGGGATGCCGTGCCTGTTGAAATCAAGCCCGTGGAACGACGCGCCGGGGTTCCTGTTTTCAAGCGTTCGCTCGGCGCCGTTCCCGAAGGGCAGAATGCAGAGGCCGTCTGCGCCAATGGGCGCCTCGGCGGCGACCCGGTTGAGCTCGTCGTAGGGAACAACCCCCGAATCTCCGACCAGCATGCGCCGCAGCCAGCTGTACAGGATCCCCGTGCCGTTGACGCAGAGGAGCACGCCGTAGCGCGGGGCACGGGCGGAGTGGTTGACGTGAACGAACGTATTCACGCGCGATGCCGGATCGTACCGCGGCGTATCGATGATGCCGTAGACGACCCCCGAGGTACCGGCCGTGGTGGCAGCCTCCCCGGGATCCAGAACGTTGAGGGAAAATGCGTTGTTGGGCTGATCGCCGGCGCGGTAGCAAACGGGCGTTCCCTGCTTGAGGCCGAGGGCAGTAGCGGCCGCGGCGGTGAGCCCGCCCTGTACGGAGAAAGTGTCGACGGGTTTCGCCACGAGAGCGGCGGGGATGCCGAACCAGTCCAGGACGAGATCCGCGCGTTTCCCCTCGAGGAAATCCCAGAGAATGCCCTCGGAGAGACCAGAGCTCGTCGTTCGCGCCTCTCCCGTCATGCGCAGCGCCAGCCAGTCTCCCGGGAGGAGGAACGTCGCCGCGCGGCTGAACACCTCCGGCTCGTTCTCCTTCACCCACGCGAGCTTCGACGCGGTGAAATTACCGGGGGAGTTCAGCAGGCGGGAGAGACAGACTTTTTCCCCGATCCCCTTGAACGCTTTTTCTCCCGTCTGCACGGCGCGGCTGTCGCACCAGATGATCGACGGGCGCAGGACGGCTCCCCCCTTGTCCAGGAGAACGAGCCCGTGCATCTGATAGGAGATCCCGATGGCCTTGACGGCGGCGAACGCGGCCGGTTGTGCCGCCTTGAGCTGGAGGGCGGCTGCAACGGCGTTCTCCCACCACACCTCGGGGTCCTGCTCCGCCCACCCCGGACGCGGGGCCTCTATGGAGAGCTCCTTGCGGGGGCTGGAGGCACTTCCCGCGCTTTTTCCCGATTCCGAGTCGATCAGCGCCGCCTTGATCGATGAGCTTCCCAGGTCGAAACCAAGCAGGTACCCGGCCATAATGTTCTCCTCTTGGCATGGTTATACCCGAGCGGCTCGGGCCTGTGAAGCCGCGGCGGCCCTTCTCATTACCGACACGCGGGGGTATTCTTGGTGTTATATCCAGAACAGACAATGGAAAGAGGAGGACGGAAATGTCTGACGTCAATGACAAGCTCGCGCTTGCCCGCAAAATCGCGGAGAAGAAGGTCGGATTCATCCGACATGCGATCACGTATGTCGTGGTGATGGTGGCCCTGGCGCTCATCAACAACCTCACCTGGGGCGGCTACCAGTGGTGGCTCTGGGCGGCTCTGGGATGGGGGATCGGGGTGGTATCGCACTTCCTTTCGGCCTATCTCTACCAGTCGGGAAACATGGTGGACAGGCTCGCCCGCAAAGAGCTGGAGAAGATGAATGAGTCGGACAAGCCATAGCCCCACCGACGTCCTCGGCATCTCGCTGGGGGTGCTCGTGATCCTCATGGCGATCGGCAGCTTCATCGGCATCGTGCAGGGCCGGATGTTCACCGGCGGATTCCACTTCCCGCAGGGCCGCATGTTCTGGGACATGGGCAGAGCTCCCTGGTTCGGCAACGACCGCGACGACGCTCGACATGGGAACTCCGTGCGCGAGGAGAAGGACGAGCAGGTGCCGTCCGGGGACATCACGGAGGTCGAGGTGAGGACGATTGCCGGCTCCATCGACATCGCAGGAGCCCCGGCGGGCGGGAGTGCAGCGGTACACTCGGTGAAGACTGCGCCCTTCCCCGCCGCGATGGACGGGGTCCGCGTGGATATCGAGAAACAGGGCAGCCGCCTCATCGTCCAGGAGCAGCACGATTCGCGCTTCATGGGACACGCGGCCACCGTATCGTTCCGCATCTCCATTCCGGCGGGGGTGAAGGTCGTGGAGGCGCACTCGGTGAGCGGCAGCCTCGCCGTGCACGACGTGCCGGCCGGCATCGACCAGACCCTTGGGACGATTTCGGGATCCGTTGCCACGACCAGGGCGCGCAACCTCGACGTTTCCACCACGAGCGGAGGAATACGCTTCGTATCGGAGGGCGCGCTGAACGCCCATTCGGTGTCGGGATCGATCAACGGGACCATCGCAGCCTTGCCGCAAGCGGGCTCCGCGCAGCTCAACACCATCTCGGGATCCGTATCCGTAGGGGCGTTTTCCGGCCTGGACGCGCGGCTGACGCTGCACTCCCTGAGCGGCCGGGTGTCGTGCGGATTTCCCGTCACGATCAGCGAACAGAAGAACAACAGGCTGGAGGGAAGGGTCGGGACGGGCGCGGCGGTCGTCGACATCGGGACCATGAGCGGGAGCATCGACCTCTCGAAGAACTAAGGGCGGTGAGCTCGAGCCAAGGAGGGGCTGCCGGATATGGCAGCCCTTCCGCTTTGGAACGGGATGTGCAGCGTTAAAACGATCCCCAGCCCAGCCGAACACCCATCACGGGCGAGTAGATGTACATGGAGCTCATCGGCACGCCGGGAACCATGTTCCCGAAGGCCTGGTAGCCTGCGTAGAAAGTGAGCTGGACCCAGGGGAGAAGCCTGACGCCCACTTCGGCATCGGCCTCGCCGAACAGGAGCATGTAGCCCGCCTCCCTGTAGGCCGCGCCGCCCACTCCGCCCCACAGGGTGACCGCGACGACAAAGGGGCCTGCCCGCAGCTCCTGGCCGATCATCACTCCGCCGACCCCGCCGTCAGTCTCCCCGTCCGCCGACAACAGGGCCGCGCCGAAGCCGCCGAAGCGCTCGCCGTGCTCCGATACTCCGTACCCGTAGCCCATGATGGAGCTCATGCCCATGACGGTGTTCGAAGGTCCGAGCGTCGGGTTCTGCATGGCGAACCCGCACCCGCCCGCGCCTCCCGCCATCGCGAAGGGGGCTGTGGCAAGAAGCACCCCCATGGCGATGATGAATCTTTTTTTCACAGTTTCACTCCCACGATGAAGCCGGGCTGGAAGACCGTTCCGGACGGGTCCGCCCCCGTGATGTAGGTCGACAGGTAGGGCAACAGGATGCGCAGCGTGGCCCCTGCCTCCACCGACACTCCGCCGAACAGCGGGAGGCCGGCAACGAGCCTGATCCGCGGGTACTGATAGCCGAGGGTCGTGTACTCCGAGCTCGCCAGGCTCTCCATGGCGGTCACCATGGACAGGTCGTAGTCGAGGTAGAGCGGGCCCAGGTCCGACCGCCCCCCGACGCCGAATCCCAGCGACCAGGAGACGGGGCTCGCGCTGGGCATCCAGCCCGCGCTCAGCACCGTGTACAGCCTCTTCGTGCCGAGGCTCACGCTCGTGTAGGCGGTCCCGTCCATGTCGATCCACAGCGCCACGTCGTGCCTGCCCTGCAGCTCGAGAGAGAGCACGCCGATGGGAAGGCCGTCCATGGTGTCGCTGAAGTTCAGCACGCCGATCTGCGTGCCGGTGACGTGACGGGCGATGTTGACGACACCGATCTGCGCGCCGGTGACGGAGTCCGCGACGTTGATGACGCTGATCTGCGGGCCCTTCACGGCCGCGCCCCAGTTCGCGACCCCCGCGATCTGCACGCCGGCAAGCGAGCTGTCCGCCCAGTTGAAGAGGCCGGCGATCTGCGCGCCGCGCACCGCACCCAGCGATACATTGCCCCACCCGGCCACCTGGGCGCCGGCGACACCCGCGCTCACGTTCACGAGACCTGCGGTCTGGAAGAACCGGGCTTCGCCGCCGAGGTAATTGAAGAGCCCCGCGGCCTGGAAGCCGGTGAGAGTGCCCAGCGCAAGGTTTGCCAGCCCCGCGGCCTGGAAACCGATCACGTCCCCCGACTCGAGATTGGCCAGACCGCCCACCTCGAAGCCGCGCGACGAGCCTGAAGTCCCGGCCAGGAGATTGACCGAGATGATGTGGTCGTCCTGTGACGCGAAGAACCCGCGGCCGAGGTCGGGAAAGAAGGAGAAATGGAACACTGCCGGCCGCGGACTCTTGTCCGCGGAGGAAAGCGGCTCGGGCTCCGGAGGACGGGGATCGGGTGCCGGGGCTGCGGCAGGGGCTGTTGCCGACTGGACCGCCGATGCGGCGGTGATCGCGGCGGTCACCGCGGAGCCCACGGCCGTGCCGACGGCCCTGCCCAGGGCCGAGCCGACTGCGGCGCCCACCGCGGCACCGATCACGTCGCCCGCTCCGGGCGCTGCCGCGGTCTGGGCGGGCTGTACGGCAGGCTGGGCCGCGGCTTGATCGGTGGATCCGCTCTGGTCGCCCCGCGCCGTGGCCTGATCCAGAGTCACCGGGCGAAGCTGCGACAGGACGAGGACGGTCCTCTGCCTCGTTGTAACCTTGATTTCACCGCCGAGGCGGGCACCCTTCGTGCTGTCCAGCACCACCGAGTAGGTGTCGGGCTCCAGGCCGAGCTCCACCTTGTCGCCGTAGGTCTTGTTGAGCTCCACGGCGAGGTCTCCCTGACTGTCGCGGAAGTACAGCCTTCCGGCGATGTCTTCGGAGACCGTAACCCCCGCCGCGGAGGAGCGCAGATCGGTGAGCACGATGTTGCCCGAACCTGCGATGTCCATCTCCCGCGCGGGGTGCTGCGGCCCGTACTGGGTCTTCTCCGTCGAGGCGAGCGTTTCCTTGTAGGCATACGCGTAGGCCTCCTCGAGGGTAACGACGCCGTCTCCCGCGGCATCGGCGGCGCCGCGCAGACCCGAGATGAGGAAATGCGTGAAGAACGAGCTTCCGATCCTGTCCGATTCCTGCGCCGCCTCCTCAGCGGAAGCCGAGGTGAGGTAGGCGTGACCGGTCATGTCGGAAGAGGCGTCGAAGAGGAAGGCGGGCCGACTCATGCCGCCCTTCGCCCGTGTGAGGGAGCCCGAAGAGCAGGAGTCGACGATCGCCACTTTGATATCGGCGGGGATGCCGTTCAAATCCGCCCGCAGGTCATCCCACGACACGCGGTCCTTTCCCAGGAGGAACCCGTCGTCATCCGAATGACCTGAATAGTAGAAGACGAGCTCCCTGCGCTCGTCCAGCTCCCGAGGGGTGCCGATCATCTGTCGGACTCTCGAAAGCGCGTCGCGGAAGCGCTGCACGGTCGGCCCGGTGACGAGGACCATGTCCTGGGGCCGCACACCGCCAAGGTCCTGCAACACCGAGGCGAACGAGCGTGCGTCGCTCTCCGCGTAGCGCAGCTTCACGAGCGACTCTCCGCCGTCGTTGGAGCCGGCGACGAAGGCGAACCTCCGCATCGCAACGGGTGTCTCCGCGGCCGCGCCCCATGCGATTGCGGCGAAAAGCGCGACGACCAGGAGCTTTTTCACTTTCATTTCCCTATCCCTGTTTCTTCACGAGCAGAGAGTACTGTCCGAGGTCATGGGGGAGCGGGAGGGTCTCACGCTCCGCCCTCGTGGGGCGCGACGCCAGGGCCTGGACCATGCGGGCGACATCTTCCACGGAGAAGGGGGACGAGCCGTAGACGAGGAAGAACCGTTCGAAGCCGGGCGCATCGTCCAGCTCGTACGCGGAGGCCAGGACGACCAGCCCCTGCCGGTCAAGCTCGGGCGCGCTGCCCGACGCCCCCGACGGCAGGTGCCAGGTGACCGAGCCGCGGCCGTCGACGGAGAAGATCACCCCGTAGCGGGCCTCCCCTGCTGCATAGCTGAGCTGCAGGACGTCGCCGCTGCGGGCAAGTGAGCCGGCGCGCAGCTCCTCGGCCCCGGCCAGCGTCTTTCTGAACACGCTGAGATGCGGGGTGAGCCCTTTCAGGCGCGTCCCGTCCCCCGCGAAGGATTGCCGCGCGACGACGACGGAAAAGACCACCAGCGCCATTGCCGCGACGGCGATGCCCCAGGCAACGGGCTGCACGGTGCGTCGCCTCCGGGATGTCCCCTGACGGAGCATCCTCTCACGGATCTCCGGGACGATGCTTTCCGCCGGATGGGACGCGCGGATCTCCTGGTCGGACTCGTCGAGCGCCGACAGACGGGCGCGAAGCTCGGCGTCCTCCGCGAGGGATTCGCGAACAAGGGTGCTGTCATGCGTGGAGAGCTCCCCGAGGCGGTACTGTTCGAGCATCAGGTCTGACACTCTCTGCTTCTGCGTCATGCCTATGCCTCCTCCAGGGCGCGCGTGCGCTCCCTGAGCTGGCGAAGTCTCTTGCGCACGCCGGACACGGACAGCCCGACGTGGCCTGCCACCTCCTCCAGGGTCATTCCGTCCACGTAATGCATGACGGCCATGACGCGGGTGGAGGCGCGCTCCCGTCGAAAAATCCCGTCGAGGAGAGTGCGGTCAACGGCACGGCTCTCCACGTCCTCCACGGAAGCGATGAAATCGAGTCTTTCGTCCCCCGCGGAGCGCGGCCTGCGCTGGGACGTGCGGATCATGTTCAGGCAGATGTTCGTTGCGATTGTGTAGAGCATGCTGGAGGGGGCCTTGTCATCCAGGGAGCCCTGGTAGCGGATGAGCTTCACGAAGGTCTCCTGCATCGCGTCCATGGCGAGCTCCTCGTCGATGAGCAGCCTGCGGCACCGGCGGAGGACCATGGGTCCGTACTTCCTGTAGAGGGCATCGACATCCAGCGCCACTCGCATCTCCCACTCATCAGACTATACAACACGGATATCCCGACGGGATGTCACCCCGTGTCGCGAAACCTCCAGAGTAACGCCCCGCCTTGACGATGGTGTTCAACGTGTACGACAACGGACAAAGGAGGCGATCCGATGAAGACCAAGTATCTCGTCCTCGTGCTGGTGCTTGCAGGCTCGAGCGTTCCCTGTTTCGCGAGCGCCGTGCACCTCACGGGGGATCTCTCAGCCGACTTTCTTGGTGCAGTTTCCGCGGAACAAATTATATCCACATTCTCCGTCGGAGGCCAGCCGCTTTCCTGCGGTTTCGGCTGGGAGGTCATCCTCGATCGGATCGGGTTCGGCGGGGACTATATGGTGGACTTCTTCCGCGACAGCGGCTCGACCTGGTGGTTGGACTGGTACGCACCCGCCCTGTTCATGAGCTTCCATCCCCTGGGCGCCAACTGGCTGCTCGATCCCTTCGTCCAGGTGGGCGTGGGCTGCTCGGGACGGGTCCTGCTCGATCAGTGGTCCCGCCCGGCCAGCCAGGACCTGTACATGTCGCTCTTTCCCTTCGTCGCCGCGGGGCTCGCGCTGAACCTCGACGGGCTCCTGCTCTCCGCGAAGGCCGCCTACACTCCGTACAAGAGCGCAGTGCCCGTGACCCCCTTCGACACCACGAACCTCGGGCTCGTCCAGGTCACCCTGAGCGCGGGCGTCTCCATCGGGTGGTAACCGCCACGTCTCTTTCCACGCTTCGCCTGCCGTGCTATTTTGCCTCGATGCGCCCGCGCGCATCGAGGGGGATGTGAATGTCACGAACATATGTTGGATTCGGGTTCGGGCCGATCCAGACCGGCCTCATGCTCTATGAGGCGTTCGACGCCGGCGCCTTCGATCGGTTCGTCGTTGCCGAGGTGGATCAGGGCCTCGTCGATGCGGTACGGACTGCCGGCAATTCCATTACGATCAACATCGCTGGAATGAAGGGCATTACGGCCAAGAGGATGTCCGGTATCGAGCTTTTCAATCCGCGCGTCCCCGAGGACCGCTCAAAAATCGTATCGGCCGTTGCGGAGGCCTCCGAGCTCGCCACGGCGATCCCGAGCATCAACCTGTACGCTGCGGGAGGCGACGCATCCATCGCCAGCCTGATCGCTTCAGGGGTCACCCCCGACAAACAACGCATCGTCTATACCGCTGAGAACAACAACTTCGCCGCGGAAGCACTCGATGCGGAGGTCCGCAAACGGGCCACCGCCGACCGTCTGGCCTCCCTGCAGATCCTCAATACCGTGGTGGGCAAGATGAGCGGAGTGGTGTCGTCCGCGGATGAGATGCGCCGCCTGGGGCTCGCGCCGCTCGTCCCCGGGTACGAGAAATGCGTCCTCGTGGAGGAGTTCAACCGAATCCTCATCTCCCGCATCACGCTCGCCGGGTTCAAAAGAGGGATTGCCGTCTTCCAGGAAAAGGACGACCTGCTTCCCTTCGAGGAGGCCAAGCTCTACGGCCACAACGCCATCCACGCCCTGCTGGGCTATCTTGCCCGCCTGCGGGGATACGAGGTGATGAGCAGGATCGGGTCGGACACGGAGCTCCTGGACCTCGGCCGCCAGGCGTTCCTCCGGGAATCGGGCGCGGCGCTCATCAAGAAACACGCGCACACGGGGGATCCCCTGTTCACGACAGACGGATACGCTTCCTACGCGGAGGATCTGCTGCAGCGCATGGTCAACCCGTTCCTCCTGGACAGGGTGGACCGGATCATCCGCGATCCGAAACGGAAGCTCGCGTGGAACGACCGCCTTTTCGGCACGATGCGCGTGGCGCTGGAGCAGGGCATCAGCCCGCGTATCATGGCCATGGGCGCCGCCGCGGCGGTCGACTACGCCTTGAAAGAGGAGAAAAGCTCGAGCTCCCCCCGACAGTACCTCGATGCGCTCTGGGGCGCAGAGGCATCCGGGGCAGCACGAGAGACATGTCTCCGCATGGTGGAGGAAGCCCTGCCGCGGCTGTCCGCTGGGAAGCCCTGAGTCAGGGCTTCCCCAGGCCCTCCATGATCTCCGCCGGATATCCCAGGAGCCTGAGGAGCTTGATCGCGTTTCCCGCCTCGACGATCCCCTCGTGGAGCGTGTAGTCGAACTGCAGCCCCTCCTCCTCGACCTTATGGGTGAAGTGCCGGGTATCGAACGTATCGGCAAGGTCTGACGCGATGGCCCTGTCGTGTGTCGCCGCGACGACGATGCAGTTGAGGCCCGCCAGGTGACGAAGAATGGCCACGGAGGCGGCAATGCGCTCCTCGGAATTGGTGCCGGAGAGGATCTCGTCGATGATCACGAGCGCCGGGCGTTCCGAGCGCGCCGCTGCCAGGATGTCCAGGAGCCGCTTGGCCTCGACGAGGTAATGGCTCTCGGAGGCCATGATGTTGTCCCTGTTCGTGATGGAGGTCACCGTGAGCATCGCCCCCACACGCATGCGCCGCGCGTAGGCCAGACCGAGCGTCGTGGCGAGGACCTGGTTCACGCCGAGCGTCCGCAGGAACGTCGACTTTCCCGACATGTTGGATCCCGTGACGATCACGCCCCTGCCGTCCATGCGGAGCGTGTTGGCTACGGGCTCCTCTAGTAGCGGGTGGACCGCCTCCGCCGCCTCGAAGAGGCGGCCGGGCACGATCTCAGGCACGCAGAGGCCGCGCGTTTCCGCGCGGAGCACGGCGGCCGAGCGAAGGGCATCGATGCCGCCCACCAGGGCGTAGATCCGGGCGAGCTCCGCGCGCCGGAGTGCGATCTCATTGTGGACGAGGAAGTACGTCGTCACCTCTTGCAGGAAGTACTGCCGGATGTACTCCATGAACAGAGCAAAGATGTCACCCGAGACGCCGCTGGGGGTGATGAGAAGCGCCGTGCGTCGGCGCAGCTTTCGAAACGATGCGCTTACCACGCGCAGCTCGGCGAGCTCCCGTGCAACCGCGGGGACTTCGAGCGCGGACAGCCTGTCGGCTGCCACGAGGAGCCTGTGAAGGTATTCGTAGGAGGGAGACTCCGCGGCCACCACCACCTTGAACCGGTAGTGGATCACGAGGTTCACGACGGTCACCGCGCCGAGGAGGAGGAGTCCTTTCGCGCCCAGCAGGATCGCCAGGGGGATCGCGATCACGGCGAGTGCACTCAGGCCGATGTAGAGGTAGCGGCGGCGGTCCTCGATCGAGTCCCGCTCCGCGGAGAGGAACCGAAACACCTCGGATTTCGTCTGGACTCCGAGACGGCGGAGGATCTTTCCGAGCCGGTTCTGCGTCGGGAGGTCGGCGGCAAGCGTCTCGATCCGCCCCGCGCGGCCGCGGATCTCGGCCGGATCGAAGAGCGGGCGGCGCATCATGTCGTACAGGCAGGACTGGCCCACGGAGGAGCAGGTCCGATCCACGGTGCCGAACACCGCATCCATGTCGAGGTCTCCCCAGGTCCTGTCGTCGATCACGGGGAGGTCCGGGGCATCCCAGCGGCCGCGGAAGTACGCCTCCAGGAGCCGCGCGTCTCGTTGCTCGCTCTTCATGGAACGACTCTACGGGGTGCCGACACGGTGATCAAGCCTGCGCTGCCTTGACCGGGGGGCACCCCGCTCCTACTATCCCCTCATGCGCAAGACGAAGATCGTATGCACGCTGGGCCCCGCCACGGAGGACGTCGCGGTCCTCGCCGCGCTCCTGCGTGCCGGCATGAACGTCGCCCGGTTCAACATGGCCCACGGGGACCACGCCTACCATGCCGCCATGATCGCGCGGGTCAGGGAGGCCAGCCGGCAGACCGGCATCCCGGTTGCCCTGCTCATCGACGTCAAGGGCCCCGAGGTGCGCACGGGCAACGTCGCAGGAGCGTCCGTGGAGCTGCGCGCCGGCCGGGAGATCGTGGTCGGCGTGGATGATGCACCGTGCACGGAGAGCCGCATCACCGTCTCCTACAAGAGCCTCCCCGACCAGGCAGCGCCGGGCAACCACATCCTCATCGCCGACGGGCTTATCGACCTCGAGGTGATCGACGTCCGGGGGCGGGAGACGCGGTGCGTCGTGCGCACGGGGGGGACGATCGGCTCGCACAAGAACGTGAACATCATCGGCATCAAGAACGACCTCCCCGCCGTTACGGAGAAGGACGTGGACAACCTGCGCTTCGCCATCGAGCAGGACATGGACATCGTCGCGGCCTCCTTCGTGCGCAAGCCCGAGGACATCCTGGAGATCCGCCAGATCCTCGTGGGCAGCGGCTCGCGCATGGACATCATCGC
>PLNO01000279.1 GCA_003141795.1 Spirochaetaceae bacterium | reverse complement strand
CGGGTTCCCGACCTCTCTGAGCGGCGGGACGACATTATGCCCCTTGCCCGGTTCTTCGTGGAAAAGTATTCCCTGGAAAACCAGGTCGCACCGAAGCTCATCTCAGATGAGGCGGAGAAGGCGCTCCTCTCCTACTCCTGGCCGGGTAATGTCCGTGAGCTGCGCAACGCGATCGAACGGGCCATCCTCCTCTCGGAGGGCCCCACGATCGGGCTGGAGGATATCCCCCTGGAGATGTCCGCGGGAGGACAGGAGGAAAACGGCGATTCGCCCAACCGCATATCCGCCGCTGAGAAAAGGCTTATCAGCGAGGCACTCGCCGAGAGTGTCGGCAACGTCACTCTCGCCGCTCGGAAGCTCGGCATCACGCGGGACATGCTCCGCTACAAGATAAAGAAATACTCACTGCACATCGGGTGAAATCACCCACCGCGCGGGTGATTTCACCCGATCCGTAACCGCGCGTGACCCGGGACGGACCGCCGGACGACCTCTTTTTCGCCACTGGAACGGGCCGCAGTGCGGCAAACAGGCTTCAGGCGGGGAGAGGGCGCCATGGCACATTTCTTGCAACTCCTGTTCCCATATTTCGCCCAAGGAGGTTGACGTGAAAAAGGTCGTCGTGATTCTGGCCCTCTTCGCTGTGGTCGTTGCGGGCCCGCTCTTCGCGCAAGCGCCGAAGTCGGGCGCACCGAAGTATACGTTCTACGCAATGGGTGTCGATGCCGGGATCGATCCCTTCTTCGCTACGGTCCTGAAGGGAATGAAAGCCGCGGAGGCCGATCTGCCGATCAAGCTGAACTATGTCGGCTTGAGGGGCAACGAAATCACCGCCGCAGGACTGGGAAGCAGGCTCGAGCAGGCGGTTGCGGCCAAGCCGGACGGGATCATCACGGGTTTCTGGTTCGCCGATTCCGAAAAAGAGATCACCGATCCCGCGATGGACAAAGGGATCTCCATCATGGCGTACAACAACCCTGATACGCGCTCTGAGAAGGATAAGGCGAAATATATCGGGTACATCGGCATGGATGAGCGCTACACGGGGCAGGTCCTCGCTTCCTCTACGGTGAAGCGGATCAAGGCCGTCCGTGCGGTCATCGGGATCAATACCCCCGGATCCACACCGATCGAGAACCGGGCAAGCGGGATCGCGAAGGTTCTCGACGAGAACAAGATACCGTACGAGAAGCTCAACGTGACCGACGATCCGGCGACCTGCGCAACGGTGCTCGGCGCGTACCTCACCAAGTATCCCGACACGAACCTGATCTTCGTCATGGGGCCCGTCAGCGCGCATCCAGCCCTCCAGCTTCTACAGGATCGAAACCTGCAGGGCAAGGTGTTCATCGCCTGTTTCGACGCCTCCCAGAAGATCATCGACGGCATCAGCAGCGGCGCGATCCTCAACACGGCGATCCAGCAGCCGTTCGCACAGGGCTATCTCTCGGTGATGATGCTCTACCTCTACAAGGAGTACGGCATTCTTCCGCCGGACAACGTGCCGACCGGGCCGACGATCGTCGACAAGAGCAATCTGAAGATCATCCAGAAGCAGATCACGGCGACGGGAGGGGCATGATCCCCGCATGAGCTTCGGAGGCGTCGCGATGCAGGTCCGACGCCTCCCTCGTAATCCGGTACACGGTGCTTTCAAAGGAGTTCGTCGGTGAGCAATCAGCAGAGTCCCCTGCAGAAAAACGCAGTTCCATTGCGACCGGGGTTGAGAGGCGGAATCTCGAGGATCATGGCCCGCCCGGAAATCGGAGTCACGGTCGGGCTTCTGGTCATCTGGACCTTCTTCTATGCGCTCTCTCCCAAGTTCCTCTGGCTCTCGAATATCGGCAGCATCAGCTCGCTTGCCGCGGAGCTCGGCATCATCGCGGTAGGGATGTCCTTCCTCCAGATCGCCGGTGAAATGGACCTCTCCGTTGGAAGCGTGTTTGTTTTTGCGCCGACAATCATGCTGAGGGTCGTGAACTGGCTCAATGTTCCCACATTCGTCGGCTTCCTTGCCGCGATTGCATTCTGCGTCCTCGTGGGCTGGTTCAACGCGACCGTCACGTTGAGGTTCAAGCTCCCCTCTTTTATCGTGACCCTCGCCACGATGATGTTCTTGAGCGGACTGCTCCTTGCGGTGACCGGAGGATTCATCACCGAGCTCTCCGGAAAGCGGCTGTTCTTCTCCATCCTCGCCCAGCGGATCGGGGATTTCAGGGTCTCGGTTCTCTGGATGGTGGCCATCGTGCTGTTCTTCCATTTCATCCTCAATTTCACGCGCTACGGGAACTGGGTCTTTGCGACCGGCGGCAACTCCGTGATCGCTCTCAAGATGGGCATCGACATCGACAGGGTGAAAATGAGGAACTTCATCATCTGCTCCGTGCTCGCCGGGTTTGCCGGGTGCATGTCCGCCGCCCGGGTCTATTCGGTGAATCCCTCGGTCGGTTTCGATCTCATGTTCGACGCGATGGCTTCGGGAATCATCGGAGGATGCCTGATAACGGGCGGGCAGGGGAGTATCATCGGCACGTTCCTCGGCGTGCTCCTGCTTTCCTCCGTGAGCAGCGGTTTGATCCTCGCGGGGGCGTCTCCCTACTGGTACAGGGCGTTCGTCGGGGCGATCATCCTCGTCGTCGTCATCATCAACCTGCTCATCGTGGGGAACAAAGGGAAGGTGACCAAGTGAGCTTCGAATCCATACTCGAGGTGAGAAACGTCAGCAAGTCCTTCGGAGCGGTGACGGCCCTCACCGACGTGAGCTTCTCCGTGGGCAAAGAGGAGATCATCGGTCTGGTCGGAGACAATGGGGCCGGCAAGTCGACCCTCATCAATCTCCTCATGGGAGTCAACAGGCCCGACAAGGGGACCATCCTCTTCGAGGGCAGGGATGCACGGCTGCACTCGCCGGCAGATTCGCGGCGCACGGGCATCGAGCCCGTGTACCAGAACTCCGCGGTCATCGACCTGATGAGCCTCTGGCGCAACTTCTACCTCGGCCGGGAGGTGGTCCGCCGCGTCGGGCCTTTTGCGGTGCTCGACAGGCGTCGGATGACCAGGGAATGCCTCCAGATGATGTGGGACATCGGCGTGCACGTGCGCGAGGGCGACGAGAGCGCGGCGGGTCTCTCCGGCGGCGAGCGGCAGTCGCTGTGCATTGGACGGTGCATGAAGTTCGGCGGAAAGGTGCTCCTTCTCGACGAGCCGACAGCGGCCCTGTCCATCACCGAGACGCGCAAGGTCCTGGATTTCGCGAAATCGGTGCGGGACCAGGGCATGTCGGAGATCATCGTCGACCACAATATCTATCACATCTATCCCATCGTCGACCGGTTCATCGTCCTCGGACGCGGCCGTAAAGTGGCGGAGCTCATCAGGAGCGAGGTCACCCCGGAAGACGTCATCCAGGCCATTACGAACAAGTGACGCATAGCATCAGCAAGGAGACAACATGGCCCTTATCCAATGCAGCTTTATGTCATCGGCGCTCCGCACGCAGACCACGATATCCGTGGTCATCCCTACTTTGACGTACGACGAGATCAAGGCCGGAGACAGCGATATGTGCGCGCCGGGCACGAGATTCCAGACCCTCTACCTTCTCCACGGATACTCGGACGATCATACCGGCTGGCTCAGGTTCACCTCTGTCGAACGTCATGCGGTCGAGCGCAGGCTCGCCTTGATTATTCCTGCCGTACAGAACAGCGCCTACGCGGACATGGCCCACGGCTCGCCGTTCTGGACGTACGTGACGGAGGAACTGCCGCGGGTCGCACGTGCCCTGTTCCCGCTCTCCGACAGGAGAGAGGACAACTTCGTCGCCGGGCTCTCGATGGGCGGATACGGCGCTTTCAAGGTGGCACTGAGGAATCCCGATCGTTTCGCGGCCGCGGCGAGCCTTTCGGGAGCGCTGGATATCGCCTCCCTCGTGAAGGACCCTGAGAACCGCGCCCTCTTCACGAACGTCTTCGCCGACGACGGAGCGGTGGAGGGCAGCCCGGACGACCTTCTGCACCTTGTCGACGACGCGGCGCGGTCGAAGGCGAAACTTCCGAAGCTCTACCAGGCCTGCGGTACGGAGGATTTCCTCTATCGGGCCAATGTCCGGTTCCGCGACCATACGCGGGCGCTCGGGATCGACCTCACGTACGAGGAGGGTCCGGGGGCGCACGAGTGGGACTATTGGGACGCGAACATCAGG
>PLNO01000007.1 GCA_003141795.1 Spirochaetaceae bacterium | reverse complement strand
TAAGAGTGCGTCTCTAAATCCAAGTTCTTGCCATTCTGAAGCAAATAATCGCATTCGCGAAATGTGCAAGTGCTTCATAATTGGTCGGCTTACGACAATATCGAATCTTCAGCGCTCGGAAAAGGTTCGTCCACCGATTCGTTCTCTCAACAACCCAGCGTCGCGCGGGATAGGGTCTCATCGCTTTTGTCAGTTCTGTGCCCAACCCTCTGTAGGGGATGTGAACGATGTAATGCCTTTTCGCCAGACTCTTCCGACACATGGGAAAATCATAGCCCTTGTCTTCACACGCATGCTGTTCAATCCGTGCGGGATCGGGACGAGGAATGACAATGGCATCCCAGCTATGGTCGTGCTCTTTGCTATCATGGACATTTGCCCCGGAGAGAACCAAGGCTAAGGGAACTCCGTTTTGATCAACTACATTATGTCGCTTGGTTCCCAACTTTCCTCGGTCGGTAGGGTTTTTCCCTATTTTTTTCCCCCTTCACGGGGGAGGAGACCGTCTGACTATCCAGGATCTGCCATCGCCACGCAATTCCCTTTAGATCATCATACTCTCTCAAGCAGTGAATCCACATCTTTCGAAACACCCCCGCTTCAGCCCAATGCTGAAAGTACCTATGGGTTGTTGAGCCAGCGTAGTATTCTCGGGGAAGCATTTTCCACTGACATCCCGTACGGAGAACGTATAGGATTCCATTCAATATTCTGCGTGGCTCCGCTGCTGGTCGTCCTTGTTTATAGAATCGCTTCTTTTGTTTTGGGATGTAGATCTTTACAGCATCCCAGAAATCATCACTGATATCCCGCCACCCTGGCTTTCGCGGCTGGGGGCGTCTGTGCTCTTGTCTACGCAATATAGTTCCCCTCTCCCAAGAGGAGAATACCTATCTCGTGGACAAAAGTCTAGTTTTTAGGGACGCACTCTAAGGAAAGGATTCCTCAGAGGGAGCGACCGGCGCTTGGTCAAGACCGCCTTGCCATGCGGGTGTCGATTCGCTGGGTTCGGAAGGACACGAAAATGACCCGGCCATTATCACGGCGAAGATACTCAAGCGGAACCAGGGAGCTCCAGAATGCGCTCGTTATGGGGCAAACCTCGACATGTCAGGACGCAGCGCGTACCCGCGCGGCCGTCTGTCCCCATCACGGAAGAACGAAGCAGATTGCATTGGGCGGGGATGGAATACCCTTCGCGCTTATGCTGCTCCTTGGAAGAGACTCTGGCGTAGAGAACCGCCTTGCTGGAAAGAAGCCCGTTCGGCTGCATCTCTTCCCTGACGCGATCAGGGTCGGCCAGCTACTGGGAGAACACTAGAGGGAACAGAGACTTAATATCGTCTGCGAACTCGCGGAGTTCTTCTTCGTCGCAACTCAAGTACCCCGACGCAGTCGACCACGAGATCACCTTTGACTGAGCTGCGCGGAGCACTATTGCGCTGAATTTGCCCCGACGAAGTATTGGGATGTTGCGGATAGGGTGGAAATCGGCCGTATATGCCTCGGCGGCCTCAAACTCCGGTGAAGGTCTATCCCGTTTGCTGGAAAGCATCTCTGGCGAGAGCGTCTCGCCCAACCCATTTTGAAGGTGATACTTCGCCGCGGTGAAGCTGATTCCAAATCGATGCATGACCTCGCCCAGCGGGTCCGTCTTCGCCGACCGAAACACCTCGATGATGGCCTCGCGAGGGGCAATGAACTCTATGGAGAATGCATTCGCCCTTTGCTCTACGCTGTCCGAAACCGCCTGAAGAGGCTTTTCGAGGTCCTCATATTCGTCCACCCTAAGGTCATTAAGCCTGTCGTCGACGTCATGCAGAATGTGCCCCAATTCGTGGGAAATCGTAGAACGTCGCTGATACACGTTCCTATTGGCACCTCCTATGTTCAGGACGATTGCTCGTCTCCTGCCTACTCGGAGGGTAACGCCGGCGATGTGCTCACCAAGTTCTGCTTGAATGAGTGGAATTCCTAGTCTGTCCTCGCAGAGCTCGCGCATGCTCGGGATCGGTTCTTGGCCAAGTCCCAGCTTGTCCCGTGTTTCCAGCGCCAGGTAGTACCCTTCCTTAAATGGCGGATACCCGGGCCCACCGTAGTTTGACGACGGTTCGCCAGGGTACTTTGCCCTCGGGATCTCGAGCTGCTCCTCAAGTCTCACTTGAGTGAATGCAACCCAGGCGGCTTCAGCAATGGTGGAGACGGCAGACGGACTCAAACGAGGCATAGCGTCACTTAGCGTGCGCAGCCTATATGCGATCCTCTCATTGCCAGCCGGCTCGGCTGCGAAAGAGACTTTGCGTTCATCAAGGCCGAGCGCTTGTGCGATGCGCTCATAGACCGAAATGGATAGCCGGCGAGACGCCTCAGCCTCTTCGACCACATTTTGACTGATCGACGACCGCTCGGCAACCTGCCTAATAGTCAGCCCAAGCAGCTGTCGCCGGGTCTGGAGCACGCTGCCGGCTGCGGTTGCGGAGTCCGCGAGAAGGCAAGATCCCTCGGAAAGCGTCTCGAGCAGCACATCGCGACCATAGGCTGCGAGCACTTCGTACGCAGTGAGCCGTCGTCCTTTGGCCTTTGCGGAATCCTCGGCAAGCTGGTCGATACTCCTGACAAAAAGTCGATCATATGCCTTTGCGGCTTTCAAGAGACCGGGGTCATCATTCCTTTTGGCATCCCGAAGAAGCCTTTCAAATGAATCGGTACTCATTTCCTCAAGACCTTCGCCGGCGCGTTGGCATCGCCGTCCCACCCGAAGCCCGTCACATCGTATCCCATGTCTCGAATCATCTCTTCAGCATCTTCAAGCTGTCGCTTGGATTTGGGCCCAAAGCGACCGGAACAACCGTTGACGTACAAGAGGTTCTCGTTACCTGGATCAAACCATATCTCTCCGCCGCATGAAGCAGCCCCTTCACCAGTCAGATTGGTATGAGTAACCCTACCCGATTCGAGGCTCTGGGCGATCGGTGCCCTCTCAAGTATGAAAGGGGTACCGCGAACGTCCACGACCCACAAGTGGCAGCCCACGTCGCCGGCGCGCTGAGGAGAGTAACGGTCAGATCTGGGCACTGAAGCCGTCCGAGTTCCCAGATACTGCACGCCCTCCGCTGCCGTGAGCTCTCTTGTTTCGTCCCGATTGGCAGGCGTCTTCGCTGTGGGTGCACAGGGATATTTCGCCACGAATTCAGCCTCGGTCATTGCTTCCGATTATATCTTAGCACCATGAGAAAGTGAAGTCGCCATCGTTCGCCCTTTAGTCGCTTCTATCGACTGGAACGCGCGCCATATCGTCAGTGCGCAGCTACGAATACTGAGCACGCATGGATGCCAGCCGGACAAGCAATAGGCGGCGACCGAAACGATGCTTGAACAAACCGCGGTACTTTGGGCGCGGAGCCCCGACCCTGCCAATTCTCGGTTCCGTGTGGTATACAAAGATGAGCTAGACATGCCGACGGTATTCGGTCGATTGCCCGAGAACTTCTTCATCCCTCTCTCGTGCCCAAACCGACATCACTATGCCGCGCTGCTGCTTGAGTACTATCGCCTGTTCGTCGAATACAGATCGAGCGTGGAGAGAGAGCTCGTGGTTGCCCGATTCACGGAGTACTTCACCGCACTGGATGCCTCCGAACAGATCGAGGAAGAAGAGGACCCGGAGTCCGACGCACGACAGGCGCTGGAGGCAGGGGTGGGGCCGTCCCGCGCGGATCCCCGGATGCTCGCGAGCCTTTTCCTCCGCAAGCTCGTGACCTACGGGTGGATCGCGGAAGAGGAGGAACGCGACTTCACGCGCGTCTTGAATCTCTGCGTCCACGCACGCCCCTTCTTTGAAGCACTCGATGCAACGGAGCGGGGCGCCTCGGTGGAATACGAGAGCCATATCCTCGCCGTCTACTCCTCCCTCTGTGGAGACGCGGCAAAAGACAACGGCGAGCACGCGGTTCTCAACGCACACTGGCACACGCGTCTTCTCGTGGAATCCCTGAAGGTTCTGGAGCAGAACATCAAGACCTATGTCCAGGAGATGTTCGCGCTGAACGGGACCATCCCGGAAATCCTTCACGCCCACTATGACGTGTACATGCATGAAGTCGTGGACCGTGCCTACACGCGCCTGAAAACGTCGGACAATCTCTCACGGTACAGGCCCAAGGTCTCCCGTGCCATCAACGGCTTCCTCCGCAACGAGCAATGGATGGCACGGACCGCGGAGAAGCTGTCGGTAATACAACGCACCACTGAGGCTTCCGGCCGCGAGAGATTGCGGGAGATGCTCGTGGAGATCCGGGACGAGCTCATAGGAATCGATCCGATATTAGAGGCTATCGATGACAGGAATCGGCGCTATTCGCGCGCTTCCACCGAGCGCATTCGCACCAAGCTGCACGCCGACTCATCACTCCAGGGCAGGATCGTGCGAATCGTAAAGGCCATGGCTCACGGAGAACCCGGAGCGAACCCGGGGGACCTTGCGCACCGCCTCTTCCGCCTGCGGCACCTGGCGCGCGAGTCCCTCTACACCCGGAAGAAACGGGAAGTCATGGCAGCCGGGCTCGTGCGGCTCGCGCCGGACGAATCCGACGCTGAGCTTGCCGCGGCCGAGCTGCGCCTGCGCATCGCCAATCAGCTCAACCCCGGGAAGATCGCCGACTTCCTCTCAGGCTACTGTCCGATTGCCGGCGCAACAAAAAGGGCTGAGGATATGGTCGACAGCGTGGAGAGCCTTGTCCGTTTGATCTACGCGGCTAATTATGCCGAGGCGCGGGAAGAGACGTTTCCCTTCACCGTGGAGTGGGGAGAGGAAATCGTGACCGTGGGCAATTTCCGCTTTCGATCGCATCGATTCACGAGGAGGCGGGCATGATGGTCGAGATTGACGCGCTGACGGATCCCGAGCGCGATCGACTGAGGATCGCCTTGAACACCCTCTTCACGGAGAGCTTCCTCATCCGCGGCTTTGAGCCGCACGTCGCCTCCTACCGCTTCGTGACTGCCAATTTCGAGCTCGTGGAGAGGTACCTGTCCGTTGCCGGATGGGGATTGAAGCGGGACGAATTGCTCGGCGTTGTAGCTTTTCAGGGGCCGCCTTCAGCGCGGCTCAGCTTGACCAAGGATGAGAGCCTTCTCCTGCTCATCCTGCGTCTGCTTTTTGAAGAAAAGGCCGGAGAGATCACGCTCCATGGGGAGCGGACTGTGAGGCAGCAGGACATCGTGGAAAAGTACCGCGCGGTGGCCGAAGCCACCTGGAAGAAGACGCGCTATCTTTCCATGCTGCGTCGGTTTCAGGTCCTGAGACTGATTCGCATCCTGGGGGACGAAGCTGATCCAGAAGCGACGGTCGTCCTGTACCCCAGCATCCCTTTTGCCCTGGACGGGATGGCGGTGAATGAGATTGCCGCGCGGATCCAGGAGGCGACAACGGCTCCAGGAGAAGGCGCAGAGCGGGACGAGGATTCGGAGCAGGCGGAGGAATGATGCTGACTCTCAGACGCGTGCGGCTGGTGAACTGGCACTACTTCACGGACTCACTGATCGAGATGGGGCCCGTGACGCTTCTCGGGGGAGACAATGGCAGCGGCAAATCCACCATCATCGACGCCATCCAGTACGCCCTGGTTGCTCAGGTCAGCAGGATCCGCTTCAACGCCGCGGCAAGCGATCGCCGCACGACACGCACCATCGAAAGCTATTGCCGGTGCCGTATCGGTGCGGACTCCCGTGACTACGTCCGGGGAGACTGCATCAGTCACGTGATACTCGAGTTCGGGGACGGGGAGGAAAGCCGTTTCTGCGCCGGGATCATGGTGGAGGCTTTCACGGAGGGGGACG
>PLNO01000125.1 GCA_003141795.1 Spirochaetaceae bacterium | reverse complement strand
TGCTCCAGCAGCTGAACCAGATGGACTCGCTGCTCACCCAGGGCGTGAGCGGGCTGATCTTCGGCGGTACCATCGACACCAAAGCCGTCATCCCCGGGATCAAGAAGTTCAATGACCGCAAAATCCCCATTATGGCGCTCGACAACTCCCCCGAAGGCGGCATGGTGGAGCTGTGGCTGTCCTTTGATATCAAGGACTCCTCCAAGAAGGCCGCGGAGCTCTTCATGGCCAAGATCAAGGAGAAATACGGCGACGACCCCAAGGGCGTGGTCATCGAGATCACCGGCGCCCTGGGCGATGCTTTCACCACGGAATGCGCCGCCGGGTTCCACTCGGTGCTGGACGCCTACAAGGGGATCACGGTGGCGCAGGGCGAGGGCAAGTGGGACAACGACGCCTCCTTCCAGCGCACCACGGAGCTCCTCACCAAGTACGGCAAGAAGGTGATCGGCATCTACGTGCACACCCCCGACGTCATGGGCACCGGCGTCGTGAAGGCCGTCGAGCAGGCCAAGCTCAAGCCGTCGGACCTCTCCATCACCGGCATCTGCATGGGGCCTGAGGGCCGGGACCTGATCAAGGAAGGCAAGATCTACGCCATCGTCGCCCAGCCCGCGATGGACGCGGCGACCCTGGCGGTGCAGTACCTCTGGGCACTGAACCACGGCAAGGCCATCCCCAAGGTGGGGGACACGGTAAAGGCGGAGAACGCGCTCTGGGCTCCCGCGGAAGTGGTGAAGAACCCTCTCTGCGACGGAGCGTTCATGAAGCTCCAGGGCCCCGTCGTCCCGCTGCAGGTCAGCGCTGATGACACCAGGCTCTGGGAGAACGTCCTCACCAAGTAGCAGAAGGATGCGTGGCCCCTGCGCGGTATTCCGCGCAAGGGGACCCGACGCGCCCTTTTCTTGGAGATCCCCATTGGCTGAAACCCTGCTCCAACTCGACCGACTCACCAAGCTCTACCCGGGCACCATCGCCTTGCATGACGCGACACTGGGCCTGGAACGCGGGGAGGTGCATGGGATCATCGGCAAGAACGGGGCGGGGAAGACCACCCTGGTGAAGATTATCAGCGGGATCGAGACGCCCACATCCGGCACCCTCACGGTGCGCGGAATCCCCCACGCGGGGTGGACCCGTACAGAGGCACGTGTCCACGGCATCTCCATTGTCTCCCAGGAGCCGCAGCTCGTCCCGGACTTCACGGTCGCGGAGAACCTGTTCACCCCCGACTATCCCCGGTCACGCACGGGGTTGATCCGCTGGCGCGAGATGGTCCGTCAGGCGGAGCGCGTATTGTCGAAGGCGGGCATCGGCGTGAGCCCGCGCGCGCGGGGGAGCGACCTCACCCTCAGCGAGCAGCAGCTGGTCCTCGTGGCCAGGGCTTTCTTCGTGGACCGTTCAGAGATCGTCCTGCTGGACGAGGTGACTGCCTCCCTGTCGGAGAAGGATGAGGCGCTTTTGGACGGGTTGATCAAAGGACAGAAAGCGGCCGGACGGGCCATCATCTACATCACCCACCGCATGGCGGAGATCATGCGCCTATGCGACCGCGTCTCGGTGCTGCGCGACGGACGGGTCGTGGCCACCGAACGGGTGTCCAAGCTGGACGAGGCGCGCCTGTCCGCCTACATCACGGGGAGCGCCGCCGTCGGTCCGTCCGTCGCCGCGCCGGAGGATGTGCGCGCCGATGCAGCCGCGCCGCTTCTCCGCGTTGAGTCCCTCAGCCTGTCCGGCCGCTTCGAGGACATCCGTCTCGAGCTGCACGAGGGGGAGAGCCTGGGGCTCGCCGGCTTGCGGGGCTGCGGTCGCACCGAGATCATGAAGTCCCTTGCCGGCATCCTGCGGCCGGACGCGGGGCGCGTGCTCCTGGACGGCAGGGATGCCAGCGTGCATGACCCCGAGGAGGCGCTGCACCGCGGCATCGTCTACCTGCCGGAGGACCGCGACCATGAGGGCCTCATAGAGACGCACGGCGTGCGGCTCAACCTGTCTCTCTCTTCACTCGGCGCGGTCCTCCACGGCCCGTTCATCGACCGTCGCCGTGAGGCGGAGCGTACCGCGGGGTTGATCTCGCTCCTGTCCATCGACACACCCTCCGCCGAGCAGGAGGTCCGCTACCTCAGCGGCGGAAACAAGCAGAAGGTCGTCGTTGGCCGCATCCTCTCCACCCGCCCGCGGCTCTACCTGCTCGATGAGCCGACGAAAGGGATCGATATCGCGGCCAAGCGCGGCATCGTGACGATGATCCGTACCGTTCTCAGGAAGGACGCAGGGGTGATTCTCACCTCCCCCGGGCTGGACGACCTCATGGAGGCATGCGACAGGATCCTGGTGCTGCACAGGGGACGAGTCATTGCCGCCTTCAGCAGGGACGAGTTCGACGAATCGAGAATCTACATAGCCATGCAAGGGCTGGGGAGCAAGGAATGAACCGCGCGATGCGACTGAAACTCTTCTTTCTGGACAACCTGATCTGGGTGATCCTCGTGGTCTTCTTTCTCTTCAACTCCTTGTTCACGCCGAGCTTCATGAAGCCGGAGAACCTGGTCAACATCTTCTACCATTCCACGGTGCTGAGCATGCTGGTGCTGGGACAGGGTATCATCCTGCTCACGGGCAATATCGACCTCTCCATCGAGTCCACCCTGGCCTTCGCTCCGGCCATCGCGATGCTCATTTCAATGAAATGGCTGCCGGGCGGCTTGAATCCCTATGTTGCCATTCTCGTCACCCTGGGGGTCGGAGCGCTGATCGGGCTGATGAACGGGTTCTTCGTTTCCCGTGTCGGGATCAACTCCTTCATCCACACCCTGTCCATGGAGATCATCCTGCGCGGCCTGACTCTCTTCCTGGTCCCCTTCGCCCTGTTCAAGCTGGGACCGGTCTACACGTTCCTGGGGTCCGCCCGTATCGGCGGGGAGATCCCGGTGGCGATCGTGCTGATGCTGGTCGTCTTCGCTGTCATGAGCGTAGTGCTGCGCTCCATGCCTTTTGGCCGCCACATCCTGGCCACCGGCGGAAACCCCACCGCGGCCTATGTGGCCGGCGTGCCGGTGAAACGAATGATCCTCCTTGCCTTCATGATGAGCGGGATCCTCGCAGCCATCGCGGGGCTCCTGGCTGCCGGTCGGCAGGACGCGGTGAACAACTCGATGGGCAAGGACATGGTGTTGTTCACCTTCGCCGGGGCGATATTGGGCGGCTGCAGCCTGGACGGGGGCAAGGGATCCGCCCTCGGCATGTTGGGCGGCGCGCTCCTCCTCGGCATGATCTCCAACGCGCTCACCCTGATGGGCATCAACGTGTTCATTCTCTATGCTACTTACGGATTCCTCATTTTCGTGGCGGTGCTCCTCGACCGTCTTCGCGTCAGGCTGCGGGAGAGGATCTTCTTTAAGGAGAACCTGCGACGGCTTGAGGGGTTTGATACGAAATAGGGCAGCCACCGGCTCCTGCCATGACCCGCGCGCTTGACGGCTGCCGGGGCCTCCTCTATAATCCATTTAATAATCCGGTACACACTAATGCAACGTAAGCGAGCTGCAATCCGACCGGCCCCGCGAAACCGTGCGAACTGGGGGAACCATGCTGAAGAAATCCCGTCCTGACGGCACCTATCTGGGTAACCTGTCACATTTTACCCGCATGCTGCCCTACCTGATGCCCGTCCGGACCGACGCGACGATCTTTTTCGAGCAGGACTTCGATGTCACGAGGGCAATGGAGCTCGTGAGGGCACGCAACGGCCAGAACGGCCATAGCGGAAAGCTCAGCTTTTTCCACCTGTTCCTCTGCGCGGCCGTCAGGACCGTGGCGCTGCGGCCGAAGATGAACCGTTTCGTCTCCGGCCTGAACTACTACCAGCGGAACCAGATCGTTTTCAACTTCGTGGCAAAGAAAGAGCTCACCGATGAAGGCGGGGAGATCAATATCACCATCCCCTTCGAGCCCGATGAGACCATCGAGACCCTTTCCGCGAAGGTGACGGCCCACGTGAGCCGCGGCAAGGGAGACGAGGGCAGTGAAGGAGATGACATCAACGCCCTCCTCATGAAGCTGCCGCGGTGGATGATACGACTGGTGATCTGGGGAATCCGGTTCCTCGACTACCACAACATGCTCCCCGGCTCCTTTCTCAAGTCCCTCCCGTTCTACGCAACGATCTTCTTCACCAACGTGGGCAGCGTGGGAATCGACGCGCCACTTCACCACAACTTCAACATCGGCACGTGCGGAGTCTTCATTGCCCTTGGGAAGATCCGCCGCGAAGAGGTCCGGGCGGAGGACGGGACACTGCAGAAGCGGGAGCGTGTGAAGGTGACCTTCACCTACGACGACCGCATTGCCGACGGGATCTACTGCGGGAAGGCGATCGACCTCTTCAAAGGCTTCGTGGAAAACCCCGAACAACTGGAAAAGCCGGCGGAGATCACTCCCGTGTTGCGGGGCGAACTGATGCTGAAGGGATAAAGCATGTACGAAAAAAAGCCATGGCTTCGGTTCTACGGTGCCACTCCCGCCACGCTCAGCTACCCGGAGCTGTCGATGTACGGCGCCTACCACAACAGGGCGTCCAGCGTTCCTTCGGCCACCGCGCTCGTGTTCATGGGCCAGCGGATGACGCACGCGGAGCTGGACCGACGCGTCTGTGCCGTCAGCCGGGGCCTGGCCGCGGAAGGGCTCCACAAGGGAGACCGCGTTCTCGTGTGCATGCCCAACGTGCCACAGGCGGTGANNGGCGGTGATCGTCTTCTACGCGCTGAACCGTCTCGGTGCGATCCCCGCGATGATCCACCCTCTTTCGGCCCCCTCGGAGATCCGTGCTTATGCCACACAGACCTCGTGCACGTGGGCGGTCACAATCGACTCCTTCTATCCACGTTTTGCCGAGGTGAAGGGTAAGAGCCCGATCAGGCGCACGGTGCTGTGCACGGTCAACGAGTTCATGGGCCCCCTGCTTTCACTCGGTTACGCGTTGACGGAGGGCCGTAAGACGCCGAAGATCGCTCCCGACCCGGGCATCGTGTACTGGAAGGATCTGGAGAAGAGATCGAAGACGGCGCCCGAGCTCGATCGGCCGGACCCGCTTTCCCATACGGAGCTGGCGCTGTTCCTCTTCAGCGGAGGAACCACCGCCACTTCCAAGGCCATCATGCTGTCAAGTCTGAGCTGCAATGCCCTCGCCATGCAGACAAACGCGGCGGGCGGACCCATCCTGCCGGGCGACTCGATGCTTTCCATCCTTCCGATGTTCCACGGCTTCGGGCTCGCGGTCGGCATCCACACGATGCTCCTTCACGGCGGGACCTGCATCCTTGTGCCGCGGTTCAGCCCTGACGCGCTGGCAGGTCTGGTGAAGAAGTTCAAGCCGGGCTACCTCGCCGGCGTGCCGACGCTGTTCGATGTCCTGTCGGCCAACGCGGCGTTCAACGCAACGGACCTGTCGAGCTTCAAAGGGCTTTTCTGCGGCGGGGACAGCCTCAGCCCGCAGACGAAGGAGCGGTTCGAGGCGGTGGGGCGGAAGAA
>PLNO01000333.1 GCA_003141795.1 Spirochaetaceae bacterium | reverse complement strand
CCATGACGGGCCACCAGGAGCATCCGGGCACGGGAAGGACCCTGCTGGGTGAGCCGACGATCGCCGCAAAGGTGGAGGATTTCGGGCGCGCCTGCGGGCTTTCCAACGTCGCCACCGTGGATCCCTACGACCTGAAAGCCACCACCGAAGTGCTGCGCAATGCAGTGGAATCAGGTCAGCCCTGGCTCATCGTGGCGCGTGCCGTGTGTCCGCTTGCGGCAAAGAAGAACCCGGGCCCCGCACGCCGCGTGAACCANNGATGTCCCGCCATCGAATGGGTGAACGACGAAATACACGTGAACGAGCTTCTCTGCGGGGGCTGCGCGCTCTGTGAGAAGGTCTGCAAGGACGACGCCTTCGAGCTCGCCACGGGGGAATGCCATGAGTAGCACAACGAGCATCGTGATGGTGGGCGTCGGCGGACAGGGCATCCTTCTGGCGGCGCAGATCACCGCGCGCGCCGCGCTCATCAACGGCTTCGACGTGAAGACGAATGAAGTCCACGGCATGGCGCAGCGGGGTGGCTCGGTCCTGGCACAGATCAGGTTCGGGGAGAAAGTGTTCAGCCCGCTCGTTCCCGACGGCACGGCGCAGGTCCTCGCGTCCCTGGAGCGCATCGAGGCGCTGCGTTTCGCCAGTTACCTCAGGCCGGACGGTCTTGCCGTCGTGTCGAGCCAGGTGATCATTCCGGTGACGGCCTCCTCGGGCCAGGCAAAGTACCCCGAGGACGCGGAGGCGAGGCTGCGCGCCGCATTCCCCCGTCTTGCCTACATCGATGCGGTGGGTGTGGCGGAGAAGCTCTGCGATATTCGGGTCGCCAACGTGATCCTCCTCGGCGCGCTTTCCACCGCGTTGGGCCTGCCGGCGGAGTGCTGGTCGGAGGCGATCTCCCAGTGCGTGAAGCCCGCTTTCCGGGAGATCAACGTCCGCGCATTCGAAGAGGGGAAGAGGCTGGCTGTCGCGGTGTAGCGCCTCTCGGGCGCGCCGGGCGGGAGCCCCGGCGCGCTACCTGAACGACGTGACGATGAGCATGGCGGTGAGCACCGTCAGCGCCACGATCACGACGATCGACACGATATTGAGGAAGCGCCTGTTCACGAACCTCTCTCCCAGGAGGTCCTTGTCGTTGACCAGGAGCAGCATCACGACGAGGATGATGGGGAGGAGGATCCCGTTCAGCGTCTGGCTCAGGATCATGACCTGAACGAGCGACTTCAGCGGGAGGAGGATGATCCCCGCCCCGATCACGATGAACGCCGTATACATGCTGAAAAAAGCCGGGGCTTCCCTGACCTTCTTGCTCACCCCCGATTCCCATCCGAAAGCCTCACACACCACGTACGCCGTCGACAGCGGAAGGATCGCGGCGGAGAAAAGCGACGCGTTGAGCAGCCCCACCGCGAAGAGGATCGACGCGTATCTGCCGGCGAGGGACCGAAGCGCAAGTGCGGCGTCCCCCGCGGTCTGGATGCTGACGCCGTTGGCGAACAGCGTGGCCGCGCAGGAGATCGTGATGAAGGCCGCCACGCCAATGGCGAAAAGCGATCCCAGCACTACGTCCACACGCNNACTGCTGGTAGAACTGCATCCAGGGCGCGATGGTCGTCCCGATGATCGTGATGATGATGGTGATGTAGCCCTTGTCGAAGGTGAACTGCGGTGTGACGAGGGACGTGCCGATCACCGACCAGTTGGGGTGCTCGAGAATGCCTGCGGCGATATAGGCGAGGTAGATGGCGCTTGCCACGAGGAAAATCCTCTCCACCGTCTTGTAGTTGCCCCGTACGATGAGGAGCCACACGAGGACAGCAGCGACGGGCACCGAGATGAACTTGCTGACGCCGAAAATCTCCAGGCTCGCCGCAACTCCGGCGAACTCGCTCACCGTGTTGGCGAGGTTGGCGAAGAGCAGCACGACGAGGACGGCGGTCGTGATGCGAACGCCCAGGCTCTCCCTGATCAGGTCGGCAAGGCCCTTGCCCGTCACCACCCCGAGCCGGGCGCTCATCTCCTGCACGATGACGAGCGTGGTGGCAAGGAGCGGCATGAGCCAGAGCGTGGCGTACCCGTAGTGGGCGCCGGCCACCGAGTACGTTGTGATGCCGCCGGCGTCATTGTCGACGTTCGCCGTTATTATTCCCGGTCCGATGACGGAGAACAGGAGCGCGAGCCGGGCGGCGATGGGCCGAAATCGCTTCCAGTTTCGCATGGGGTGCGCCGCGGCTGCGCCTGCCCTAGTGGTAGAGGCGCGGGAGGCGCTTCTTCCACGCGGTGGGGATGATCTTGTCCAGGGCGTCGTCCACCGTGACGATGCCCTGCATCCTGCCCTCGTCGTCCACGACAGGAACCGCGAGGAGGTTGTACTTGCTCACCACCTGCGCCACGTCGTCCTGGGAATCGTGGAGGTTCACGCTGACGACACGCTTGTGCATGAAGGAGGCGACACGCATGCGCGGCTCGGCCAGCACGAGGTCCTTCAGGGAGAGCACCCCTTCGAGCACGTTCTTCTTGTCGGTGACGTAGACGTAGAAAATCGTCTCCGCATCGTGCGCTGACTGGCGGATTGCGGCCATCGCCTGCGCCGCGGTGCGTGTCGAGGCCACGGTGACGTACTCCGTCGTCATGATCCCGCCTGCCGTGTCCTCGGCGTAGGTGAGGAGCTTTCTGACGTCGGCTGCCTCGGATTTTTCCATCATGCCCAGGAGGGATTTGCTGCGTTTTTCCGGAAGCTCGGCGAGGAGGTCCGCCGCTTCGTCGGGGGCCATCTCCTCCAGGACGTCGGCAACCCGTTTATCCGGCATCCCTTCGACGAGGCTGGCCTGGAAATCGGGCTCCACCTCTTCCAGCGCTTCCGCCGCGGTCTTCGGGTCGAGGGATTCGAGGAACTTGCTGCCGTCCAGCCTGTTCAGGTCGCTGATGATCTCCGCGAGGTCCGCGGGGTGCAGCTCCGAAATTTTATCGCCCGGGACCTTGAGACGAAGACTCCGGTTGTTCGAGAGGGTTTCCACCACGTCCCATGAGATGATGCCCGTGGCTGCCCCCTTCTTGGGCCGTGTACCGCTCCTCCCCGGAACCACGCGGAGCAGGCCGAGCCGCCGCAGGAGACCCGTGCCGCCGGTGTCGACATTGGCGATGTAGTACGTCCCGTTCACCCGGGCGAGCTCGACGTCGTTCACGCGTACGACGCGTACGTCGTTCACGTCGATGATCTGCTGGTCGAGAATGTCGCGCATGAGGAAGATGTCGCTGGCCGACGGGACGAAGCGCTTGATTGCAGAAAGCCTGTGCGCCAGTGGGATGGCAGGGGCCACGAGGACGGCGACCTCGTCATAGGGGATGAACTGCGGGCCCTTCTTCGTGTGCACCAGGATCGCCACGACTTGCGGGTGCGGCATGTTCTCCCGGCTGCTGGCGATGATGTCGCGGAGACGACCCACGCGGGCCCCGTCCACGTCCGTAACGACCTTTCCGATCAGCTCGCTGACATAGGGCATCGGGTTCGCTCCTCGTTTTTCGAGCGAGTATACACTCCAACATTGGGTGTGTCGACAGATGCGGGTGAGATTCTTTCGAGAAATCAGCGCCAGGTGCCCAGTGCTGACAGGAACCTCGAAAAGGCTTCCCGCGGGAACGCATCCTCGGCGATCGTCACCCGCCCGCGGGCCGCCACCGTAAGGATGACGACCCGTCTGCCCGGCCGCCGGGGGATGAGCACCCGCGCTATCGACCTGCGCTCCAGCCTGCGGGGGAGGAACCCGTGGCCCCGGTAGACCGTGATGGACGCATCGTCCAGCTCCACCGACCTGATCCCACGGCGAAACCACAGGAGGATTTCAAGACCACAGAGCGCGGCAAGCGCCGCGACGAGCAGCCCGGCGGCGAGCCATGAGAGGAGCATCGGGATCCTGGTGAGAAGGAGCACGAACGCCGAAGCCAGAACGAACGCGACGAGATCGGTTGCGATGAGATAACGGGGATGAGCGTTGAGGGTGACCTGCATGGGCATCTACCAGCCGCTCCCTGTATATCAGATTCCGCTTTCACTTGACAGAGGGCAGCCGCGTCGATACGTTGAGTCAACGTTTTTTGCATAAGTATGCGCGGTAAGAAACCGCATCAGCCGTGGAGGAAAAGGTACCGGCACGTCGTGAAAAAAGCAGTCCTGCTACTGGAAGACGGGTTCTCTCTCGAGGGTGAGGCGTTCGGCGCGGAAGGTGAGGCGTTCGGTGAGGTGGTTTTCAACACCTCCATCGCCGGCTACCAGGAAGTCCTCACNNTATCGTGCCGGAGGACAACGAATCCTCGGGAACGTGGCTCGCGGGCTTCATCGTCCGTGAGGTCAGCGGCATCCGCAGCAACTGGCGTTCCACCGTCGGCCTGCACGAATGGCTGGCGGGCCAGGGTGTGGTCGGCATCCAGGGCATCGATACGCGCAGCCTGACGCGGCATCTGCGGATGGAGGGCGCCAAGCACGGCGTCGTATCGAGCGGAGACAGGGACCGCGCATCCCTGGAGAGAAAGCTCGAGAAGGCCCCGCGCATCGTCGGCATCGACCTCGTCCGTGAAGTGACGTGCCCGAAGGCCTACGAGTGGAACGAG
>PLNO01000336.1 GCA_003141795.1 Spirochaetaceae bacterium | reverse complement strand
TCTCCTCGGGCAGCGCGACGACGCCGTATCCGAGGGCTGTGAGCCGCGAAACGAGGCTCTTCCTTCCTTCGATTGCGAGAGAGGGATTGAAGAACCCACGGGTCCCGACGATCACACCGAATGTTGTTGGACGATCGATTTCGCTCATGGAGTCAGGATAGGAGAGTTGATTGCATTCTGTCAATCGATAATTTGCGATAATTTGCGATTACTTTCCTTTATACTGATAGAATCTTCCGAGTTTCTATGTATAATCGTGGGATGGAGCCTTCTTCCGCTCTTCTCGGCACGCAACGTCGAAGCAAGATCCTGGACCTTCTCCGCGAAGAGGGAAGCGCCCGAGTCAGCGTCCTCAGCCGCCTGTTCGGCGTTTCCGAGCCCACGATCCGCCAGGATCTCGAGCGCCTGGAGAGCGAAGGGCACATCATTCGAGAGCATGGAGGGGCGTTTCTCAAGAGCGTGCCCCAACAGGTGAAGCTTCTCAGCCTCCAGCACCTGGAGAACATGGAGCTCAAGTCGGACATCGGGCGGACGGCGGCGCAGTACGTGGAAGACGATGATTCTCTGATCCTCGATTCGGGTTCCACGCTCACCGAGATGGCAAAGTGTCTCGGCTCACGGCACAACCTGCGGGTCATCACCAACGCGCTGAATATCGCGCTGATGCTGGGGACGGAATACTCCAACGAGGTCATGATGACGGGCGGGGAGTTCAAGGCTCCGACCCTGTCGCTGACGGGGGAGCGCGCCGCGGCGTTTCTCGACCGCATCCACGTCCGTAAGACTTTCCTCGCGGTGGGGGGCGTTTCACTCGAGGCCGGATTGACCTACCCCGGATTTGCAGACCTCATCGTGAAGAAGGCGATGATCGACTCCGCATCGGAAGTCTATCTCCTGGCCGATTCGACCAAGTTCGGCAAGGTTTCTTTCGCGTCCCTCGGCCCCGTCGAGCTCGTGAAGACCATCATTACCGATGACGGCATCAGGGCTGAGGACCGGGCAGCACTGGAGGCACGGGGGGTCAGAGTCATCATCGCGTAGGTTTTTTCCCGGCCGAGCTCTTTAGGCCGGATACCGACTCCCGCCGCGCAGCGGGTGGCCGGGTGCAGTCATGCTGCCGACGGAGGTCGAATGTTCGTACTTGCGGTCATCACCATCACCGCGGCTTTCGCGCTCTACACCACGGCTGTCTTCTGGGAGAAAGGCACGGGATCTCTTCGGGGACGCCATCTGCTGTTCTTCTGGCTCGGATTTGCCTGCGACACCACAGGAACGACCCTGATGGCCCGGATCGCGGGGGACGTGTTTCGGATCAGCTTCCACGGGATAACTGGCGTACTGGCGATCCTGCTCATGCTCTTTCATGCGCTGTGGGCGACCTACGTGCATGCGCGGAAGAATCCCGAACCGAAGGTGCGGTTTCACCGCTACTCGCTTATTGTATGGGCCGTGTGGCTCCTCCCGTACGCCTCCGGAATGCTCGTTGGGATGGGAGCTCTCCGGATCGGGCAGTAGTGTGCTTACCGTCATGGATGAACAGAGAGGCTGCGAATGCCGTTATCATGATTGCGGTCCCGTACGGGTAAATGGGGCTCACTCCTCGTCTTCAGCGGTCTTGCCATCTACTACCGTCTGCACAATCCGCAAGGTACAACGGCGTGGACCTTCAGCGGAGCCTGGGACGCGGTCAAACCCCACACGCTGAACGGCGTGCTGATACAATCGACGATTGCCATCTTGATTCTCGTCGGATTCGAGAGCTCCACGTCACTCTCGGCCGAGACGAAGAATGCCAAGACCACCATACCCAAGGCAATCATCATTTCTCTTGTCGTCCAGGGGCTCCTTGCATACCTGATCGAGTACTTCGCGACAGGCACGATGATCAGCATCGCCCTCACCGTCGTTATAGCCGTGATCGGCACGACACTGAGCTGCATGAATACGGCAATGCGGATCTCCGGCGGTATGGCCGCTGGCCGAAAACATGGTTTACGAATCCCTTTGCGCATTATTGACGTTCATGAAGTGATCCGAAAAGTTACGCAAAGAGCCCGACCATGTACTTGAGATCACACTCCATCCCGTCCTTTGCTTGCAGCGGAGAACGGGTTCTTGGNNGGTTCTTGATTGCCGCGAACCGTTTTTCGATTGAGGAGTACATCCGGGTGCAAACCTTCGTGATCGTTTGAACCGTCGACGGGCTCAGATGTCCTTTCGTCCCGGCTGCGATTCTTCCTCTATCCTCCAATTCATGGACGAAATCCCCTGCGCGCTCGGGGGTGAGGTCTATAGGCGACAGGCCTCTGCTCTCCAGCCACGCTTCGAGAATCCGCAAAGAGTACTCGTACGTTTTCCGCGTCCGTGCGGACGGCTGGATGCTGACGAAAAACATCCTCTCGGCCCAATAGTCGATGCGGGTTGCGTTCATGGTCACTCCTGCGCGCTGATGCGACATATGCCGCCGTCTCCGGCAGGCGCCGAATAAGAGAATCGGCAGCCTGCCGGAGCGAGGTGTCGGGAACAAACGCTACTGCGGTTCCCCGAAACGGTTGCGGAGCTCGAGGTTCATGACGAGCACATTCACGACCTTTTCTCCTGCCAGTCCGCCGAGTGGAGCGGTCGCATGCTTCTGCAGGAGCCTTTCGATTTCTCCCTTCATGTCGGCCGGTGTCCGATNNGTGTGCCCATTTCCCGGCAACCCGGCCGATCTGGTATTCGGCGTTCTGCAGCGTGATATCCGGATCGAGCCCGGAAGCCGAAGTCGTCACGTAGTCACCAGGCACATTTGCGATGTCGGCATCCGGATGATCCTGCCGCCACATATCGAAGAAGAGCGACTGAACGTCGCTCCCCGTTCCTACGGGCTTTATCGACGTCACTGTCTTGCCAGCAGAGTCGGTTTCGATTACCGCAGAGGGGAACGTTCCCGGATGCTCCGAAGAAAACAGGGTGAAAAACACGCCGGCAAGATCCGCGGCCTGGGGTTTGGGGGTGCCCGGGTTGTCCTTGATGAATTGCGCAACGACCGCCGAATGCGCCTTGGCCCACACGTCGACGAATGCCGCGTGCGACGGGTCAGAGGTCACCCATCCCTGCGCGATCGCGGGATGCAAGCTGGCCCACTGCGCGACGATATGAGGACTTCCCTGGTAGATGTCCTTCTGAAACCAGCCTTCGATGTCGGGCGCAACGAGCTGCCCAGCCTTGGCGCCGCTGCGATAGGTCACGATCGGACCCAGCATCTGCGCAACGCGGTTGCGCAGAGCATAGTTGGAGGGTGCCAGGGAGGATGACGATGATGCCGAGGCATCATAGCCGGAGCCTGCTGCCGACGGACGCGGCCAGAAGTACTCGTCCTTCGTGAACGGCTGCGCGATGAGTTGTGACCCCACGGCCTTGCCGTCCGGCCCCTTCAGGATGCTCCCGTTCGCCTGAAACGGGAAAAGGAGTTGACCTGTGCCCAGAACGGCAAGCGGGTAGGCAATGCAACAGATAACGACTGCAAAACCCAGAAGCAGAAGACTCTTCGTCAAATAGCGTGACATGTTCATGGACTCCTTCATGTTTGAGGTCGTCAGGCCACCAGGTGCAGGGCGGTCATGACCAGATCGATCACCTTGATTCCCACGAACGGGAGGATGACACCACCCACCCCCCAGACCAGCAGATTCCTGCGGAGCAACGCCTCGGCCCCGCTGACCCTGTAGCGAACCCCTTTGAGCGCCACGGGAATCAGCGCGGGAATGATGAGGGCATTGAAGATGACCGCGGAGAGGATCGCCGACGTCGGCGAATGCAGGTTCATGATGTCCAGTGCCTTCAGCCAGGGAAGGGTACCCGCGAACAGTGCAGGGATGATCGCAAAGTACTTTGCCACGTCATTGGCGATGGAAAACGTTGTGAGAGCCCCACGTGTGATGAGCAGCTGCTTGCCGATCTCCACGACCTCGATGAGCTTGGTAGGGTCGCTGTCGAGGTCCACCATGTTCGCCGCTTCCTTCGCGGCTTGCGTGCCGGCGTTCATGGCGAGGGCAACGTCTGCCTGCGCCAGCGCCGGTGCGTCGTTCGTGCCATCGCCCATCATCGCCACCAGCTTGCCGTCCCCCTGTTCCTTGCGGATATAGGCGAGCTTCATTTCGGGGGTTGCCTGGGCGAGATAGTCGTCGACACCCGCCTGTGAAGCGATCGTTGCGGCGGTCAATGGGTTGTCCCCCGTGATCATGACCGTTTTGATACCCATTTTCCGGAGCTGGGCAAACCGGTCCCGGATCCCGCCTTTCACGATGTCCTTTANNCCATCTTGCGCAGGCGGTCGAAGCGCTCTTTCATGTTGGGCTTGAGGATGTCTTCGAGCGCGATGACACCGACGACAGTTTTGCCCTCGGCCACGACCAGTGGAGTCGCCCCTTTTGTTGCGACGCTTTCCACTACGCCTTGCAGCTGGGCAGGCACGCTTCCGCCTTCGGTGGAAACGAAGCGGACGATTGCATCCGGTGCGCCTTTGCGTATCGGAGGCTTGCCGGGGATGTCCACCCCGCTCATGCGGGTCTGAGCGCTGAAGGGAACGAATGAGGCTTCGGTCGGCACGAGCTTCGAATCAGCGCCATATTTTTCGCACAGCTTGATGATGCTCTTTCCTTCAGGTGTCTCATCTGCGGCGGAGGCCATGCAGGCGAGCCGTGCAACACCTTCCACGGTGACTTTTCCAATGGGGAGGAACATCGTCGCACGGCGGGCCCCCAGGGTGATCGTTCCCGTCTTGTCGAGGAGAACGACATCGATGTCACCGGCGAGCTCCACCGCCTTCCCGCTTTTCGCCATGATGTTCGCCTGCAGAGAGCGATCCATCCCCGCAATCCCTATCGCTGCGAGCAGAGCACCGATCGTCGTAGGGATCAGGCAGACGATAAGGGCGATGAGGGTCGGGACGTCCGTGCCAAGGCTCTGCAACGGCTGCGTCAGGCCGAGGTACCCCGCCATGTACAGCTCCGCGTTTCGTGCCATCGGCCAGAGGGGAATGACGACAATCAGAAAAATGAGGGCGAGCCCGGACAACACCATCGCGAGGGCCACCTCGTTCGGGCTTCGCTGTCTGATCGCGCCCTCGATGAGTGCGATCATCTTGTCGAGAAAGGAATCGCCGCGGCCGCTTGTAATTCTGACCACAATCCGATCCGAGAGAACGAAGGTGCCGCCGGTCACCCCGGACAAGTCGCTTCCGGCGGCGCGGATCACCGGCGCCGATTCCCCCGTAATCGCCGACTCATCGACGGCGGCAACCCCTTCGATCACCTCGCCGTCACCGGGGATCGTCTGGCCTGCCGTAACGGCGACCACGTCTCCCGGGACGAGCTCGCTCGAGGATACCTCCGTGTAGTTTCCCGCTTCCGTGCGCCGATAGGCGATGGTGTTCTTGCGGGCCTTTCTCAGAGAATCAGCCTGCGCTTTGCCGCGCGCCTCGGCGAATGCGGTCGCGAAATTGGCGAAAAGAACGGTGAGCAACAGCCAGACGTCGAGGGCGATGAAATACCCGATCGGAACCACCCCCGCATGTCCCCCAAAGGCCATCTGAAGGATATAGATGAAGGTCAGCACGGTGCCGACCTCCACCACGAACATCACCGGATTCTTCCACTGGATATCTGGCCGGAGCATCACGAAGGACCGCGCCAGCGCGGTCTTCGCGGTCTGGCCGTCGAAAAGCGTTCTCTCCCTCTTTCGGCGTGGCGCCTGCGGATTCATCACAGAGGGAGAAACAACCGGTGCACCGTTTACCGACTGTGTCGAGGCATCCTGGTGCATCTCAGTTTCTTTCGCTGCCTTCATCTCTATCTTCTCCTTATTCATCTTTCAGTAACCATTCATCCGCCAAACGGTATGGGTCCTAGTTGTTCCGCCAGCGGACCGAGCGCCGCAACCGGCAGGAACAGAAGGGCACCGACGATGAGGATCGTTCCCAGCAGCAGGACGGCGAACGTCGACGTGTCGTCCCTCAGAGTACCCAATCCCACCGGGCTGGACTTCTTCGACCCGAGGAACCCGGCCATTGCGACCATCGCTATGATGGGAAGGAATCGGCTTATAGCGATGACGATCGCTGTCCCGATGTCCCACGCGACCGCCTCGGGAGCCGGGTTCGCGTTATTGTAGAATCCGTACGTGACGCCCAATCCGTCGAACGCAGACCCGTTATTTGCCGAGGCTGAAGAGAACTGATAGACGATCTGCGACAGGCCATGAGGCCCGCCGTTGCTGACGGCTTTCGTGCCCCAGTCCAAGGCTGCGTACAGACCGCTCGGTGCAAGAATCATCAGCGGATGTATAAGCAGGGCGATCACGGCGAGCTTCACCTCGCGAGCGCCGATCTTTTTCCCGAGGTATTCGGGGGTCCGGCCGACCATCATCCCGGCGATGAAGATCCCAATAATGATGAACATCAGCATGTTGATCATGCCGACGCCCTTTCCGCCGAAGATGGCGTTGAGCCACATCCCAATGAACGGAGAAATCGCTGAAACGGGGTTGAGGCTGTCCATCTCGGCATTCACGGCGCCCGCGGTCACGTCAGTGGTGATCGCGGCAAACACCGTTCCTGCCGAAGTCCCGAAGCGCAGTTCCTTGCCCTCGAGATTCCCCATGTGCTGATCGACGGGGAGCCCCGCGACCGCGGGGAGAGTCAGCGAAATCTTTCCTCCCGGAGCACCTGCGCTTGCAATTTCGTAGCTATGGCTGACGGGACGTGCGGTGAACGCTGGGTTGGGCTTGAGCGTGTCGAAAACCACGGCCCAGACAATGACGCCAATCATGAGCACGGTCATCACGGAAAAGATGGCTATCGCATGCCGCATCCGCTTCAGCATGCGGCCGAACATGAGCACGAGAGAGAACGGGAAGATCATCATCGCAAGGGTATTGAAGAAGTTCGACAATGCCGTCGGGTTCTCGAAAGGATGGGCGGAGTTCATACCGAAGAATCCGCCGCCGTTCGTTCCGAGCATTTTTATCGACTCGAACGCCGCAATGGGACCGATCACGATGTTCTGCTGGATGGCTTGACCCTTGTCCGTGAGCCCCATGGATCCGGGCTCGAGCGTGGTAACGAGGTGCGCGCTTTGCAGCGTCATCGGGCTGCCCTGCCAGACGAATATGATTGCAAAAACGAATGCGGCCGGAACGAACATGTAGACAACCACTCGCCACATGTCCAGGAAGAAGTTGCCGACTGAGGCGTCGCTACGAAAGGCCCGGATAATGGCGGTCAATGCGCTGAGCCCCACTGCAGCCGAAAGGAAAAAGTTCGCGAACGCAAAAAAGATCTGGCTGAAATTCGAGAGATGCTGATCCCCCGAATAATGCTGAAGATCCGTATTCGTGGCAAAGGACATGGCGCTGTGCAGGATCGCGCTCGGCGCAAGTATCGTCCTGTGGGCCGGATTCAAAGGTGCCCACTGCTGCAGCGCAAGGATGAGGAAACCGAACACGAAGAGCACGGTGTTGAAGACGAGAAGCGATCCCAGGTACTGCTTCCAATTCTGCGTGCCACCGTCCAAACGCTTCTCGAACCAGCGTAAGACCGGAAGCGGCCGGTATTTTCCGTCCATGACCCATGCCATGTACCGGCTCAGCGGGATCGCTATAAGAATCGCCGAGACGATAAGGGCGAAAGGAAGAAACCAGGTTTGAACAAACATAGCTTTGACTCCGTTCAGCGGGGAACTAGAATCGTTCCGGCCTGATCAGGGCGGCCACCAGATAGACGAAGAGCAGGAAAGCCACAACAGCCGTGAGAATAATCATGATTCGAATGCCTCCTCCCGAATGTCATATTTTCTCGCAAGCCCTTACGAACCAATAGCACAATGCCATGAGAGCAAGACCGATGAGAAACATCGCTGGAAGCCAGATCAAAAGGTTCATGCATCATCCCTTCCTTTCGCATTCCGATCGGTGAGAAAGTACGAAAGCGGCTCATGAGGCGGGCGCTAAACTTTCGATGAAAAGCGTTAAGAATTCCTTAATATTTAGGTCAGGCTTGGACGGCATGAGGATAGCGGATCAACATCGACAGTGGGATTGGAAATTCTTAGCGGAAAACCGGGAAAAATTAGCGTAATCCAAATATGCAAGCTGCGCTCGGGGCTCTAACTTCGTGCCATGGGTGCTGTATCAACCGCGATCAACGGCTCGAGTATTTCCCTGCTACGGTCGAGTGCGCTGCGGTGTCGCACGGCATGTCCAGGGCTTTTGCCCGGTCGTGACTCATGATGTCAGCAGTTGTCATTGAAGAGGAAGTCCCAATTCGTCGTGCTCTCTGTACGAGCCTGGAGAAGCGTGGATTCTCGGTCCACGAAGCAGCGACCGCCTCAGAAGGCTTGGAAACCGTTCGATCGCTGGCTCCAGATATCGTGCTTCTGGATCTGGGCCTCCCGGATCGCGACGGCGTCGAGGCCCTTGCGGCGTTGCGTGAGTGGTCTTCGGTGCCCGTCATCATACTCTCAGCACGTAAGTCCGAACATGATATCGTCAAACTTCTCGAATCCGGAGCTGATGATTACATCGTCAAGCCATTCTCGATGGGTGAGCTTGTCGCCCGCATGAATGCCCTTGTGAGAAGCCGCAATGCGACCCAAGCCAATACACTTTTTCGTACAGGCCACCTCGCAGTTGAGCTTGTCGGACGGGAGGTAAGGGTTAGTAGCAAAACGGTCAAGCTTACGCCGACCGAATTCGATCTCATTCGTTTCCTCATTGAGCATGCCGGCTCCACTGTGACACATGGCGCGATCCTCCATGAAGTATGGGGTCAGGACACTCTGAGGAAGATCAACTTCCTGCATGTCCGAATAGCCGGTTTGCGAAAGAAGATAGAGAAGGACCCGCATGTGCCAGCGATCCTTCTGACTGAGCCGGGGGTTGGCTATCGGCTCGTCATTCTTCCGTATGAATTATGAAAACCTGGCACGGTGCCGGTACCCTGAACATTCACACTGGAGGATTCTTGATGCGGATCCAGCCAATCTCAATGGTTCTTTCATCACCTGCGACGCGATCCCCACATAGCTAGTCAGAGGAGGGAGAATGGACGTACCCACACGATCGGGTTTCGTGATTGCTTTGCTGCGCTGAGATTTTACGTCGGGCGATTTTTTCCCCGGCAGAGAGTGCACTTTATTGAATGAAAGGAGAGACACCGTGACACAGAAGATTGAGGCTATCATACGCGCTGATGCGTTGGACACCGTCATGGCTGCCCTGCGGGAGGTCGGTATCGTTGGATTGAATGTCTTCGAAATCCGCGGGCATGGCAGGCAGGGTGGAGTGGAGATGTCGTGGCGTGGTACCAGCTATACGTTGGACCTTCTGCCCAAGATGCAGCTGAACATCATCTTGAATGAATCCAAAACGCAGAAGGCTATCGATGCTATCGTGAACAGCGCACGCACGGGTGAGGAGGGTGACGGCATTATTTTCGTCTACCCCGTTGAAGACATTGTACGGGTTCGAACAGGGGAACGGGGGCATGCCGCGTTGACGTATCCGAAGGAAAGCATGTAACGAGTTGAGCTGCCGCAACACTTTGACATCAGGGGGGGGGATCTTCTCCAGAAAGAGCGCTGAATCGATACGCAGGCTGTGGAACCCTGCAATCTCGGCGCTTGGACAGGCGCGAGTGTAAAGTCGGGCGCCAAAGACCGGAGTTGTCGACCCACGGAACAATCGTACGATGAGGAATTGACCAGAGCCAACTGTCAATGTGACCAGTACACTATCGAACCGTAGCGGTCCGTCTTTCGAGCTCGATGTCAATTGCAGCTGGTTTGTATGCTGTGCTAGACTTTTCGGCAACGGTGATAATCCTACGAAGTCCGCCAAAGCGTCATGACCAGACCGCCTGCGACGATCAGGGCGCCACCTGCAAGTACTGGCGCGTGGAGTCGTTCACGGAAAACAAGCACGGCTGCCACCTGAGCGACAACAAAGAAGACCGCAAGGTACACACCCAAAAGCCTGCTGAATTCCCATTTTGTCAGGTTCACCATGAGGCCGTAGCCGAACAACACCGCCCCGCCCAGGGCAATGCCAAACACTCGTCCCCCTTTCAGGCCGTAGCGAACCAACGCGTCGCCGTCGACTTCTAAGACGGCTGCTATAATGAGGAAAACTGCGGTTCGGATTGCGGGGCTCCTTTCGAGACGTTATGAACGTCAATCAGTTGTACGAGCGATGCCTCAAGATTCGTGGATAGCATACGCATGACGAGTGCAGAGAGCATGAAAACAAAGTCCATGACCATGGACCGTCCAGACCCACGAAAAGGCGTTCTGGTGGCGCAAGCGCAACTCATGGTTGAAGCCTGTAGCGACAGGGAGTTGTCTTCCTCTCCCCGACTACCGCGGGATGATCACTTTCTCGCCGGGGATTGCTTCTCCTTGTATGAAATCCTCGAGCGCGGAAAGCGAGTCCTGGCAAAGAGCAGCAACCTTCCGCTTTTCGCTCAAGGATATCGAAAGTGACTTCAAGTTGGTGTTCTCGCGCGAGAGCTTGAGGATTTGCGACTCTATTTCCTTGAATCGTGCATAACTAGACTTGGCGGTCTCAAGGTCTTGGTCGGCTGGAAGGAGCGCTTCGAGCTCTTTCATATCCTTTTGAACCTGACGGTCTTCCCCTTCCATCCGTGCTTCCAACTCGTCCATTTTCTTATCACTCTCTTCGGCAATGTGGGGCGGGAGAAGAACCTCGATTCGCAAGGCATTGGACTCGGCGTCCGCAGCCAGCAACAGCACCTGGCGAGCATTCGATGAAAAGGAGCTCGCATTCTTGTTCAATAGACGGGAAAGCAAGGTGTTCGTACGATCGATTGCTTCGGCAGCGGGTCCAAATGCGAGGGAATAAGCCTTGAGATTGGTGTTCTTGACTGCAAGGTCGAGCAGCTCCTTGTCGACTCGCTGGAAGTCAGCGAATGCGCCATTAAACTGTTTGAGCAGCGCTCTTTCCTTGTCTGACCGCAAAAGCGGACTAAGCTGAGTTTGCAGGCGCGCGACTAGTGCCGTCTCACTACGAGATTGATCGGCAAACGTCTGCGAAGTCTGATCCGTGGTCGCCAGCACGGCGCTCTTTTCGGCTTCAACGGCAGAAGCAAGATGAAGGCGCATCTGGCCGATGACTTCCAGGCGTTTCGCTTTCGCCTCAATTTGAGCCGACACACTCTCCGGCTGGAAATGAAAGACGAATACTACTATCAGGAACAGAACAGCGGCGCCGGCAAGCGCCCAAAATAGTAAGGAGAAAGAGGATTTCATTGAGTCAGCTCCTGTTTGCATGCCGGCCTTCGCCGAACCCGATCCATGTGCCTCTGCGAGAAGAAGATGCCCGGGAACGAAGCCGAGTGCACAATGTAAATGTCAAACTGGCACGCTCATCACAGCCTACCTTGCTTGATCTCTTTTTAGAATACTTATTGTGCTAAACTTTGGCCTCTTACCGCTAAAAAGACGCTAAGAGGTTCCGATAAAATGCGTTCCAAGCTATCGAAGTGAGGAGTGTTTAGTCGCACGCAAATTTGCCATTAGAACCTTGTGGATCTTCTTAGAGTACTTGCCCGTACATGGGGAGCGAAACTGAACGCGCCCGTTGTCGGAGGAAGTTTGCCCCAGGGATGACTCGAACATCTCACCTGCGGTTTTGGGAACCCGATCCTCGTGCTGACCCCTTGGCCTACTATAAGCGCCCCCCCCTCCCGCAAATACAACTCACCAGCCGGACTATATTTGGAGGGCAGGTCATTCGCTGTGATGACAGCGACAGGATGAATGTCGACTGCCATCCATCCATACTATATAAAAGCTATTATCAGCGCTTCTCGGCAAACGCTTGGCCTGCCCCGGACCAGAGGCCGATTCGTTCCAAAACCGTTCTGCGTTTGTTCCATTCCATCTGAACACCGATGGAGCTCCTCTCTATGTTACAAAACAATTTGAAAGCTGCCGTGGCACAAGAATCTCTGTTATTTCCATTGTGTTTATCTAAAACCACCAGAATGGCAGGTGCCTCACGCCGTTCGGATGTTGGCATAAAACTTGCCGATTAACGTTCACCTGCTACGATGTAGAATGGAGGCGGAGCCTTATTTTTGAAGAACAACCGGATCAGCGTCACATTGATCGCTGTTGTCATTGAGATTCCATTTTCGCTGAGGTCCGCGGTGAGCGCGCCCTCGTGACGGGAGCTCGAGGAGAGGCAGGGACATGGAGCAGCGGAAGATCATGATCGTCGAAGAGTCGACCACCCAGCGCGCCATGCTGCGGGATATGGTCCTTCGCGAGGGGTATAAAGTTGTCGAATCGGTTTCGGGAGCCGAGGCAACCGAGCGCATGCACGAGAAAGACATCGACGCCGTGCTCGTGAACTGGGAACTCGTGGATACCACGGGTCCCGAGCTCTGCCATCAGTGGCACGCGACCGGCGAGTTCGACCTCGTTCCGCTGCTTATTATCACGAGCTACGACGACGCGAACCACCTCCGTGACGCCCTCGACGCAGGCGCCACGGACTTCATCCGCAAGCCGCCGGATCAGGTGGAGCTCTTCGCGCGCCTGCGCCTGGCCTTGCGCATGCGGGAGTTCGGCGTGCGATTGCACGAAGGCTCGATCCGGGACTCGCTGACGGGATTGTTCAACAGGCGCCACGTCCAGGACGAGCTGGTACGGCATTGCGAGTCGGCGCGCAGATACGGGGAGTCTTTCTCCGTCGCCATGATCGACATCGACTTCTTCAAGAAGGTCAACGACACCTACGGGCACCCCATGGGCGACGCCATCCTCAAGCAGATGGCCGACTACTTCGTCAGGCGGTTGCGAAAAACGGACGTCGTCGGCCGTATCGGCGGGGAGGAGTTCCTCGTGATTCTCCACGGAACTCCGCTTGCCCAAGTCGAGCTCACACTGGAGGCGGTGAGGCGGGGGATGGCGGAGCTGAGATTCGGCACGGAGGAGACCGTGGTAAACGTCACGTTCAGCACGGGTGTCTCCACGTGGTCGAAAGAGCGGGCTGACGCACATACCCTCATAGAGAGGGCTGACGAGTGCCTTTACGCCTCCAAGCAGGCGGGCAGGAACCGCGTGACGGCCACCCCGTAGTTTCAGTTCGGCAGGGAACGGCGCGAAGAGGCCACCGATTCATGTGAAAATTATTGACTGTCAGGGTTTCTACCGCGACCTTTGGCCGGTAGGAGGAACACGATGCTCGATTTCAGCTTTTCCTGGCTGCCCTTCGTCGTCATCGCCGTAGTCAACTTCTTTCTGAGTTGGCTGTACTATTCCCCCGCCGCGCCGTGGTTCAGGTCCTGGCAGGTCAACACCGGGATGGACCCGAATAAAAAGGGAATGACCGAGGCCGACCGGAAAGCCATGCCCCGGCTCATGGGCGGTGCCCTTGTCGCATCGCTGCTTCTGTCCTACGGCCTCCAGGTCGTCATCCACAGTATCAAGGCCACCGACTTCCTGACGGGCGCACTGGTCGGCATCATCGCCTGGCTCGCTTTCGTGGTGACACACAGCCTGAACACGCAGTTCGAGGGCCGCAAACCGATCGTGCTGGTCATCAATAATTGCCTGTACGTCGTGACATACTTCGTTTTCGGGGGGATCATCGCCATCTGGAGATGAGGCGAGACAGAGCGGGGCCATCAGGCACGATCCCAGTCAAACCTGAGACGGCTCCGCTCCTTCCGACATTCGGCCAACTATTAGAATCAAGCGGTACAGGCGTGGGAGCTTATCCAGCAGTCAATACCCGGGGAAGGTAGATCCTGAATTGTGTTCCCCTTTCAGGCTGACTTTCCACCTCGATGCTTCCGCTGTGCTGCTGCACAATGCCGTAGACTGTGGAAAGCCCCAGCCCCGTGCCCTTGCCTGGTTCCTTTGTCGTGAAAAACGGGTCGAATATCTTCGTCATCGTCTCCTGGTCCATGCCTTCGCCGGTATCGCTGACGGTGAGCTGGATGAATGGACCGGGGATGCAATCACCCTGACGCCGCGCCATGGGCACCTCCAAAAGCACTTCTTTTGTGGCAATCGTCAGTCGCCCCTCCCCGGGGATTGCATCCTGTGCGTTCAGGGCAAGATTCAGGAGAATTTCCTTGATGCGCTCGACGTCCGCCTTGACGGGGCAGGGCGAGGTCGATAGACAAAAGTCGATGGCAATGTTGCTTCGAAGCTCTTTACGAAGCGCAGCACCGCCGTCCCTAAGAACATCGTTCAAGCCCATCCTCCTCAGGTCCAGCACCCGCTTTCGGCCCATCAGTAAAAGCTTGTCGATGAGATCACGCGAGCGGTATCCAGCCTTGAAGATCTCCTTGACGAAGAAAGCGCAGTCCGACTCTGCGGGCAACGTGTCACGGAGTATCTCCGCGTTGCCGAGCATGACCGCGAGCAGGTTGTTGAAGTTGTGGGCGACGCCCCCGGCAAGGATGCCAAGGCCTTCAAGCTTTTTCGCTGAGGCGCTCCGGCGCTCCAGCTCGATTTTTTCGGCCTCCAGCTGTTTGCGTTCTGAGACATCGACGATGGAGCCTTCGAGAATGTTTCTGTCATGGTCGAGTCTCAAGGCGGTGAGACGGCTGTGCACGTTGCCCCGGGTATCAGATATCCGGCACTCGTAGTTCGTTACACGGCCGTCCCTGTTCAGAATCCGTATCATCTCGTCGCGCTCGTGTGAGTCCGCCCAGTGGAGTGCGGAGGACCCGCCGAAGATGTCAAGGAACTTGTGGTTCACTCGTGAGGTCGCCGTCATCAAAAAACGTCAAGGCACGAAGGCATTCTGCCGGTGCGAAGGCGGCACCGTACAATGACCGGGCTGGTCGGTGAAGAAGTCGAAGTCGATTGACGCGCGATGGCCGCAGCGCAGTGCGATTGCAGTTCCTCCGTACAACACAAAGCGATTGGTGGTAGTCCAACCCAGAATGGGCCAAGTTTCCTTCTGTGCTTCGGGCAGAACTTCCAAATGTGGCTTGAACGGACTCATGATACCTTCCGCGCAGGCATGGGCGGCAGAGCGTCATCGGCAAGCCCATTGAGAAGGTATTGCCAGTACGACCAGAACCGTGGTCGAAATTGCCCGGGCTCAGCGGTTCGTAACGTCTGTCGCAGGGCTTCCTCGCCCACGATCCCTATCAGCTCATGAATATCTTCAAACGTGCCCACGTCCATGATTCTGGCGATGACCCGCTGCGGGAATTCCAGAGCTTCTTCTGGGGCGAGCCACCAGACGTTGCGTTTTGCGCGGCCAAGCAATCTTGGATCACTCATAGCGTTACCTCCGAATATCGGGGGGCTTGTTCGGGTAGACAGTGAAGGTTCCGTCAGTATGTGCCTTGATATAGGCAGTCATTCCTTTCATCAGCCCGAGAGAGAGCGCCAAGGCGGCCGGGAGGCTCATTCGCATGGATTGGGCAGTTTGCCGCTACCCACTACCTCGATGTCTCGTTTTTCCGGGGCCGGAAGAAGACCGCCGTCCCGCGAGGCTATCTTGGGCAGTCAAACAGATTGCAGCGTCAACGGTTTTAGGAACCGTTGAAGACGTCGCATTCCGATGCAGTTTCTGAAATTTTGTATCTGACAGTATATGCTCTTTCTGGGCGCTCGATGGTGCAACTTTTATCTAGTTAGGAATTACAAATGCCCCAGGGCTGACTCGAACGTCCGACCTACGGTTCAGGAAGGCGGATGCCGACTTCACCGCAACAGCGCTGTTCGTAGCTCACTGTGGCTAATGCCATACCGGGCATTCACTTGCGTCAATCGGAAACGCGCGCTGCAGTTCATGACGTTTCAGACGAAGTCAGTGGCTGTCCGTTTGGCGGGCATTTTTCCTCAACATTCCATCCTACACAGCAAGGGCGGAAGGTAGGGTTAGGCGCCAAAGACCGAGCCCATCGCGACGCGCGGAATCTGGACAAGATCCGCGGCATTACTCGATGAGCCACCTGCCCGCTACGGGCTTGCCTTTTGCGCACTTCTTCGACTCATAATTGGGAAGAAGGTGGCTCTCTTGCGCGAGGACTTGCACGACACGGGTTCGACTCTGCTCGACATCGTTGAGAGCTCCGGCCTCGGCAGGGCACGGCGCTACAGGAGCGGAGAGATGCTCTTCTGGCAGGGCGACCCTGTTGAGAGCATCCTCCTTGTGAAGAAGGGCGCGATACGGGAGTACGCATTCTCCCCTGAGGGCAAGGCCTACATCTACCGCATCCTCGGTCCGGGTGAGCTCGCCGGAGCCGTAGCCTATCTGCTGGGCAGGGAGCACGAGGAAATCGCGCAAGCCCTGGGAGACACGGAGGTCGTTTCACTCCAGCCTCGAGATTTCGAAAGCTTGTTGTCTCACGACAACCACTTCACCATGCTCGTGATGAGGAATCTCGCACAGAGCACCAGCTTGATGGAAAGCAAGGCGCGCGACTTTGCCTTCCTCGATGTTCAGGAGCGGCTCCTGCAGAACCTGAAGCAGCTGGCCCAGATGCACGGCGTGGAGACGAAAACGGGGATCAAGATCGATCTGGATATCACCCACGAGGACATCGGCGAGCTGGTTGCCGCCAATCGCTGTACCATCACCAGCTTGCTCAACGACCTGAAGGGGCGAGGAGTTCTGTGGAAGGAGGGCCACCGCCTCGTCATCATGTCACCGGAGCATATCGACATTCTCGACAATCTTCGCCGGGCGGTAGTCCAGCGCCATGATTGGGAAGCCGTGGAATGGGCCCACGAAGTCGTCAGGAAACAGGTATCTGCTACCCACGCATTTGATTCCCTTGCGGGCGCCATGAGAGAAGTCGAAAGAATGTTCGTCCAGGCCACAGTCGGTCTTCCTGAGGTCTTGTGGACGGCGCAGGTCATGAAAGAAGCAATGGCAATCATCGGTCCGGAGATCGACAAGGGCGGGATCAAGCCACGGTCTCTCGGCAGCGTGGTCATCGGCACGGTACATGGCGACATTCACGACATCGGCAAGAACACGGTCACCATGTTCCTCGTGGCTCGCGGCTTCAAAGTCATTGACCTGGGCACGGATGTCGCAGTAGCACGCTTCGTGGATGCGGTCAGGACATACAGACCCGATATCCTTGCCCTGTCAGCTCTCCTGACTGTGACTCTCGGGCACCAGAGCGAGGTCATCAAGGCACTCGAGGTGTCGGGGCTCAGGCAGACCGTCAAGGTCATGATCGGGACGCAGGGAGCGGCGGCGCTGGTCGGGTGGGAGGCGAAGGACCGCGCCGGCATGGCGGACACCTGCGCCATCCGCACCCTCACGCTCAAGGGCTCGTGGGCGA
>PLNO01000258.1 GCA_003141795.1 Spirochaetaceae bacterium | reverse complement strand
TGCTCCTGGTGGCCCGTCATGGCTGTGGTGCGGTTGTCCACGACGATCACCGTTGAGGCGCCTTTGTTGTAGACGATGTCCAGGAGGCCCGTGATCCCCGAGTGGAAGAACGTCGAATCCCCGACGATGCCGACGATCTTGCGTGTGGGCTCGGCGTCCGCGCCGCGCATCGCATTGGCCTTCTGCATGCCGTGGGCCATGGAGATGCCGGCGCCCATGCAGAGGATCGTGTCGATCCGCTTCAGCGGCGGAAAAACGCCCAGGGAATGGCAGCCGATGTCGCCGGTCACGGTGACGTCGAGCTTGCCCAGCGCGAAGAAGATCCCGCGGTGCGGGCATGCGGGGCAGAGCACGGGAGGACGCGCGGGGAGGTCGGATACGGCGGGGGCTGGCGAAAAGGCCTTCCCCAGAAGGGCCGGCGCGAGTGTGTCCGATGAGAGCTCCCCGATGCCCGGCACCTTGCTGCGGCCCTCGCAGGGGATGCCCAGCGAGCGCACGTGCTCTTCCATGATGGCGTCGAGCTCTTCCACGATCAGGAGCTTCTTCACCCCTGCGGCGAACTGCCGGATGAGCTCATCCGGGAACGGCCACCCCCACCCGATCTTCAGCACTGAAGCGTCAGGGAGGAGCTCACGGACGTACTGGTAGGCGATACCTTCGGCGATGATGCCCAGCGATCGATCCCCCCATTCGATGCGGTTGGCCACTGACACGCTTGCCGCCGCGGTGAGCGCGTTGAGGCGTTCCTCCACGTACACGCGCATGGGCCTGCCGTAGAGGGGAATCGGAACGAAACGCTGGGGGTCCTTCTGGAAGCCCGGGATGCTCCGAGCGGGGCCGCGATCGACCAGCGTCACCACGCCGCTGGAATGGCTCACGCGCGTCGTTGAGCGCAGGATCACCGGGGTTTTGTACGTCTCGGATATTTCGAGGCCCAGCGCGACGAAGTCCTTGGCCTCCTGCGCATCGGAGGGCTCGAGGATGGGGATCTTGGCGAACCGCGCGTAATGGCGCGTGTCCTGCTCGTTCTGGGACGAGTGCATGCCGGGGTCATCCGCAACGATGATCACGAGCCCACCGACGGTCCCGATGTAGGAGAGGGTCATCAACGGATCGGCGGCGACGTTGAGCCCGACGTGCTTCATCGTCACGATGGCCCGGGCGCCGGCGAGTGAGGCGCCCGCGGCAACCTCGAGTGCCACCTTTTCGTTCGGGGACCACTCGCAGTAGATGTCACCCTTGAACGCACGCACCGCCTCGAGGATCTCGGTCGACGGGGTGCCGGGGTACCCGGTGGCAACGGCGACGCCCGCCTCCCAGGCGCCGCGGGCAATGGCCTCATTGCCTGACAGCAGGGAGCGAGATGAAAGTGAATGGCTCATGATGTCTTTCTTTGTACCCCCGGGTGCGACCCGGTGTCAATGTAAATTGCGGCTCAGACCAGCGCGAAAGCCCAGTCCACGTAGTCCCGCGGCATCGCGGCGAGCGATGAGAGATGGAAAAACAGGGGGTATTCCACGCGCAGACGGTATTCGAGCACGGCCTTTTCATCGTCATTGCGGCCGCTTAAGATGTCATCCACGTAGGACCGTGTCTCCGTGAGCTTGTCCGCAAGGCTCCGCACGGCGAAATCCCGCTCACCCGGTGTGCGCAGAGCGGTGCCTGCATCGTTTCCCAGACGGGAGACGATCACCCGGAGCTCAGCCTCGTCGTTCCGCAGCCTCTCTCTCCAGTTCATCACGGTGTGCCTCATTGATGGTATCGGCAGGATCGCCGCGTTGATAAGGCCTTTCTCTTCGGCAGTACACGTCGAAGCCGGGTTCTGCTATAATCGCACCGGGCTATGAACAATTGCTGTAAGGAGTGATGATGAAAAAGACCTTTATCGCCATCCTTCTCGTCCTCTGCGTGAGCGCTACAGGCGCATTCGCCGCCAAAGGCGGCGGATTCGCCATAGGAGGAGAGGGCGCGCTCTACTTTGCAGGCAGCGGCGGCCTTCCCATGAGCGCCATGCTGACGCTCCACCTGCCCCAGTTCCCGTTGTACCTCGGGATCGGCATCAGCACGTCCCCTTCGATCGCCATGACCGCCGACTACTGGGTCGCGCATGGCTCGCTCGTGAGCATCTTCGACTGGTATCTCGGTCTCGGTGGGTATGCCACCCTCGACTTTAACCCGACCGATTTCGCCCTTGGCGGGAGAATCCCCATCGGGATCCAGATGTGGCCCTTCGGGCAGGTTTTCGAGGTTTTCATCGAAGCGGCCCCCGCCGTCGGCTTCAGCCTCATCCCCACGGCATTCGACTGGCACTTGCAGGGCGCGCTGGGCTTCCGATTCTGGCTGTAGGACCCGGCAGGGTCGGGATCCTCGAGTTCAACGACAACGACTTCATCAGGAGCGTCGTCAAGGAGCTCAGCGACATCCCGATCGAGTTCATGAGGGTGGGGCAGTTGCCCCACCCGTCCCCTTCCCCGTTTCGCCTCATCGTGGATCGGGTGAGCTTCTGCGATGAGTTCCTCCGCCACACCCTGCGCTACTGGTCACTCGGCGGCGCCTACGTCCTCAACGACCCCTTCTTCACGCTCGTCTTCGACAAGCTCTCGGAGGTCCTCCTCTACGACGCCCTCTCCATCGACCACCCCCGCACGATCCTCCTCCCGCGGGTCAACCACACGGAGGACCTCACGGAAATGGTGACCGCCCCTGATTGGGACGGCATAGCCGACGCGGTGGGGTTTCCCTGCATCCTGAAACCGGTGGACGGCTACGCATGGCAGGACGTGTTCAGGGTGGAGGACGTCTCGACGCTTCGCAGCCTCTACGAGAGCCTCAAGGTGAGCCGCACCCTCATCGTGCAGGAGCTCATCCGCTACGAAAACTATTACAGGGCGTTCTGCATCGACAGGCGTGAGGTGATGATCGTCAGATGGAAGCCGCTGCCCTTCGACCGCGGCGAATATGCGATGCCCGGGCCCCGGGAGCTTGACGCGTTTGAGGAGCTCATCTCGAAGAGGACCGTCGAGTTGAACACCGCGCTATGCCTCGACTTCAATGCGGTGGAATGGTGCATCACGAAGGAGGGGGTCCCCGTCGTGATCGATTCCTACAACGACGTTCCCGACGTGCGCCGCGAAAAGCTCCCGCCCGCCTGTTACGACTGGATCGTGGACAGGTTCAGCGCCTGCGTCAGGCGGAAGCTCTCCTCGGAGGAGCGAAACTCCCTTGCCCCGTGGCAGCCCTCAGAGCCCGGCCCGGCTGCGCGCTGAGGCCATGATCCGGTCGATCAGCCGCTGGTAGCTCACGCCCACCAGAGAGCAGATGATGGGAAGGTCCGAGTGCTGCGGGTGAAGTCCTGCAAGGGGGTTGACCTCGATGAAGCTCGCCCTGCCCTTCGCGTCCATCCTTATGTCGATGCGGCCGCCGTCGCGGGCCCCGAGCGCCCTCCACGCCTGCAGCGCTATGCGTGCGCACTCCTCCCCGACGCTCCCCGTGGCCACCTCGTAGTGCACCCGGCTCTCGAAGTACTCCTTGTTCACGTACGTGTAGGCGTTGGGCTCGGCGGTGTCGTTGAAGATGACCTCCATCGTGCCGATGACCTCCGCCGCCGCGCCGGTGCCGACGATTCCCGTGGTAAACTCCCTGCCCGGAAGGTATTCCTCCACGAGCACGGGCTGCCGGTAGGTGCCAAGGAGCGATTCGCACGTTCGGCGGAGCTCGGCGGGGGTGGTGATGCGGGACGTGGGAGTGATGCCCTTGCCGGTCCCCTCACCGATGGGTTTCGCGAAAAGCGGATACCCAAGGCTGACGGACCCGAGATCGTCGAGGGATTCGACGACTGCGAAGTCGGGGGTGGGCACCCCTGCGTCACGCACGATGCGCTTGGTGAGCCCTTTGTGCAGGGCGACGGCGAGGACCACGGAATCCGAGAACGTGTAGGGGATGCGATACGCATCCAGAAGCGCGGGAACGAGAGCTTCGCGGGCCAGCCCGAACATGCCCTCGCAGAAGTTGAAGACGAGGTCCCAGCGCTTCCCCGCGGAGAGCGCCTTCATAAGGCTGCGATGATTGCCGATCCGCTCCGTGGAGCAGCCACCGGCCCGAATGGCAGCCTCCACGGCTGCGACCGTTTCCTCACGGTCGAACTCCGCCGTCTCGAGCTCCGAATAGCCCTGGCTCAGCCATTCAGAGCGTAGATCATAGGTCAAACCCACTGTCATGCATCACCTCAGGTGGCGCCGTGGGGTGAAGGTGCGGCGCGCTGGCGGTGTCTTACCACGCACCCCGGCAGGTGTCAAGCAACGCAGCCACGTGCGCGCCGATTCCGAAGGTGCGCCCGGTGAAACATCCCTATCTCTTATCTCTTGTTGGGGTAAACGCGCTGGAGCGCCTTGACGACCACGGCGCAGGCGTCGGAGCTCCATTCATCGGGGTGGTTCTCGAGGTACTTCCCGACCACGCTGAAGACCTGGCCCATCGTGGTGCCGGCAGGAATTTCGATTGCACGCGGCGTCGCGTGCTCGGCGACCTGGACGGCCGCGATCACGAAGCCGTCATAGACGGCAAGGTCCATCGAGTTGACGACATCGGGCCTCTGGATCGAGAGCCACTTCTCATGGAGCCACTGCGCGTTGCCGACCATTTTATCCGCGCTTGCGACGCCACCGATGAGAAGCAACACCGCAAGGATTCCTACTGTTCTTGACATACCGTTTCCCTCCCTCTCTCTCTGGGGTTTCAGAGGGATATCTTGCAAAACAGAGGCCAAGAGTAGCATCTTTGACTAAGAATTCGGCTCTGGGAAAAATATGCTCTTTTCTCACCCAAAAATAACAAATTAGACCTAATAGAGATTAAAAACGGCCATTATGACACAAATAATATAGCTTCGACAAACGGCATGAAGTCGAGCTATTCCACGCGGAACGATTCAGCGGGCACCACTGTTCCATTCTTGGAACAGCTGGAACACCCTGAGAATCCGTGTCAGAGGCAGGGCGTTCCGCGCACAGATTCGACAAGCGCGAAAATGTTCTCGAGNNCGACGAACGTCCTCTACGGTCCCGAAGGGCAGAGTGTGCTGCTCGTCCATCGATCCCCAGAAGCACAGCTCTTTCCCGTACTCCCTCTTCAAAGCCGAAGGATCCATGCTCCGGGGCTGTACGGGGTTGAGGACGTCAAGACCGATCTCGATGAGGTCGGGAATGATGGGAGTGATGCAGCCGTCGGAATGGTAGGCGATCTTCAGAGCCGGATTGATCGCCTTCAACCGGGCGAACAGCTCCGCCATGCGCGGCTTGAGAAAACGCCGCCACGTCTCCGGGGCGACCAGCATCCCCTTCTGCATCCCCACGTCGTCGCCGGTCCAGATCATATCGACGCCCCTGCGGGTGAGCTCTTCGGCGACGCGGAGGTGGTAGCGGAAGGGGATGTCGAGGATCGCCTCCGCGCGGTCGGGGTCCTCGACGAAATCCATCAGCATCCGTTCGTAGCCCCGCAGCGCCCACGCCGTCTCGAAAATCGTCGTAACTGCGACACCGACGATCCAGTACTCGTCCTTGAAGGCCTCGACCGCGCGCTGCGCCTCGGTGTAGAGGGTCGGCCGCCCGGGATCCGGGCAGTGAAAGCCTGCGATCGCGGCATCGTCCGCCAGGGGGTGGCTGACCATTTCCGTGTACAAGCCGTCCCCGAACCTCGTCGTATACGGAGAGTCGCGCCAGACGATGCCCCACTCATCGGTGTAGATGCCGCTTTTGGCGTTATAGGCGATGCCGGCGTAGTAACTGTTCGCCCACCCCACTGACGTGAGGAGCAGGTCCTCGTCCAGCGCACGCTCCAACACGTAGGGGTTTCCCCCGCCATGGGGATTATGATGCGCGTTGACAGTGTCCCCCAGGGACGCCGACAGCCGGGCGGCGAACTCGGGAGTGAAACTGATCTGCAGAGGACACCGATCAGGCGCCTCGTGCCCGAGGGCGGTCTGGACTCGTTCCCTGTGCTTCATCGAGGCCTCCTACAACTGCGAGCGCAGCTCCTTGATCCTCGTCAACGCACCGAGACTCAACGCGAAGATGACGATGATCCCGCGGATGAAGTTCTGGTAGAAAGAGGGGATGTTGGCGAAGAAGATGATGTTGTTGAGGATGCCGAGGATGAGCGCACCGATGATCGCCCCCCAGATGTTTCCGCGGCCTCCGGCCAGGGAGATGCCCCCGAGCACCGCCGCAGCCACGGAGTTCAGCGAATAGGCGGTCCCTGACCTGTACTCCCCCGCTGCTGTCAGCATGAGAAGGCACATTCCTGCCACCCCCACGAAGAACCCGGCAAAGACGTGAGCGAGCATGCGCACGTTGCCCACCTTGAGGCCGGACGCGTAGGCGCTCTTCTCGTTCCCGCCCACCGCGTAGAGATGGCGGTAGAAGGGTGTCCTGCTCACCACGGCCCAGATCAAGAGCCCAAGGACGATGATGAGGATGGGCACGGGTATGATCCCCAGAAGGTCACCGCGGTAGATCTTGTAGAAGAACTTCGGCACGTAGCCGCCGGGCACCGGCATGATGAGGATGGTGGCGCCCAGGACGATCCCCGACGTCGCGAAGGTCGTGATGAAGGGGGGAAGCCGCACCTTGCCCACGAGAAACCCGTTGAGAGCGCCGATGGCGACCGACATCGCGAGGCCCAGGAGCACGACGGGCACGACGTTCGTGTCCGACATGAGGGAGGCGCCCAGCACCGTGTAGAACGACATCACCGCGCCGATGGACAGGTCGACGCTTCCCGACAGGATGATGATGCCCTGCGCGATGGCGGCGAAGATCAACGGGGTGAACGACATGAAGTTCGACTTCAGGATGTCGTGGGTGAAAAGCTCGGGTTGGAGACTGACGTTGACCACGAGCAGGATGATGAAGACGGCGAAACCCATGAACGAGGGGTTCTGCACCGCCGGCCCGAGTCGCAGCTTCACGGGATGCGACGTCTCATTCTTCACACTGGCCATTCTTCCCCCCCGCACGGAGCGACGAGCTCAGGATGCTCTCGTCGCTGATTTTGTCCCCTTCGATCTCGTCGACGATGCCGCCCTCGAACATGATGAGGACCCTGTCGCAGTTGCTCCGCAGCTCTTCCACGGCGCTTGCATAGAGGATCACCGTGGTCCCCGCCGCGGCCAGGTCCTTCACCAGCGCGTAGATGGAGTTCTTCGCCTGGATGTCGATCCCTTTGGCCGGATCGTTCAACAGCAGGATCTTCGGAGTGAACTGGAGCCACTTCGCGAACACCACCTTCTGCTGGTTGCCGCCGCTCAGGTTGCTCACGATGGTGCGCGTGTCCGACGTGTTCACGCCCAGCTTCTTCGTCACCCCCGCCGCCATCACGCGCAGCCCGTTGAGGTCGAGCACGGGACCTCCCGAATGCAGGGGGAAGCGCGGGTAGATCACGTTCTCGAAGATGTCGAGATTCATGAAAAGCCCGTCCTTCTGCCTGTCGCCGGGCACGAGGAAGATGCCTTTTTTGATGGCTTCATTGGGATGGCGCAGCCGCAGCTCCCGGCCCTCCAGGAGCACCTTGCCCCGGGTCCGCCGCAACATGCCGCTCATCACGAGGATCAGGTCCTCCTGCCCCTGGTCGGCAAGCCCGCCGATGCCGAGGATCTCCCCTTTGCGCGCGCACAGGCTGACTCCGCTCGCCTTCTT